>CAIYVA010000068.1 GCA_903929455.1 uncultured Pseudomonadota bacterium | reverse complement strand
TCTGACGCCGGTTAACCGGGTATTGATCGCTAAGGGATCGGACCGTTTACTGGTGTATTACTGGTTTGACCAGCGTGGACGTCATCTGACCAGCGAGTGGAGCGTCAAAGGCTATCTATTCTGGGATGGGGTCTGGCGCGGTCGGTCAGATGGCGCTTTGGTTCGGCTGGTCACCCAATTGGGGAGAACCGAAGACCCCGGTCTAGGGGATCGGCGGCTAGAAGCCTTTGCCGAGTCTCTAGAGGGGGCTCTTCCGGCCTATTTGCCGCGCCAATGACCGGGCTGTCATAGAAGCGTCACCGTCTTGGCTTAGGGTATCCAGTGGTGACCTAGATCAATGAAGGCTTTCTATGAAATGCGCGTCCCTTAAGTTCCTCTTGGTCGCTTCTTTGGCGATTAGCGCCGCCGCGTGCGCTGGGCCTGCGGAACGTGAAGCACGTGCGCTTAAGAAGGGCGATGACTACCTGGCCGCCGGTAATTTAGAGAAGGCACGGGTTGAGTATAGTAATGCGCTGCAGTTAGAGCCCAATGATCCGCGGGCACGCTATGCCAACGGCGTCATTCGGCAGAAGCTTGGCATGTTGCGTGAGGCTGGGCAGTTTTATCAGGGCACCTTGGATGTGCAGTTTGATCACCTCCAGGCCCGTACTGAGCTATCGCGGATTTATCTTCTTTCGCATATGCCGGATAAGGCGATCGAGGTGCTGTCACCGGCGCTTGAAGCGCATCCTGCCAACGCCGATCTGTTGGTAATCCGTGGCGCTGCTCGTCTGCAATTACATGACGATGTCGGTGCGCTAGAAGACTCAGAGCTTGCCGTTAAGCTTGATGCTACCAATGAAACGGCGGTCGCTAGCCTTGCGGGCATCTACAGCAATGCGGGCCGCGCGGCAGATGCCTCTAAACTTTTAGAGGGGGCAATCTCTACCAACGCTAAGACGGTGGACTTGCGCGTAGCGCTCGCTGAAAACGAAGATCGCCAAGGCCGCTCCGAGCGCGCTGAGACGCTTTTGCGAGAGGTGGTTGCTCAAAATCCGAAAGATGGCGCGCAGCGTGTTCGCCTCGCGCAGTTACTGTCCCGTCACGGCAAGATGGGTGAAGCAGAGCAGGTGTTGCGTGATGCCATCGGTGCACTACCCACGGAAAAGAATCTAAAGGCGGCGTTACTGGGCCTGCTTGGTAGCAGTCATGGATTAAAAGCCGCTCAAGAGGAAGCCGAGCGCATGAGCGCGGCTGACCCATCGAATGTTGATTTGCGCCTCGCAGTCGGCGAGTTGTACGCAAACAATGGTGATTTTGTTAAGGCGGAGGCGGTGTTTCGAGACGTTATTCGTCGTGAAGGCTCGAAGCCAGGTGGTATCGCTGCCCGTGGCAGCTTAGCCGAGGTCAAGCGGCAGATGAGGGATCTGCCGGCAGCGCAGGCGCTGGTGACGGAGACGCTACAGTTGAACCCGCGTGATCTTCATGGATTGACTTTGCGCGGGCAGTTGCGCTTGGATAAAGGTGACTTTAAAGGCGCCGTAGAAGACTTGCGTGCGGTCGTTGGTGAGCAGCCGATGTCCGAGCCTGTGTTGCTCAGCTTGGCGCGTGCGCACTTAGGAAACAATGAGCCAGTGCTTGCCGAAGAGGCGTTGCGTCACGCGGCTGAGATCGCGCCTAGTGATCCGAGCGTTCACTTTGAGCTTGCGCAATTGTTCTTGCAAACGGGGCAAGCGGATGCTGCCAAGCGGTTGCTACAGAATATTTCTAAAGAGCGTGCTGCTGATCAAGCGGTACAGTCCTTGCTATTCCGAGCGTGTCTCGCCACTCGCGATGTGGCGGGCGCCGAGAGTGCTTTGCAAATGATTCGCGCTTTGGATCCAGCTTCTGCGTTAACTCATCAGTACGCTGGCATGATCGCAGAAGCGAATAATAAAATGGACGCTGCTTTGGGTGAATATCGGGCAGCGTTGGTGCAAGATCCCAAAGCGGAGGAGCCTTTACTGGCCTCAGTGCGTCTGCTGACTCGAGCCAAGCGTAGCGAAGACGCACTAAAACTATTAGACGAGGTGGCTAGCAAGTCGCCGCAATATGCCTTGCCTCTAAACCTGCGCGGCGAAGCCCTGTTGGCGGATCGTAAATTTGATCTGGCGGATGCCGCCTTCAAAGCGGCGCTCGCCCGTGCGCCGCGTTGGTGGTTGCCGCATCGTGGTCTGGCCTATGTGTTGGTGGGGCGCGGGGATGCTGCGGGTGCAATCAAACTACTGCGCGCTGCGTTGCCTACAGTGGATGATCCAGCCAAGGTACATGCTGATATCGCCCAGCTGAGTGATGCCAGTGGTCACGCAGAGGAAGCGATTACGGAATACGAAGAGGCGCTTAAATTGGCGCCAAATGCATACGCGGTCGCTAATAACCTGGCCACTCTGCTGTTGGCGCATCACAGTGATCCTGCGAGTCTTAAGCGTGCCTTAGATCTGACCGCGCCTTTTGCGTCCACCCCAAATGCTCAGCTCATGGATACCTATGCATGGGCCAAACTCAGAAATGGCGATGCCGCTACCGCGCTGCCGTTGTTAGAGAAAGTGGCGGCAGAGCACGCCAATGTGCCTTCCGTCCAATATCACCTCGCATTGGCTCAAGTTGCTTTGGGTCAGAGCGATAAGGCGAAGGTGAGTTTAAAAGCGGCGCTCGCTGGCGGCGCTAAGTTTGCTGGTGCGGACGAGGCAAGGACGATGCTGGCGCAGCTGTCTGCCGGTCATTGATAGCCGACTAGTTGTGCGCGCTAGCAACTTTGCGCGAGCGAAGTTGTTCGCGCAACAGCGCAGCAAACTGCGTGACATAGGATTGTTCATCCATCAGGGGTGACGCGCTTACCTGATCTCTAAGTCGTCGACGACCATCCCGTAAGGTGGTTAAGTCGGAGGCTAAGGTAGCTGCGCTCGCGAGCCACGCTGTTGGGGTGTTGGTGGCCCACTGAGCGCAGTTTGCTGCGCTAAGAATAGAGTGCCCCATGCGAGACGCAGGCGTAGCTCCAGACAGGCTCACTACCGGCACACCCATCCAAAGCGCCTCACAGGTCGTAGTGGCGCCGTTGTATGGGAAGGTGTCTAGAGCGATATCTATGTCGCGGTATAGCGCTAGGTGGGCCTCTCGGCTGGGCGCCCACTCACGGGTCGTGATCCGGTCATTGTTAATGCCAAGCGTGTTGAACTTGGCACGAAGCGCTTGCCCGACAGATCCGTTTAAGCCGTCAGATTTCAGGGTGAGCGTTGAGTTGGGAATCATCTGAAGTAATTTCGCCCACAGGGTCAGCGTGCTCGGCGTGATTTTTTGGATGGTGTTGAAGGATCCAAAACGCACGATCTGCGGTGGTCGAGCCGATGTTAGCGTCGCACTTTCGGTGTGCATCGGTCGATAGCAGAAGTAACTGGGCGCCAGTCGCAAGGGTTGCTCACGATCGATCATCTCGTGTGCCTTTGGTGGATCTGCGATGGCATCAGTGATGCGCGCATCTATATTGGCAATGCCGGTTGGGCCCGGATAGCCTAGGAAACTGAGTTGCGTTGGTGCCAGTCTGCGTGCGAATAACGCTGGCCGCGAATGCGTGGTGTGCCCGCCCACACACAGCAGTGCATCCAGCGAGTGCTCAGTGATGCGAGTGGCCAGTCCATCGTCATCGAGTGCGCTCGCCTCACACCAATGAGTGGTCTGTCGACGCCACTGCGCGGTCACGTCGTCCGATCGTCTGTCGGTGTGGTAGCAGTACAAATGAACGCCATGCTGCGCGAGTCCGTCCAAAAGTGGTGCTAGGAAATACCAGACCGAGTGACGGCGAAAATCAGAGGACACTAAGCCCAGGCGGACGGGAGCGTCAGCCATCAAATGGGATCGCGTTGTATTCTGCCAAGGGGTGGGATGAGGCGCACCGGCCGCAGTGGAAAACGCGCGGTGCGCCTGGTCCAAATACGTGGGGTCATTAGATACGTGGCTGAGCGCCAATAAGTGCAGGCTATGCGCCTCTAGGATTGGCGGATGAAGCGTCAGTAATGGCGCGAGTGTTTGTAGGGTGGCTTCAGTATCGCCACCAGCGAATTGGCAACGCGCGAGGTCTAGTCGCAGATTTGGATCCTGTGGAGAGCGACTGAGCATCTGCTTGAATACGTCTAACGCATCGTCGTAACGTTTAAGGCTCGCTAAGGCGCTGCCGATATTAACAAGCGCCGGCATAAAATCAGGTTCTAGTGCCAGCGCGCGTCGGCTGGCGGCGAGAGCGCCGGTGGCGTCTTCTTGCTCTCCCAGTAAAGCGGCGAGATTAAGCCAGCCTACCGTGAATTGTGGTGCGAGGGTCAATAGGCGACGATAGTGAGCAATCGCTTCGGTGGGTTTTCCTTGCGCTTCATCGATCTGGGCAAACTGAAATTCGATGGCTGCGCTGCGACGATGACTGGCAGCCAATTGAATCAGCAGAGCACGTGCTTGGTCTAGTTGACCCGTCCGCCTAAGACTGTTGGCCAGTAGACACCCGATGTCTTCACGATTAGGTGCGATGTGTGCGGCTGAGGTGAGTGCCGTGATCGCACCTAGGTC
>CAIYVA010000067.1 GCA_903929455.1 uncultured Pseudomonadota bacterium | reverse complement strand
GGCCAGCAAATTCATGCACCGACAGCACCGCCGAATCTGAGGGGTGATAGGCATAATGTGCCGTGGGCCGATAGACCACCTGATCGCCCTCTTTAACGGTGTAGTAATCGGCAATCGAGATGGCTTCACTATGGGTAATTAGAAACCCATGAAAATGTCCCGCCTTAGGTGTCCACGTGCGCACGCGAGTAGCCGCCCCTGGCTGCATTAAATAAATCGCGGCACCGCAGCCAAAATCATGCTGTCGCCCATCCGCTGGCAAGGCATGCTCATGCGAACCCCAACCCAACTCCGCCGGCTGACATCCTTCACTCACAAACCCATCCACAGACCACGTATTCACAAACTCACCAACCCGCTTAGGCACGCTAGGCACCTGGGTGTCACGCTCCGCCACATGCACCACCTTCACCCCTAAGCGCTGCGCGAGGTGAGCCCAATCGGCACGCCCGCGGGGGGTGCCTGCATCGACACCCACATCCGCTGCAATATTGAGCAGTGCCTGCTTCAAAAAATGCTGCACCAACCCGGGATTGGCTCCGTGGGTGAGCACCGCAGTGGCTGTCGCACCGCGATCACATAGCCGCTTGCGTAAGGCCAGCGCAGATTCACGCAGCGCGTAATTGGAACGTTGCGAAGGTGACTTTGATGGATCCGTGTACCCGCCCGGCCAAGGCTCGAGACACGTGTCCAAATAAAGCGCATCGACACCGGCACAAAACTCGATGAGCGCGAGTGAAGACACGTCCACTGACAAATTAAGCACAAAGTCGCCGGCATGCACGAGCGGCGTGAGCACGCGCTCAAAATTAGCTGCCGTCAACGGCTGTTTAATCACGCGCACGCCGTAGGCATCCGCGCATTCACGGCCCGCGTCATCAGCAGTCACTACGGTAATTTTTTCAGCAGTCAGGCCGCCAATGTGCCTTAGGATTAACGGCAAAACACCCTGACCGATACTGCCAAAGCCAACCATGATCAGACGACCGCCAAAGGCCACATGGATTTTGTGTTGCGCGCTCATGATTCTCCACATCTCACCCAAAACAGCCACTGCGTTGGCTGGCAAAGACCTTGGCTTACGGTCGCCGACAGGGCTAGCAATGTACCTTAAATCAGTACCGCTCTTAAATAATTGGCCGTGGTTTTTAGCGGCACTTAGCCTAATCAGGGTTAAACTGCGCCCTGCTGAGAGGTAAGCCGGTATGAATTATCAAACACTAATCGATGCGCAGAGCCTGGCAGGCCTGATCCATGAGCCCACGCTCCGAGTCATCGACTGTCGCTTTGAACTTGGCAATCCCGCCTACGGACGAGAATGCTTTGCCAAAGGGCATCTGCCGCACAGCGTGTATGCCCATCTAGAAGACGATCTATCTGGGCCGCGCCTGCCATGGAGTGGACGCCACCCCTTGCCCGACCCTGTTGCGCTAGCGGCTACTTTGGGCGCACTCGGCATAGACGCCGACACTCAAGTCATTGCTTACGATGATGGTAATGGCATGTATGCCGCGCGCCTGTGGTGGCTGTTGCGCTGGCTTGGTCACACCCGGGTCGCTGTCCTAGATGGTGGCTTAGCGGCCTGGCGCGCTGCAGACGGCACACTGGTCACAGAACAAAGCCAACCGACACCGACGCGATTCATCGGCCG
>CAIYVA010000066.1 GCA_903929455.1 uncultured Pseudomonadota bacterium | reverse complement strand
GTGTCTCTAAGAATGAATTTCGCATCGTGTTGACGCAGGGGCTTAATCGACAGATTCGGCGCATGTGTGATGTGTTTGGCTATACCGTGCGAAAGCTAGTACGTGTGCGCTTCATCAATATCTGGCTAGATGGGATTGAGCCGGGTCGTTGGCGTAATCTCACGACGTCAGAGTTGGCGGGTTTACTGCCGGAGCGCTTTGCGGCGAAACGCTCAATGGCGCAACCGCCTGCCTGAGCAGGGTTAAGCCCTACGGTCATCCGTGGGCGCTTTGCAGCGTTTAGTCGACGATGCGCTGTGAGTCTAGTGGGTCGCACTGGCGATCAATGCATCCACATCCGTGGCCAGCATGTCAAAGCTGGTCACGAGTCGGATCACGCTGCCGCTCATCCCCTCGGGCGCAGGCCAATCATAGAAGTGATAACCCGCCTTGCGCCAATGCGCGATGAGTCGCGTGGGTGCTTCAACAAAAACCTCATTGGCTTGCACCGGCTGAACCACGCGCACGCCTGTGAGTGTGCTTAATCCTTGGCTTAATCGCGTGGCCAGTGCATTGGCATGACGCGCGTTATTGAGCCACAGATCATCGGTGAGGTAGGCAAGCAGTTGCGCGCTTAAGAAACGCATTTTCGACCACAGGTGGCCTGCTCGTTTACGTCGAAACATGAGTTCGGCCGCAAGACTTTGGTCAAACACCACCAGAGCCTCGGCGGCCAATGCGCCGTTTTTGGTGGCGCCGAGAGACAGCAGATCGATGCCTGCGCGCCAACTGATGTCGGCGGGTGTGCAGCCGAGATGCACTAAGGCATTGGCGAAGCGGGCGCCATCTAAGTGGGTACGAAGACCTAAGCGGTGAGCGCTGTCGGTTAATGCGCGAAGATCGGCCGGCGTGTACACCGTGCCCCACTCGGTCGCCTGGCTTAAGGTGAGCGCGGCCGGTTGCACATGATGCACGCCCATGCTGCGCGCAAACTGCACTGCTGATTCCAGATCGGCTGACTGCAGGCGTCCGTGTGCACCGGGTAGGCCGATGAGTTTGGCGCCGTGGCTAAAGAATTCAGGTGCGCCGCATTCATCGGTCATCGCGTGGGCTGTTTGATGGCAATACACGGCTTCATACGGTTTGCACAGTGCGCTTAAAGCGAGGGCATTGGTGGCGGTGCCGGTGGTCATGGGCAAGACGGTCACCTCGCATTCAAATATCTCGGCCACGCGCTGATTCAATGCGATCGAGTAGCTGTCCTCGCCATAGGAGTTTTCGCAGTTGACGTTGGCGGTCTGCAGTGCCGCTAAGATCGCTGGGGAAGCGATGGTGACGTTGTCGCTAGCGAAGTCGAGCCTTGGATGTGTGGTGGCTGATGGCATGGGTTCGACCTGATGATTAGAGCGTAGGTAGGTAGGATGCCGGTTGTGGTGCGCGGATTCGACCTTGGTGCACCGTGGTGTGACACAGTGCCCGTCCGAGCCAGTAGGTGAGTTCACGTGGGTGGGTCGCATCCCAAAGGCAGAAATCAGCCGACTGGCCAACGGTTAGCTGACCATGTGTCCCCGCAAGGCCTAACGCTTTGGCGGCATGCACTGTGATGCCAGCGAGTGCTTCCGCTGCGGTGAGCCCAAACTGCGCGCGCGCGAGTGTGGCGGCTAGGGTCAGTGAGGTGAGTGGCGAGGTGCCCGGATTAAGGTCTGTCGCAACGGCCATGGGCACGTGTTGCTCACGCAATGCGCTGATCGGTGGTCGTCTTGTTTCATTCAACATTAAAAAAGCACCGGGCAGTAGCACGGCCACCGTACCACTGGCGGCCAGTGCCGACACGCCCGCTCCATTGGTGTATTCCAAGTGATCGGCCGATAACGCGCCGTACTCAGCGGCGAGTGCTGCTCCATTGAGATCGGACAGCTGATCCGCGTGCACTTTGACGGCAAGACCTGCTGTCTTAGCGGCGGCTAACACACGTGCACACTCGGCGTAGGTGAAAGCGATGTGCTCTATAAAGACATCGACAGCAACCGCTAATTTTTGCTCAACGACCGCTGGTATCCACTCGTGAATCACCTCATCGACAAAGCGTGCGCGGTCATGGGCAAACTCAGGGGGTAAGGCGTGCAGCGCGAGTAGGGTGGGTTGTAGATTGACTTGCAGGCGCTCACCTAATAAGCGTGCTGCTTTCAGCATATTGAGTTCGGTTTTGAGATTGAGGCCATAGCCGGATTTCACTTCAAGCGTGGTGACGCCATCTGCGAGTAGCGAGCGGGCACGTGGTAGGGCGATGTCACAGAGTTCTTCCGGCGAGCGATCGCGGGTGTGTGACACGGTTGAGCGAATGCCGCCGCCGGCGGCGCTGATCGCGGCATAGTCTTGGCCTTGGGTGCGCAGATCAAAATCCAGCGATCGGTCGCCACCAAAAATAAGATGCGTATGGCAATCGATAAGTCCGGGCGTGAGTAAGCGGCCACCGCCGGTATGGTGCTGCCGTGCCAACTGCGCGGGCTCGCCGGGTAGCGCTTGGGCTTGCCCGATCCATTGAATACGACCCTGGTGGACCCCGACAGCCGCCTGCTCAATGAGTGTAAAGCCATCACCACGGGGGGTGGCCTCGGCCACGCGCACATTGGTCCATAACTGATCCCACACAGCCCACCCCCTGTCAAAGCTTACCCGGGAGGGTTAGTATCTCACCCTCTAACCTGTATATACAGGAGCGCGCATGGAGCTTCGAGTCGAGTGGGCCTTATTGCCGGAGGGACTCGCCCGCCATGTGGTGGTCGAGGTGGGTGCCGATGGGCAGATTGTGGGCGTGGCACGCGATGTCTCGCCGGCTGGCGGGCGCTTTTTGCCCGGTTTGCTGGTGCCTGGCATGCCCAATCTACATAGCCATGGATTCCAGCGCGCCATGGCGGGTGCGGCGGAGGTGGCAGCGGGTGCTG
>CAIYVA010000065.1 GCA_903929455.1 uncultured Pseudomonadota bacterium | reverse complement strand
CCACCGAGGAGGCCTGGTTGCTGTCCCGATTGGCTCGAAGCCTGGGCGTGAGCAATGTGGATCATCGTTTGCGACAGCAAGATTTTCGTGATCAGGCTGCTGATCCTGTGTTCCCAGGGCTCGGTGTGGACCTGCAGGCCATTGAGCAGTTAAGTGCACTGTTGGTGGTGGGATCCGATCTTCGTCAAGAGGCGCCTTTGTTGGCGCATCGGGTGAGAAAGGCGGCCACTCGCCATCAGACGCCGGTGTCCTTCATTAATCCCGTGGCGTTTGATTATCTCTTTCCCGTGGCTGTGAACCAGGCGGTGTCGGCCACTGCATGGGTAGCCGAGTTGTGTGCGGTAGGTCGTGCCATTGCCGAGGCGAGTGGGCAGACACTGCCTGCGCTTTTGGCCAGTGCAACTGTGCCCACGAGCGCACAGCAAGCACTCGCAGTTGCGCTGTGCCAAGGCGAGCGCCGTGTGTTGCTGTTGGGCGGACTGGTCGAGCGCCATCCTGCCCGTGCCGATATTCGTGCGGTCGCAGCGGCGGTCGCTGGCCTTGCAAAAGCCACCTTAGCCTATCTGCCAACCGGCAGTAATGCCGCTGGGGCGGCCTTGGCTGGCGTGCTGCCGCATCGTGAGGCGGGTGGGGCGCCGGTGGCTGCGGTTGGCTTGAATGCTGCCGAGATGGCCACTGCCGGGCTTTCCGCCTATGTGCTGTTTGGGGGCGTAGAGCCTGGCCTCGATACCGCCTCCGGTGACTTGACCGGGCGCTTGGCGTCGGCTGAGTTTGTGCTGGCGATCACGCCTTTTGCATCGCCTGAGGCCATTGCACATGCGCACGTGGTGTTGCCAATGGGCACCTTTGCTGAGACCTCGGGCACCTTTGTGAATGTGGAGGGTCGCTGGCAGTCCTTCGTGGCGGCGGCACGCTTGGTGGGTGAGGCAAGGCCGGGTTGGAAGGTGCTGCGCGTCCTCGCCAACTTGCTGGGTTTGAAGAACTTTGACTATGAGTCCTCCGAAGCGGTGCGTCTTGAGCTGCAGCAAATACTAGGGGCGGCTGTGGGTGCGCCGGCGGATACCACCTATCGCGGTCAGTGGCAGACCGCAGGGGCCATCGCGGGTGAGTTGCGCAGTCTGCCGATGTATCAGGTGGACCCGATTGTGCGTCGGGCACCTGCCTTGCAAGACACGCGCATCGCCAAGCAAACGGCTACGGTGTACTGATCGATGGCTACGCTTTTAAATTACTGGATGCAGTTGCCGACGGAAATTCAGAGTCTGATTCTGATGGTCCTAGAGATCATTGGTGTGATGCTGGCGGTGGTGGTGCTCGTTGCTTTGATGACCTACGCCGAGCGTAAGGTGATTGGGTTTATTCAGGCGCGCCATGGGCCTAATCAGATTCGTATTTTTGGGCTCCCTTTTCTGAAGGGCGTTGCGCAGCCATTTGCCGATGTGATCAAGCTGCTATTGAAAGAAGTGATTGTGCCGACCAAGTCGGACAAGGTGCTGTTCTTGGTGGCGCCGTTGTTGGCCTTGGTGCCGGCTTTGTCCACCTGGGCGGTCGTGCCTTTTTCACCGAGCTTTGTGTTGGCAAACATTGATGCGGGCCTGTTGTTCGTATTGGCGCTGACCTCGCTGGGCGTCTACGGCATTATCTTGGCGGGTTGGGCTGCCAACTCGAAGTACGCTTTGCTTGGGGCCATGCGTTCTGCCGCACAGATCGTGGCCTATGAAATCGCCATGGGCTTTGCTTTGGTCGGTGTGTTGATGGCGGCAGGCAGCCTCAATCTATCGGCCATCGTTGAGTCGCAAAGTGGCGGCGTCAGCCATTGGTATTGGTTGTGGCTATTTCCTTTGATGGTGATTTATTTCATCTCAGGCATTGCCGAAACCAATCGCGCTCCCTTCGATGTGGCGGAAGGCGAATCGGAGATCGTAGCGGGCTTCCATGTGGAGTACTCCGGAGCGACCTTCGCCACGCTATTTGCCTTGCCTGAATACGCCAATATGATTTTGGTCGCGACCTTGGCAGCGTTGATGTTCTTAGGCGGATGGCTGTCACCGCTGCAAGGGGTACTGCCGTCTAGCGCGGCATTTGCGCAACCGTCGTTCATTTGGTTGGCCCTTAAAGTGGCGCTGTTTTTGTTTTGCTTTCTGTGGTTTCGGGCAACGTTCCCGCGCTACCGCTACGATCAAATTATGCGCTTGGGTTGGAAGGTCTTTATTCCACTCACCATTGTGTGGATTGGTGTGGAATGTGGCTTAGCGTGGTTCCATGTGGGCCCGTGGGCCGTGGGTTAAAGGACAGTACCGTGGCATCACTTCGTAACCTCACTAAAACACTGTTGCTCGGCGAGCTGCTGTCCGGACTTGGCCTCACGTTCAAGTACATGTGGAAGCCTAAGTTTACGGTGCATTACCCGGAAGAAAAGACGCCTCAGTCGGTGCGGTATCGTGGTCTGCACGCCTTGCGTCGTTACCCAAATGGTGAAGAGCGCTGCATTGCTTGCAAGCTATGCGAGGCGGTATGTCCGGCGCTTGCGATCACCATCGAATCGGATGTGTCCAAAGATGGGACGCGTCGTACGACACGCTATGACATCGATTTATTTAAGTGCATCTATTGTGGTTTCTGTGAAGAGGCCTGCCCAGTGGATGCCATCGTTGAGACGCGTATTCATGAGTACCACATGGAAAACCGCGGTGAGAACATCATGACCAAAGACAAGTTGTTGGCGGTCGGTGATCGATTTCAGGCCATGATTACTGCGGATAAGACCGCTGATGCGCCGTACCGCTGAGCGCTGTGGAGTATTGATGTGTTAACGACGATCCTCTTTTATGTGTTTGCATCTGTGCTGGTGGGCGCCGCACTGGGTGTGGTGCTGTGTAAAAATCCAGTGCATGCCGCGCTGTCATTGGTGCTCGCTTTTTTTAATAGTGCGGCGCTGTGGTTGCTGTTGCAGGCAGAGTTTTTAGGGATTGTGCTGGTGCTGGTTTATGTGGGCGCCGTGATGGTGTTGTTCTTGTTTGTCGTCATGATGTTGGATATCAATATTGCGCAAATGAGAGAGGGCTTCACCCGTTACGCGCCACTGGGCGTGCTGGTGGCGGCCATCATGGTGGCTGAGATCACCTACGTCGTGTGGGTGCGACACCTCGGGATCGATCTGTCGGTATGGGCGCCGGCGATGCCTGCTGGCTTCTCCAATACCAAAGCCTTAGGTGCTGTGCTGTACACGGACTATCTGCTGCCGTTTCAGTTAGCGGCGGTCGTGCTGTTGGTGGCGATTGTGGGCGCTATTAGCCTCACCATGCGTAAGCGTGCAGGCTACAAGCAGCAGGATATCGCAGCGCAGGTGGCGGTGCGCTGGCAGGACCGAGTGCGGGTCATGAAAGTGGACTCGGAGCAAGTGCGATGATCGGCTTGCCACATTTTTTGGTGCTGGCTGGGGTGCTGTTTAGTATCGCCGTCGCGGGCATCTTCTTGAATCGCAAGAATGTCATTGTGCTTTTGATGTGCATTGAGCTGATGCTCTTGGCCGTTAACTTCAACTTCGTCGCGTTTAGTCGCTGGCTCGGTGATTTGAATGGCCAAGTGTTCGTGTTCTTTATTCTGACGGTCGCGGCCGCTGAGTCGGCGATTGGTTTGGCAATCTTGGTGGTGCTGTTTAGAGAGCGGCGCAGCATCAATGTCGATAGTCTGAATCGGATGCGAGGCTGATGATGGAACAGATCTATCTCGCGATTCCCTTGGCGCCTTTGTTGGCAGCGCTGCTTGCCGGCCTTGCTGGCAAGTGGATCGGGCGCGTGGGCGCGCACTGCGTGACGATACTGGGTGTCGCCACCGCCTTGGCATTGTCGCTGTGGGTGTTTTACGGGCAGGTGTTTGAGGGCGCCCCTCGCTATAACGCGACGGTATACACCTGGCTTGTTTCCGACGGCTTGAGTATGCAGATCGGCTTTCTGATCGATCATCTCACTGCCTTAATGATGGTGGTGGTGACCTTTGTATCGCTGATGGTGCACATCTATACGATTGGGTACATGCATGACGATCCAGGCTATCAGCGCTTTTTCTCATACATTTCGCTGTTTACATTCGCCATGCTGATGCTGGTGATGAGCAATAACTTCCTGCAGCTCTTTTTTGGCTGGGAAGCGGTCGGCTTGGTGTCTTACCTGTTGATCGGTTTTTGGTTCACGCGACCATCTGCTATTTTCGCCAATATGAAAGCCTTCTTGGTGAATCGAGTCGGAGACTTGGGCTTTCTGTTAGGCATTGCCGGCGTGGTGCACTACACGGGTTCCTTGGCTTATAGCGATGCCTTTCAAGCGGCGCCAGAGATTTTGAAACACAGTTTGGTGCTGTTTAATGGCCATGCCTGGAATGCGATGACGGTCATTTGTATCTGCTTATTCATCGGTGCGATGGGTAAGTCAGCGCAGGTGCCTTTGCATGTATGGCTCCCTGACTCGATGGAAGGGCCGACGCCGATCTCTGCTTTGATTCATGCCGCGACCATGGTGACGGCCGGTATTTTCATGGTGGCTCGCATGTCGCCGCTGTTCGAATTATCACCAACCGCTCTCAGTGTGGTGTTGGTGATTGGTGCGACGACGGCACTGTTTATGGGTTTCTTGGGTATGGTGGCTAACGACATTAAGCGCGTTGTTGCCTATTCGACGCTGTCGCAGTTGGGCTATATGACAGTTGCCCTTGGGGTGTCGGCGTACTCGGCTGCCATTTTCCACTTAATGACACATGCTTTTTTCAAGGCCTTGCTGTTTTTAGGTGCGGGCTCGGTGATTGTGGCGATGCATCATGAGCAGGACATGCGCCGCATGGGTGGGTTACGAAAGTACTTGCCCATCACCTATGTCACGTCACTCCTCGGTGCGCTGGCCTTAATCGGGTTCCCCGGCTTTTCCGGCTTCTTCTCCAAAGATGCGCTGATTGAGGCGGTTGGCGAATCGCATGCGGTCGGTGCGTGTTATGCGCAGTGGTGTGTCACAGCGGGTGTGTTTATCACGGCGTTTTACACGTTCCGCATGATTTTTATGACTTTCCATGGCACGGAACGCATGGATGCGCATACGCGCGAACATCTGCATGAGAGCCCGTGGGTGGTGACCTTGCCGTTGGTGTTGTTGGCCATTCCCTCGGTGTTCATCGGCTGGTTCACGGTGGGTCCAGTGCTGTTTGGTGGCTTCTTTGATGGCGTCATTACGGTGGCGCCTGCGCATGACGTCTTAGGTCACTTAGGGCATCATTTTGAGAGCCCATGGCGTTTCTTGTTAGAAGCCTTTGAAGCCCCCACCTTATATTTGGCGGCCTCTGGCGTCGCACTGGCATGGCTTTTTTATCTCAAGCGGCCAGAGTGGCCTGCCAAGATCACAGCCCGATTGGGGCCTGTGCTTTCGATACTCGAGCATAAATATGGCTTTGATTGGTTTAACCAACAGGTCTTGGCTGGCGGTAGTCGTTTGCTGGGTCAGGCTTTCTGGCGGGTAGGGGATCAGTGGCTGATTGATGGCGCCTTGGTCAATGGTTCTGCAAAAACGGTTGATTGGCTTGCTCACGCCACGCGCCGTTTGCAGTCGGGTTATCTCTACCACTATGCCTTTGTGATGATCATAGGGCTGGCGAGCGTACTTGCCTGGTTCCTATGGCGGGCCTAAGTCACATGAATAGGGAACTGACACGATGAATTTTCCTTTGCTCAGTGTGCTGACCTGGTTCCCTGTCGTGGGTGGCGTGTTGGTCATGCTGCTGGGAGATCAGCGGGCGGCGCTGGCGCGGTGGCTGGCGCTGGCTGTCGCCGTGCTCACCTGTGCGGCAGCGGTTCCTTTGTATCTGGGTTTTGACGTGCATAGTGCGGCGCTGCAGTTCAATGAACAGGTGACGTGGATCCCAGGGTTACACTCGACCTATCACTTGGGTGTGGATGGCATCTCCTTGCCACTGATTTTGTTGACGACCTTTTCAACGATTCTGGTTCTGATCGCAGGTTGGACGAGCATCGAGAAGCGTCCTGCTCAGTACGTCGCTGCCTTCCTGATCATGGAAGGCCTGATGATTGGTGTATTTGCTGCGGCCGACGCCTTACTCTTTTACGTATTCTGGGAAGCGATGTTATTGCCGATGTTTATCATCATCGGCGTGTGGGGTGGGGCGCGACGAGTCTATGCCACCCTTAAATTCTTCCTCTATACCTTCTTGGGTTCGGTTTTTATGCTGGTTGCGCTCATCTATCTGTACCTGAAGAGTGGCAGCTACGATCTGTCCGCATTGGTGCGATTGCCGTTAACGCTGCAGGAACAGACGCTTATTTTCCTCGCCTTCTTCGCGGCTTTCGCGGTCAAAGTGCCGATGGTGCCAGTACATACTTGGCTGCCTGATGCGCACGTGGAGGCGCCGACCGGTGGCTCTGTGATTTTGGCCGCCATCATGTTGAAGATGGGTGGGTACGGCTTTTTACGCTTTAGTTTGCCCATCACGCCTGATGCGTCGCGCGAGTTGGCTTGGCTGGTGATTGGCCTGTCGCTGGTGGCGGTGGTCTATATTGGGCTAATCGCGCTGGTACAGCGCGATATGAAAAAGCTCATTGCGTATTCATCTATTGCACATATGGGTTTCGTGACGTTGGGCTGTTTCTTGGCCTTTGCGATCGTCGCTGCGACCGGTCACACGGTTGGGGCGACACTGGCGCTGTCCGGTGCGATGGTGCAAATGATTTCGCATGGCCTCGTGTCCGGTGCGCTGTTTTTATGTGTGGGTGTCTTATATGACCGCATGCACACGCGTGACATCACCGCCTATGGGGGTGTCGTCAATACCATGCCCATGTTCGGTGCGTTCATGGTGCTATTTGGTATGGCCAATGCGGGCTTGCCAGGGACATCGGGCTTTGTTGGTGAGTTTATGGTGATCTTAGCGGCCTTCCATGCGAACTTCTGGTTTGCGTTGGTGGCTGGCATGACATTGATCTTAGGTGCCGCCTATACTTTGTGGCTTATTAAGCGCGTGGTCTTTGGGCCCATCGGCAATGATCAAGTCTCGGCCTTGACTGATCTCAATGGTCGAGAGTTTTTTGTGCTCAGTGTGTCGGCACTTGCTGTGTTGGCGATGGGCGTCTATCCACGGCCGCTCACTGAGTTGATGGAGCCTACGCTCAGTCATTTGCTCAGTCTGATGATGACCAGCAAGCTGTGAGGCAATGAGAATAACGCCATGACTACCTTTGCCGCGCCTGATCTTTTGTTGGCTCTCCCTGAAATAGTGCTATTGGCGGCCACCTGCTTTATTTTGCTGATAGACGCCTGTTTGCCCGATTCAAAGCGCCAAGTGACGTACCTGTTGAGCTTGCTGGCGTTATTGGGGACGGCCGTGATGGCGGCTGCGTTGCCGGATGGTAGCCATGTGGCCTTTAGTGGACTATTCGTTGTCGATGGGGTGGCTAAGCTCATAAAGTTGATGACCTGCGGTGTGGTGGCGGCGGTATTTTTGTACTCCAAGGACTATTTGGTTGAGCGGGGGTTACTCAAGGGCGAGTACTTTGTGTTGGTGTTGTTTGCCACCTTAGGCATTTGTGTGATGGCCTCTGCGCGTAGCTT
>CAIYVA010000064.1 GCA_903929455.1 uncultured Pseudomonadota bacterium | reverse complement strand
CCTGATGTCCGCGCAGACGTGCTCGGTGTGAGCCGAGCACGTCTATTAATCCACCACCACTGGTAAAGAGGAGGCGTCTTGTCCAAGCGTCGTGTCGTCGTGACCGGCCTCGGGATCGTGTCACCCGTGGGGAGTACGGTCAACGAAGCCTGGCAGAATGTCGTCGAGGGGCGGAGCTTTATCGGCCCGATCACCCACTTCGATACCAGCGCCTATCCGACCAAGTTCGGTGGTGAGGTACGTGGGTTTAATGTCGAGGATTACCTTGCCGCTAAAGATGCACGGCGCATGGATCCCTTTGTGCAATATGGCTACGCCGCGGCGGCGCAAGCGTTTAAGGACTGCGGTATTACGGTGACCCCGGAAAACGCGGCCCGTTTTGGCATCATCATGGGTGCCGGCATTGGTGGTTTAGATACCATCCAATCCAACCACGAGAAGCTGATGGAAGCGCAGGGGCCCCGGAAGGTGTCTCCGTTCTTCGTGCCGGCCAGCATTATCAATATGATTTCTGGGCACATCTCCATCGCCTACGGCCTTAAGGGCCCTAACTTGGCGGTGGTCACTGCCTGCACCACAGCGACGCATAGCATTGGCCTTGCGGCTCGCACCATACAATATGGTGATGCGGACATGATGATCGCCGGCGGTGCTGAGATGGCCATTAACCCGCTCGGTGTGGCGGGTTTCTGCCAGGCCAAGGCCCTGTCTGAACGCAATGATCAGCCCACGGCGGCCAGCCGGCCTTGGGATCGTGACCGGGATGGTTTTGTGATGGCGGATGGCGCAGGTGCGTTGGTGCTCGAAGAGTATGAGCACGCCAAGCGACGCGGTGCACAGATCTATGCCGAGTTTTCAGGTTTCGGCATGAGCGGGGATGCTCACCACATCACCTCACCACCCGAAGATGGCGAAGGCGCACGCCTCGCTATGCACAACGCGTTAAATGATGCGGGTGTGAACGCCGCTGACTTGCACTATATCAATGCGCATGCGACCTCTACCCTGTTGGGTGATATTGCAGAGACCATCGCGGTGAAGCGCGCATTGGGTGATCATGCCGCTCGTGTCGCGGTTAGCTCCACCAAGTCCGTGACCGGTCACCTACTCGGTGCAGCGGGCGCTGTGGAAGCGATATTTACCCTGTTGGCGATTCGTGACCAAGTCGCGCCGCCGACCATTAATTTAGACAATCCTGATCCGAAGTGCGATCTCGATTATGTTCCTAATACGGCACGCGCGATGACCATCGACGTGGCGCTTTCGAATTCCTTTGGCTTCGGCGGCACCAACGGTAGCTTGGTCTTCCGCAAATTGCGATGAGTCGCTCCGCGCTGCGCGAGCTGTGAACACGCCAATCCCCGTTGTTCGATCACTCGGTCAGTGGCGCCCTGATCTGCTGCGGGCGCACGAACAAGCACCTGAGCTTTATCCCTTTGTATTGGAGAGCGCGAGCGTTGGCACGCGGCATGGTCGTTATGACCTCTTGCTGGCGGCGACGCCTGGTATTGAGCCGTTGGTATTACATGCGGATCAGCATCTGAGCGGACCAGGTGCGCATCTGGGTCGGTTTCTGGATGCGCTTGACCATAATTGGCGCGAGGCGCAAATCCCGCAAGACTCCACGCAGACGCTACCGTTTTTAGGAGGCTGGTTCTTATACCTCGGTTATGAGTTAGCGGCCGAAATCGAGCCTAGCCTGACGCTACCGCGCGGTGCATTGCCAATCGCGGTGGCGACGCGTGTAGCCGCAGCGGCCATTTATGACCACGAGACAGGGGAGACGTGGTTGGTGGCGGAGCAAGGTCATGCAGATGCCTTGGATGGTTTGCAGGCTTGTTTGCACCCGGTCAATCCTGCTGATGCGGCTTTGGCGCCGATCGGCTCCATGGTGCTCACCGAAGACGACCCTGCCCACTACCAACTCGCGGTGAGGCGCGCGCTTGAACACATCGCGGCGGGTGATATCTATCAAGCCAATCTGGCCCGTGAGTGGCGCGGGGTGCTAGCCAGTGATGCGAGTGCGGCGCGCTTATACGGACATTTGCGCCGCGCCAATCCAGGTCCCTTCGCGGCACTCGCGCTGCTACCGGGTATGACGGTGCTATCGACCTCGCCTGAGCGCTTGGTCTCCTCGCGCGACGGTCGTGTGGAGACACGACCCATCGCCGGCACACGACCGCGGCGCGGAGATGATGCGGCGATGGCGGCTGAGCTTCGGGCCAACAAGAAAGAGCAGGCGGAGCACGTCATGCTGTTGGACTTAGAGCGCAACGACCTAGGACGTATCTGCGAAGCGGGGACGGTGGAAGTGGATGAGTACATGAGTATCGAGAGCTACGCGCATGTGCATCACATTGTGTCGAACGTGCGAGGCCAACTGCGTGGCGCGGTGACGCCGGGTCAAATTATTCGTGCCGTGTTTCCTGGTGGCACGATCACCGGCTGTCCCAAAGTGCGTTGCATGCAGTTAATCGCAACGCTGGAAGCAAAGGCGCGCGGCGCGTATACCGGATCGCTTGGCTATCTCGGTCGGGACGGTACTTTGGATCTCAATATTTTGATTCGTACAGCCACCATCACGCAGGGTCTAAATGGGGTACGTGAGCTCAGTCTAAAGGCAGGTGCCGGGATCGTTGCGGATTCAGATCCCGAACGGGAGCTGGATGAGACACGCGCTAAAGCGCGTGGGTTAATTCGTGGTTTAGGCGCGGAGCGCAGCTAATGTGGTGGGTTAACGGCACCCTTCAGTCGGCCGCGGAGGGCTTAGATCGCGGCCTCGAGTTTGGCGATGGTTTATTTGAGACGATGGCGTTGGTCGG
>CAIYVA010000063.1 GCA_903929455.1 uncultured Pseudomonadota bacterium | reverse complement strand
GAACGTGGCCTGCTTGGGCAGAAGGAGCGAGTGACCACAGAAGCCGACATGCGACCACTGCTCGCCAACTTCAAGGCCGCGTTCGAGGATAGGGACCAGGAGCCAATGCTGCGCGAGGCGGTCGCCGCCCTCTGATGCCGTCAATTCCCGTTGCCTTTGTCTCCCAATGATCTGGATGATGCTGGAAATTTTCCGATTCTGCGATGCAGCTTCCAGTCAATACTGTTGCCTAGCGAGGACAGTCCTCTATGCCGACACGAAGCAATCGCGAACATATTCGCAGCGGCCCTTCCATGCTCATGTCCCGCCCCCACAGACTTGATGCTCACCCACCACCTGCGGTACAAGCAGCGAGTAACATTCAGAAGGAAGAGCCTTGAACAAGCAAGACCTTAACACCCCGATGGGCGCCGCCACTGAAGCGGCGAACTCACCCGCCGATGACGCGCTCAATTCCATCATTATAGGCATCAACTCCCGACTCAAGAATGGTGATAGCAGCACCATCTCAGTCTACGGCACGCTTTCCGTAGAACAGCCGGCTTTCAACGAGTTGACTAACACCAAGACCGGCGCGTCGATTCAGATTTATTCCAGCATGCCTTCAAGTTGAGGCCAGCTAAAAGCTCAAGTATGCCTTCAACGTCTCATTCTACACGATAATGCTCACGATCCGCGTCGAACGAAGAGACGTCACGGTCTCAGTCAGTCGGGACGGAGTGCCACTGCGCTGCTGTATCTGCCGCTGCCTTCAGGCCGCCGTCGCCCTGGAGACCAAGCTAAACGGCGACACGGCATTTGCATCGTGGTGGGTGACCGCCAACGAAGACCCCAAACCCTCAGCCGCGCACCCTTACGAACGCCCCTTCGCCGACTCCCCAACTCCGGCCGCCCAACGCACACTATCCCGCCGCCACATCCGCGTTACCGCCGACGACACGATTCTGATCGTCACGGATGGGGAGCGCACCCGGCAAAAGTCGTGTTCAACAGACATGGTCGCCCGCAACCTCGCCACCCGGTACAGCAACAGCCCAGAGCTCGCTGAGCGGTGGCTTTATGCTGACGATCGCGCCCCGTGACGCGCCCAGGCACTTCCCCCATCGCTTCTTCCAAGCCACCCGCTCAAGGCCGATACCCAGGCCGCAGCGTGCCGACCAGCTCATTGAAGTCGGCCGCCTCGTGGAAGTCACGGTAGACCGAGGCGTATCGAACGTAGGCGACCTGATCGAGGTCGAGCAGGTGGCCCATCACCATCTCACCGAGGGTTTTAGTCGGGATATCTGTCTCGCCCGAAGACTCCAGTTGCCGGACCATACTGTTGACCACGCGGTCGATGTGGTCGGCGTCCACGGGCCGCTTCCGGAGGGCAATCCGCAACGAGCGCAGGAGCTTCTCGCGGTCAAGAGGCTCCCGCAGCCCGTCGCTCTTGACCACCGTCAGTTCGCGCAGCTGCACCCGCTCGAAGGTGGTGAAGCGGGCTTCGCAGCCCGGGCAGAAGCGCCGGCGCCGGATCGAGGCGTTGTCCTCGGCAGGACGCGAGTCGCGGACGCTGGTGTCGTCGTGACCGCAGAACGGGCAGCGCATTGTGACCTCGCAGCCAGGGTATCGGCCGTCAGGAG
>CAIYVA010000062.1 GCA_903929455.1 uncultured Pseudomonadota bacterium | reverse complement strand
CGGCACATAGTCTAGTCCGCATTCGGGGTCGGGTGTTGTATAGTTGATCGTTGGGGGAATGATCCCGTCGCGGATCGCTAAAACACATGCGGCAAACTCTACCGCTCCCGCCGCTCCGAGTAAGTGACCGGTCATGGACTTGGTGGAACTGACGGCTACTTTATGAGCATGCGTCCCAAATGCCTTCGTGATCGCCAACGATTCGATCTTGTCATTTAAGTATGTTGAAGTGCCATGCGCATTGATGTAGTCAACATCTTCCATTTTCAACCCGGCTCCCGTTACCGCCTGGGTCATTGCGCGGGCGGCGCCATCACCGGAATCTTCCGGCGCTGTTGAATGAAAGGCATCCGATGTTTGGCCAAAACCGACAACTTCCGCCATGATATTGGCGCCGCGTTTCTTGGCATAATCCAATTCCTCCAGAACAACGACGCACACCGCTCGCCACCCACTCAACCGCTCCAGCAGGCACTTCACCCACTACCGTCACCTGATGGTTCGCAACGATCCGTGAGGAGACAGAGGCAGCACCGATACGGCCCTGACCAGCCCACGCCTGACGCGGGGGTGAAGGCAAGTCCTCTATGAACACCGACATCGAGGCTAAACCATCCGATAACACCAAGTGCGTGACCGTTGCACGACCGTCACCCGCCGACTGCGCCCCACTCGAGGTAAGCTTAAAACCGGGGGGCAAACGTCCCACCTGCCACTGCAGCAAGGCCACCGGCTGTCCGGACGTGCCGCCCCCACGACGTACACGTTCGAAGCCCGCAGCATCCACCACCGGCTTGAATACGCCAGGACCCAATGGGCCACCGACCGTCAGTTTGGTAAAAATCACCTGCTCAAGCACTCGCCCCTGCGCGTCCACCAAATCGGTGCGCACGGGCATTTTTGATTCAGAATCAATCCACACCCGATATCCAAAGCGATAGGCATCGCGCGGGATGATGGCTAACAGCTGCGCGTCCTTACCGATCAATGAGCGCATGCGGCTACCCAATGCCACCCGGTAACTATTCTCCAAACCGGCACCGAAGGCCGGCAGGGTCCCGAGCAAACTACCTGGCTCTGCTCGGGTTTCGACAATGACCTTACGCTCGTGTGGCAGGTAACACTGCAGCTCATCACCCGTACGGATCACTTCCCGACCGCCACCTGATTCACTGATCAAATGCTCCAGCACCTGACCGTCGCGCACTCGGTGAAAAATGCGCAGTCGCTCAATATGTCCATCGGCAATATGCAGAAACTCACCCTCATAACTGAGTGATGAGAGCGCTACGTTCATCGCCGCCAGCACGTCACGCGGCTGCGCCTCAGCATATGAGGTGATGCTCACCAAAGCACCCACCAACACACCCAGGAAATGAATCCGTCGGCTCATTGACCATCCTGATTAGGCGCATCCGCCACCAAGTGAATCAGCACATCATGTGCTGACAAAGGCGTCGACACCTCCGAATGCGCCACCACATAGCGCGCCAACTCAGCCTCAGGAATCGTTTGTAGGCTACTGCGGGCGGCCGGCGTCACGTAACTCACCGGCTCCTTGGATATGCCCACATCACGACTGCTGGCCATGAGCGCGGCGGGTGCCGTAGTCGGCGCGACCGTCACCACGCGCTCACGCCCATGCGGGGTAATCGCGGGTACGGTCTGCGTCCTAGCCATCGGCTCAGGGCTGATCTCAGCAGCGTGCTGCACGAGCCACACACTCAGTACCGCCACACTCGCCGCCACACCCAAACCACCGAGCGTTCGTCGCCACCCGGTTAGCACGGTGGAGGACGATCGCACAGGCTGCCATGCAGGCTCTAAGGCTACTTGGGCATGAATGCGCTGCATTAAATCGCGACTATCGGCACCGCCGTGCCCGCGCAGACAATCGCCATAGCGCCGATAGCGCTCCAATCGGTCCGCTAACTCGGGCTCACGCTCCAAGCGGCGCAACAACAGAGCGGTTTCCTCTGGAGGCAGCTCCCCATCGAGGAAAGCCGACAATTGCTCATTCACCAGATCACTCATCACTGTACCCCGCAGGTCATCAGACGAATCGTGTGCCATCTATTCATTACTCAGCCCGCCCAAGTCCACCCGCAAACAGCGGGCGTAGTTGGCGATCAATTGCATCTCGTGCACGAAAAATACGCGAGCGGACCGTACCAACGGGACAATCCATCGCACTGGCAATCTCTTCGTAACTCAGCCCATCCAGCTCCCGCAACACAATCGCGGTACGCAAATCAGATGGCAACGCCGCCATCGCCGCACTCACCGTACCCCGAATCTCCTCAGATAAGGCCAGACGCTCTGGTGTCTCATGGTCGCGCAGGGCATCCGGAAGCGTGTGCTGCGCGTGCTCGAGGGCATCAATCTCATACTCAGCTGGACGTCTTTTATTGGCGACCAAGGTATTCTTCGCTGTATTGATGGCGATTCGGTAGAGCCACGTATAGAACGCACTCTCACCACGAAAAGACGGTAGCGCACGGTAGGCCTTTAGAAACGCCTCCTGAGTGATGTCTTCCGCTTCTGCTCGATTTCGTACGTACCGCACTACCAAATTCATCACCTTTTGCTGATAGCGCAAAACCAGCACATCAAAGGCAGCGCGCTCACCCGCTTGAACACGGGTCACGAGCTCGGCGTCATCTTGATGATCTGTCACGCATCCCCGCCCACGGGGGAAACTTGCCCCACTTGAGGGGGATAGACAGCGTCGGACGGAGAAAGTTCGCTAACGGAACCTGTTAACTCTGCGATCAAGGCTTGCCAGACCGGCGGGGACGGCACCCGCCCAAGACAAAGCGCCGCCAGCTCAGGGTCAGGCAGCTCCAACAGCGCTACAAATTCAGCTTGACGCTCGGGCGATGCCAGCTTCCAGCGCGTCAGCAAATAGCGCTCCAGCAACACATCTAACTCCCGCATACCGCGCCTGGCACTCCAGCATAGGCGGCGCCAGCGCTCCTCCTCGCTAAGCGGCAAACTCAAGGCCGTTCGGCCATCATTTTCTTGATATCAGCAATCGCCTTAGCCGGGTTCAGATCCTTAGGGCATGCCTCAGTGCAATTCATGATCGTATGGCACCGATACAACTTAAACGCATCGTCTAGTTGATCCAGTCTGCTGGCTTGCGCCTCATCACGAGAATCAACAATCCAACGGTAAGACGCCAGCAACGCGGCAGGCCCAAGATATTGATCACTGTTCCACCAGTAGCTTGGGCAACTCGTCGAGCAGCAGGCACACAGAATGCAAGCCGATGGGCGATCTACTTTCTCTTGCTGCTCTTTGCTCTGCAAACGCTCGCGACCGACCGGCGCCTCACTGTCCGTTTGCAGCCAAGGCTTAACGGACGCGTACTGCTCGTAAAACTTGGTCAAATCGGTGACCAAGTCTTTCATCACAGGCATGTGCGGCAACGGAAAAATCTTAACGTCACCCTTCACATCAGCAATGGCTTTAGTACATGCCAAGGTGTTCACGCCATCAATATTCATGGAACAACTACCGCAGATACCCTCACGACATGAGCGACGGAACGTGAGACTGGGGTCAATCTCATTTTTAATCTTCAGGAGCGCATCGAGCACCATCGGCCCACAGCGATCCATATCGATCGGATAGTGATCAATGCGCGGCTTATTCGGCTGATCGGGGTCGAATCGGTAAATTCGAAAATTAACAACGCGGGTAGCGCCAGCCGGCGCAGGATGGTGCGTCCCTGGAATGTCTTTGTAGCGTGACGCCGCGGGCAGTGTGAATTCAGCCATTGATTATCTCGCTTATCGCCATCTTAGTAAGTACGCACTTTGGGTGGAATTGCGTCCACCTCATTCGTCAATGTATTGAGATGCACGGGGCGATAGTCCATCCGAGGAACACCCTGCTCATTAACCCAACACAGCGAATGCTTCAGCCACTTCGCATCATCGCGCTCTGGAAAGTCCTCACGCGCGTGTGCACCGCGACTCTCGGTACGATTAGCCGCCGAATGGATCGTCGCCACCGACTGCAGCATAAGGTTTTCAAGCTCCATCGCCTCGACCAAGTCCGTATTCCAAATTAAGGACCGATCACTGAGCCCCACGTGCGCCAAGGCGCCGAACGTGCGCTCCATCTTGTCACAGCCCTCAGCAAGGGTTTTATCGGTACGAAACACTGCCGCATCCGACTGCATGAGCTTTTGCATCTCCAGTCGTACATCTGCGGCTGCGCGCTCCCCTTTACGATGGCGCAACTGATCCAGGCGGGCTACCGCCGCATCTGACGCACTGTTAGGTAACGGCGCATGTGACGCATCAGGCGTCATGGTGGCCGCACAATGCAAAGCGGCTGCTCGGCCAAACACCACCAAATCGAGCAAAGAGTTAGAACCTAAGCGATTCGCCCCGTGAACCGAGACACAAGCAGCCTCACCGACTGCCATCAGACCTTGCACTACCGTCTCTGCTTGACCATTTCGAACCGTGACCACCTGACCCTGCACGTTGGTAGGGATACCACCCATGTTGTAGTGCACCGTCGGCAACACGGGGATCGGCGCCTTAGTCACATCGACACCGGCAAAGATACGCGCGGTTTCCGCGATACCCGGCAGTCGATCGTGAATCACTTCAGCACCCAAGTGCTCCAAATGTAAGTGAATGTGATCCGCCTGCTCGCCCACCCCGCGGCCTTCACGGATCTCAATGGTCATGGAGCGCGACACCACATCACGACTCGCCAGATCCTTGGCATTGGGCGCATAGCGCTCCATAAAGCGCTCACCGGACGCGTTGGTTAAATACCCACCTTCACCGCGCGACCCTTCCGTGATCAGGCAGCCTGCGCCGTATATCCCGGTCGGATGGAACTGCACGAACTCCATGTCCTGCAGCGGCAGCCCCGCACGGGCCACCATCCCACCGCCATCTCCGGTACAGGTGTGTGCAGAGGTGCACGAAAAATACGCGCGCCCATATCCACCGGTGGCCAAAATGACTTGGTGGGCTAAAAACCGATGAAGCCGACCCGTTGCCATCTCTAAAGCGATCACACCACGACAGGCGCCGTCCTGCATGATCAGATCAATCGCAAAATACTCAATGAAGAACTTGGCATCGTGCTTGAGTGCCTGCTGATACAAGGTATGGAGCATCGCGTGACCCGTACGGTCGGCGGCAGCACACGTACGCTGCGCGATTCCCTGACCATAGTTGGTGGTCATACCACCAAAGGGTCGCTGGTAAATCAGCCCGGCTTCAGTACGCGAAAACGGCACACCATAGTGCTCCAACTCAAGGACGGCAGCGGGCGCCTCTTTGCACATGTACTCAATCGCATCCTGATCGCCCAACCAATCAGAGCCCTTGATGGTGTCGTAAAAATGAAAACGCCAGTCATCGGGGCCCATGTTACCGAGTGCTGCGGAAATACCGCCTTGCGCTGCCACCGTATGGCTACGCGTCGGAAACACTTTCGATACGCCAGCGACCTTAAGGCCAGACTCCGCCAATCCAAAAATAGCGCGCAGACCAGCACCGCCCGCTCCCACCACCACCACATCGTAACGGTGGTCTATAAACTCGTATTCACTCATCAGTTACTTCCGCCTAAGATCGAAACGATTGCCGCGACGCCAACGGCCGTTAAAAGCACATGTGCCCACAACACGCTACGCCGCACGGCACGCTTGACCACGGCACCATGCACGTAGTCATCGATGATCACCGTGACACCCAACCACGAGTGATGCAGTCCACACACAACGAACAGCAGCGCCATCGTCGCTTCTAAAGGATCACTGAGCAGTGCACGTGCACCGCTGTACGATAAATCGTGGCTCAGCAATACGACCACACACCAGACAGACAGCGGCGCCAGTGCGATTGAACTGACACGCTGCAGCCACCAGTGCCCTGCGGCACCCGTGCGCCTAAGCCCAAAAAGACGCGGTGCCTTGCTGCGCGACGTCATGACGCTGCACCCGCGCAGCACATCCATACGACACTGAGCACAGTCAGTAGCATTGCCACTCCCACCACCCACTGACCGGCGCGACGCGCGGCTGCTTTTTCAAGCGCATAACCACTATCAAACACCAGGTGCCGAATGCCTGCGCACAAGTGATAGGCGATCGATGCCAACAGACCCACCCGCACCAACCAGCCAAGCGGTGACTGCCACAACACCATCACCTGCGCATAGGGCGTGGGACCGACCGCCAACGCCAACAACCAACTGACCACACCCAGCAACGCGACGGTTAATACGATACCGGTCGCTCGGTGCAGCACCGACAGCAGCATGGTGTGCGCAAAACGATAAACCGACAGATGAGGTGACAAGGGACGTGGCGCATTCATAGTAAATATCAGTTCCTTGGGCACTTAAAGTTGTTCACTGCGCGCATCAAAAATCGATGCAGCGGCCACCCTTCTCCCAATCGCCAAAGCGGGTAGGTTCCGGGCCATCCACACCGCCCACCTCAGTCACCGGCTGGTGACTCGGCGCGGGTGGCGCGCGGGTGAGAGCCGTCTCCGCCGGCGGATCGGGGCGCGCGACCGGGGGCTGCGCAATCTGCTTATTTTCCAGTGTCATGGAGCGAGATGGTGCCAGATAACGCAGTGCAGCACCACTCGCAGACCAAGCCCAGAAACAGCACTTCTTTTACAATATAAATAAGATGATATATCAGTCGTAACTTACTGAATTTTAATAATTAAATAATCTATAATCTACACAAAGACCGCCCTGACACGCGTGCGTTCCCAAAGCCAGACCGATGGCGCGTCACATCAGCACCTAAATTAAGCCGTATAGTTTCTCCATGCCAGACTGCGAAACACCGCCACTTGCCCTGATTGTCCTGCACGGAGCGGACCGCTTAGCGTATCTACAGGGTCAGATCACCCAAGACACCCGCGCCCTCCCCACCGACCGGGCGACAACGGCCGCACTCCTGACGCCGCAAGGACGCGTGATCGCTACGCTCTGGCTACTACCGACGGCCGAGCAGATCGCACTCGCCATGCCCGCATCATTGGTAGAGCGCGTGCACGCGCACCTGATGCGCTCCATATTGCGGGCCAAGGTAACGCTTACGCGCGCCACGATGGATCGCACACACGCTGACATGATTGCCCACACACTGGCTGATCCCGCACTGGCCGATGTCCTGCTGAGTGGCCCGATAGACACCTGGACACATGCCCTGATCACAAAAGGCCGCGCCGAGATCACAGACGCCACTTGCGACAGTTGGATTCCACAAATGTTGAATCTCGATTTGATCGACGCCATCAGCTTCAGCAAGGGCTGCTACACCGGCCAAGAAATTGTCGCGCGTACGCAGCATCTCGGACGAATCAAGAGACGCCTGGCGCGCTTCAGTGGACACGCGACAGCAGTACCGGCTGCGCACAGCGCAGTACTACACGGCGCTGATAAAGTAGGTGAAGTGGTTAATGCCGTGAACCATGGTCAGGTCCTATCACTGCTGGCCGTCATACAGATAGATCGCCTGCAGCAACCACTGACGCTAGAAGACGGCACGGTGCTGACGCCACAGCCCCTGCCCTACGCTTTAACCGCCTAAAGCGTCTAAGTATTGCGTCATGTCTGCTCAGGCTTCATTTGTGGAAAGAGCAACACATCGCGAATAGACGGCACGTTGGCATAGAGCATCACCAACCGATCAATGCCTACGCCGAGACCACCGGTCGGCGGCAATCCGTACTCCAACGCACGAATATAATCAGCGTCGAAATACATTGCCTCCACATCACCCGCGTCTTTGCGCTCCACTTGCTCCTGAAAACGCGCAGCCTGCTCGGCTGAGTCATTCAGCTCCGAAAAGCCATTGGCTAACTCCCGACCCGCCACGAAAAACTCAAATCGGTCAGTGACGAAGGAGTCATGGTCATTACAACGCGACAGCGGTGATACCTCAGTGGGATACGCATAGACAAACGTCGGTTGCTGCAACGTATGCTCAACCGTCGCATCGAAAAATGCAATCTGCAGCTTGCCAGCACCATCCGCCTGATCAAAATTAATACTGCGCGCTGTGAGCTGCGCGCGCAGATACGCCACATCGCGCATCAAGGCCCGATCAAGCTCTGGGTTCACGCTAAGAATGCTGTCTTCAATGGTGATGCGCTTAAAGGGCACTCCGAAATCGATCGGTGTGCCTTGGTAGTCGATCTGTCGTTGACCGACCACCGTATCGGCGAGCCCCACCATCAGGCGCTCGACTAACTCCATGATCTCTTCATAGGCAGCGTATGCCTGATATAACTCGAGCATGGTGAACTCAGGATTGTGACGCGTCGAGAGTCCCTCATTGCGGAAGTTTCGGTTGATTTCATAGACACGCTCGAAGCCACCAACCACCAAGCGCTTAAGATACAACTCAGGCGCTATGCGCAAATACATGTTGATGTCTAATGCATTGTGGTGGGTAACAAATGGCCGTGCCACCGCCCCACCCGGAATCGGCTGCATCATAGGCGTCTCCACTTCCATGAAGCCACCGGCATCTAGAAACTGTCGAATGTAGCGCACGATGCGCGTGCGCATCTCGAACACCGCACGACTCTCTGGGTTAACAATCAAGTCAACATAGCGCATCCGATAGCGACTCTCGGTATCGGTCAGACCATGCCACTTATCCGGTAATGGACGCAGTGATTTCACCAGTAAGCGCAGCGTCTGCGCGCGCACTGACAACTCACCGGTACGCGTGCGCATGAGTGTGCCGGTAGCCGCTACCACATCACCAACGTCCCAACTCTTAAACGCTGTATAGGAATCGCCTAGGCTACTGGCCTGTAGGTATAACTGGATAGACCCCGATGCATCTTGCAACTTGATGAAGCTTGACTTACCCATGTCACGTTTCGCCATCATGCGGCCCGCAACGCACACCGTGACGGGATGAGCATCTAACCAATCAGCAGCTCTTTCTGCAAAGGTAGTGGCCAGATCACCGGCCAAAGCATCACGCCGAAAGTCATTTGGAAATGCCTGACCCTGCGCCTTCAAGGCCTGCAGTTTTTCGCGCCGCTCTGCGATGAGTTTGTTGTCATCAATCGGCACACCATCCGCCTGCATGCTTGTCGTTTCGTCGGTCATGATCACAACCCCATCTTCAGGCTAGCTTCCATAAAAGCGTCTAGATCACCATCCAGAACCGCACCCGTATTACCGACTTCGACGCCGGTACGTAGATCCTTGATACGCGACTGATCGAGCACGTAAGAACGAATCTGGTTACCCCAGCTCACATCAGACTTGGAGTCCTCAAGCACCTTGGCCGCCGCGTTGCGCTTATTGAACTCGAGTTCATACATCTTTGCTTTCAGCATTTTCATCGCAGTGCCACGATTCTTATGCTGACTACGCTCACTTTGACAGCTCACCACGATTCCCGTTGGCATATGCCTGATGCGAATTGCAGACTCCGTCTTGTTCACGTGCTGACCACCTGCGCCGCTCGAGCGAAAGGTATCGACCTCAAGGTCCGCCGGATTGATTTCAATATTAATATCATCATTCACTTCCGGTGAGATAAACACGGAGGCGAAAGAGGTATGCCGACGGTTACCCGAATCGAATGGTGACTTACGCACCAAACGGTGCACGCCCGTTTCAGTGCGCAACCAGCCATACGCGTACTCGCCTTCAACGCGCAAGGACACGCCTTTGATGCCGGCAACTTCACCGTCAGACTGATCCATCACTTCGATTTTGAATCCGTGCGCGTCCGCCCACTTACCATACATGCGCAGCAGCATTTGCGCCCAGTCCTGCGCTTCTGTACCACCCGCACCCGCTTGGATATCCATATACGCGTTGTGTGGATCCATTTGCCCCGGGAACATGCGCTGAAACTCCAGCGTTTTGACATCCCGCTCGAGTTGTCCGCAGTCTCGCTCCACCTCAACCACCAGCGAAGCCTCGCTTTCTGCTTCCGCCAGCTCCAACAATTCTAGGGATGCGAGGATGCCACTGCGGACGCGATCTAAGCGTCCCGTGAGGTTATCTAGTTGGGCTCGCTCGCGGCCGAGCGTTTGCGCGCGCTCAGCGTTCTCCCACACTTTGGGGTCTTCTAATTCGCGCGTGACCTCGGCTAGACGCTCACTCTTGCGATCGTATTCAAAGATACCCCCGTAGGGTAGCCAAGCGATCTTGTAGATCAAGCAAGGTGCGCCGAATGGGGGCGATCAAAGGCATGGCGTCAGCGGTCATAGCGGTCACTACAGTCAAAATAGGCGGCAATCTTAGCATGCTTCGCCTGCGCAGCCGCAGACCAGAGCGCCGCCCTAATCCGGTAGCACCACCACATCCTCTAACAACAGCTGAAGCCGACGCTTACCCATGTATTCATTGACGTCTAAGCGATAGACCGCCCGTATTTTTGCATGCACCTTTGGGGCTTGATGGCCAGGACGCAGCATCCACCCAAAAGCGATCGCCTCTATCGGCACGGATGCGGATGCCAAGCGTACCCATAACTTTAGGTGACTCTCACCTAAGACGCGCGCCTCGACCACCGTAAATTCGCCATCAAAGGTCGGTTCAGGAAAGCCTGAGCCAAAAGGGCCTGCAGTGCGCAGCCGCTCCGCAGTCTCCAAGACCAGATCCGTCGTCTGCAAGGCACCGTCCGTGTAAAGCCGCCCTTCTAACATTCCCGGTGAAGCGCGACGCGCAATCTCCGCAGAGAGCAGTGCACTAAACTCCTTGATGCGCTTAGCCGACAAGGTCAGGCCAGCCGCCATCGCATGACCGCCAAATTTGTCAATCAGGCCGGGCTTTTGCGTGGCGACGGCCTCTAGTGCGTCACGGATATGAATGCCGGGCACAGACCGAGCTGAGCCACGCGCCAAACCCCCGTCAGCACCCGCAAAGGCGATGACCGGCCGATGCACCTGCTCTTTGACTCGCGAGGCGACTAAGCCAACCACACCTTGATGCCATTGCTCATCAAAAAGACAAAGCGCCCCTGGCAAAGCAATGCCAGGCTCGTCTAAGTTAAGCCTAGCGACAATGTCACGCGCCTGCTCTTGCATCACCGCTTCCGTGACTCGACGTTCGCGATTCAATACATCTAACTGCTTGGCAAGCGTATCTGCGTGTAGCGGGTCATCCGTCAACAAGCATTCAATCCCAATCGACATATCGTCCATACGCCCCGCTGCGTTGAGGCGCGGGCCGATGAAAAAACCCAAATCGGTGGTGCCAATGGCCGATGTCGTACGCCCAGCGATCTGCGCCAGGGCACGAATTCCTTGCACACAACGACCGGCGCGAATGCGCTCCAGTCCCGACTGCACCAAGATACGGTTGTTGCGATCCAGTGGCACCACATCCGCTACCGTGCCTAAGGCGACCAGATCCAACAAGCCGGTCACTAAGGCCATCGGTTTTTGCAAGTGACGGGCGAGTGCTGCCATCACATAAAACGCCACGCCGACACCTGCGAGCGCGCCGCTTGCAAACTGAGCACCCCGCACGTTGGGATTCACAATCACATTCGCATCGGGCAACGTATCTCCCGGTAGGTGATGGTCTGTGATCAATACCCGCATACCTAAGGCGCGAGCCGCCGCCACCCCTTCTAGACTAGAAATGCCGTTGTCCACGGTCACCAGCAGCGTCGGCGAACGTGCCCGTGCTAGCTCGACAATGCCCGGGGTGAGCCCATAACCATAGATGAAGCGATCAGGCACTAAGTAATCGACATGCGCAAAACCAAAGGAGCGCAGCGCACGCACCATCAACGCACTGGCGGTCGCCCCATCCGCATCATAGTCACCCACCACCAAAACGCGGCCGCCGGCTGCGCACTCCGCCGCCAGCAACAAAGCGGCCGCCTCGACACCGTCTAAGCTACGTATCGGTAACAAGCCGTCCAGCGCCAAACCGAGATCACCCAATGAGCGCACGCCACGTGATGCGTAAATACGAGCGAGCAAAGGATCTAGACCCGGCAGGTCTACATCGCCAGGCATTTCGCGCCGGCTAATGGGGCGCACGGATATCATCCTCGATCTCCTAGTGCACGCAGGCGGCGCCAAACCCGTAGCCACTGCCTACGCGATAACTGATATTCGACGCCATCCAGATAGATCATCGCACCCTGCCACTGGCCACGCATCAAGTCTATCGATAGCGTGCGCCACCACTGGGCCTCCATCTCCTGCCAACTGGTTCCTGACGCCAACGCCACCTGCACACTCCACGTCTCTATCCGGTCAGTACACCTTAAAACGGGCTGCGAGGTAGAGAGCACCTGTAGCCAAGGATCAGCGCTCGCAAGCACTGGCCACTGTGCATCACCCTGTACGCACCCGCCACCGCCACCCCATAGCCAGAAGGCATTCACATCAACACCCTGCTCACTGGGGATAGCGCGCTGATGTAGCCACATTTGCAGCTCCGTCATTAAACGCAGCAACGCCCCAGCGTCAGGCCCTGTCACCGTCATCTCATCCAACCGACGTCCGGCATAGGAGGCAGGATCGACACTGTGTGCCCGCAGTGCAGGGCTCACCGCCACTAAAAGCCCTGAGGGCGTGTCCTGCAATCGCACGCTCGGATCAGGCCAGCTCCGCGCGAAATCAGCGACTAACTGTTGGCGAGTGGCTGCTGACTGCGTGAGTAGGCCGCGAGGATCTACCTGCACATGGCTCATGCCGGGCGTCAAACGCAAGGGACTGGCTAGCCACCAACCACCGGTAGGCACATCCACCTGCCCCGCGGCCTGCGCCAGCTGGGCGGCGATCGGCAAACCGTCGCCTATGACCGTTAATCCAGCCTTTGCCAACACCCATTCTCGCCATGGGATCCCAAGCACGCGTCGATCAGCGCGCGTTAATAGGCGCGCGGCCAAAGGCCACGGCGGTGCGCCCGCCCCTAATGCCAAACCATCCAGATCGGTGACCGCTACGTAAAGATGACTCATGAATGCGGTATCTTAGCGCGATGACCGTGGCCCACACACCGCCCAAAGCGCCCCTCCTCGTGACCCGTTATGCGATCGACAGCATGACGGTGGCGGATCAACTCATCACCCAGAGCGCGCTCATCACACCCACCCAGTGGCAGCCGTGGGCGGTACGCACCGTGGCTGAGCTCACGCCTGCTTCACTGGAACCGATCATTGCGCTCAAGGTATCGATACTGTTACTGGCCACCGGTAGTACTGCCCTGTGGCCAGACGCCACCCTGTTCGCGCACGCAGCGTCGCACGGAATTGGCCTCGAAGTGATGACTCTAGGCGCTGCGGCACGCACTTATAATCTGCTCGCCAGCGATGACCGCGCAGTGCTATTGGCTGTGATCTTCGCGGCCTAATCGGTCGTATCGATATCACGGTTTAGCCCGCCACGGTGGTAACTGCGCTAACGGATCGACTGGACGACCATTGAGACGAATCTCAAAGTACAGCATCGCCTGATGCCCTGGCCCTTCACCCATGGTGGCAATCTGCTGACCTTCGCGCACACGATCGCCCTCCGCCACTAACACCTCTTGGTTATATCCGTAAGCGGATAACCACAGCTCATCATGCTTAATAATCAGCAAGCGCCCGTACGCGCGTAGACCGGCGCCTTGATACACCACCCGACCACTGGCGGCTGCTCGCACTGGTGATCCCAACACACCTTCGATGCGCACACCCACACCGCCAGCAGGCTGCGTCACCGGCGTCAGCACCGAACCCTCTGCCGGCCAATTCCAATGCAGGCTGGTCACGGTCGGTGATGCAGGCGCACGCGCAGGAGCACTCACACGCGGCGGTTGCTGAGTCGCCTGTCGCGGGGATAGCGTCAATACCTGACCCACGTCAATGCGAAAATCAGCACCCACGCCATTCCAGCGCGCGAGTTCGCGATAGTCCAAATTAAAGCGGGTAGCAATCGCACTGATGGTATCGCCCGTTCTAACCACATAGGTCGCGGGTGAGGTCACCGAACGCTCCGCCACGCAGCCCATGGCCAAACATCCAAGCACCCACACAGCACTGAGGACGCGACGACCGCTGTATCGCACGGTCAGCCCATTCCGCCCACCAGCGGGACAAAACTAACGGTGCCTAATTTTTCCCGCAAATAATGCTCATCACGTCGGGTGATGCGCAGTAACTCCTGCGCACCCTCAGGCCCCACCGGTAGAATCAACCGACCGCCTTTCGGTGATAACTGAGCGAGCAGCGCCTGCGGCACCGACAACGGTGCGGCCGCGACTAAAATCGCATCATAGGGTGCGTGCGCCTTCCAGCCCTCCGCACCATCTCCATGTCTTAGGCGCACATTTTTTATGCCCAACTCTTTCAAACGCACTTTGGTTCGATCCAGGATCGGCTTAATGCGCTCAATGGACTCTACCCGCGTCACTAACGCAGCAATGACTGCGGTCTGATAACCGCAACCGGTACCCACCTCAAGCACATTGCGCAAGGGACCCGCACTGAGTAGGGCCTCGGTCATGCGCGCAACCACAAACGGCTGGGAAATGGTCTGGCCAAAGCCAATCGGTAAGGCGGTATCCTCGTAAGCACGACTCGAGAGTGCTTCATCAACAAACAAATGCCTTGGCACATTGCGGATGCGATCCAACACCGCCTCATCCTTGATGCCCTGCTCCCGCAGTCGAGTGATTAAACGCTCGCGCGTGCGCGCACTGGTCATGCCGATGCCGGCTACTCTGGAATCAGACATGCGTACGCTCCAACCACTCCGCCAAGGGAGCGAGACCCGCACGCTGCGTTAAATCGATGTGTAGCGGGGTCACCGACACGTAGCCTTGTTCCACCGCATGAAAGTCAGTGCCCTCGCCGGCGTCTTGACCCGCACCCGGCGCGCCAACCCAATACATCGGGCGCCCACGAGGATCACTGGTGCGCACCATTTTTTCAGCCCGATGACGCACACCCAAACGAGTTGCTCGCCAACCCTTTATCTGCTCATAAGGCAAGTCGGGGAAATTAATATTAAATAGCGTGGCAGGCGGCAGTGGTTTCTGCAGCAGTCGCGTCACAAACTCTCGAGCGAGACGCGCGGCCACGGCAAAGTGCCGATCACCACCGGCCACCAATGACAGCGCAATACTGGGCAAGCCTAGAAAGCGCCCCTCCATGGCAGCCGCCACCGTGCCCGAATACAACACGTCGTCGCCGAGATTCGCGCCGTCATTGATCCCCGAGAGCAGCAACTGCTGCTCCTCAGCTAAGAAACCGGAGATCGCCAAATGCACGCAGTCCGTTGGCGTGCCATTGACCGCATACCAACCAGGCTCCTCACCGACGATGCGAAGGGGTGCATCCAGTGTTAACGAGTTAGACGCACCCGAGCGGTTACGATCGGGTGCTACCACGGTCAATGAGCCAACCGAACCCATCTCGCGCGCCAAAGCGCGCAAGCCCTCGGCACGCCATCCATCGTCATTGCTAAGTAAAATATTCATGAACGGACTCAGTATAAACTGGAAGACTGCACACCGATGGGAATCCCTTCGATGGCTCGACCACCGCCACCTACACCGACCGACCCGGACGTGTCCTTTCCGGAGGCAGTAGGCCCCGTTCGACCCTTAAAAGTCACGCACACGCTCGTGCCTGCCACGCCCCCCAACCCACTGCACAAACGGCGCCGATCCACCCGTGGCGATCTGGCCGAACGCGCCAGCCCAAACCCAAAAGACGCCTTCATTCAATCGGGCGACGAACTCAGCTTCCGTCGTGCCAGCGTGCCGGCGCAGCTCCTCCACCAACTACGCCGTGGGCAGTTTTTGATCGAGGCCGATATCGATCTACACGGGTTGAGTGCGCAGGCGGCCGAGGCCACCCTGCGCCGTTACCTCCAAAGCTCGCTCACAGCAGGTCACCGCTGTGTCCGCGTGGTCCACGGCAAAGGACAGCGCTCAGGCCCCTTAGGGCCTGTCATTAAGCAGTCAGTTGCCTTCTGGCTGCGCCATTGGGAGGCGGTGCAGGCCTTCGCCACCACGCGCCCCCGCGACGGTGGCAGCGGCGCACTGCTGGTCCTGCTGGATAAGCTTTAGGGCGCAGGCTTTCGCTTGGCCGTGACCGCCTGCAACTGTGTGCGTGCCTCAGGGGCCATCCACGCAGCGACCAAGTGATCGAGTGCCGCCGCATCCATCAACTCGCTCGCCTTGACCACCCCCTGCCGCACCAACCGGCGCGTCATAGCGAAGGCCTGTGGCGGCGCACTGAGACAGCGCTGCAGCCAGGCAAGCGCCGTCGCCTGAACCGCCTCCGCATCGACCAACTCATCGACCAAGCCAAGCCTCAGGGCGTCTTCTGGCAACAGCAATGCGCCGCTCAGCAACAAATGACCCGCCTGCCGCTCACCGACACGCCGTACCAAGAGGTCGGCGATAAAGGCGCCCGGATAGAGCCCCACCTGCACCTCATTCAGACCAATACGCGCGGTGCCGCGCGCCATGACGCGATAATCACAGCACAACGCCAACACCGCACCACCCGCAGGACTGGCGCCATTGAGGGCTGCCACCACCGGCAGTGGACAGTGAACCAATGCCTTGAGGCAGCCGAAGAACGTCTCCAAAAAGGCGCGCAGACCCGCCGCATCGAGCGTCAACACGTGGCGCACATCAAGGCTGGCGCTAAACAGTGCGCCTGAGCCGGTTAACAGCAGCCCGCGCACACCCGCGCTAGGCGCCCCTTCGATCGCTGCCGTGAGCGCCACCAACACCTCATGATTCAACGCATTGACCGGCGGTCGATCAAGCAGCAGCGTACGAATACCATCGTGATCAGTCACATTAATCATCATGTCCCTCAACGGTTGCATCGGATGTAGCCACCAATTCACGCACCACCATGGTGGCATACGCACCCGGCGGCAATACAAAGGACAATTCTAAGGTATTGTCCTGCCAGGAAGCCACGAACTCACGCGGTATCACCCGCAGTGGTCGCCGCGCGGCCTCAAGCCCTACTTGCTCCAACACAGCCGGCAGTGGCTGAAATCGCTCCAGCACCGCATCCTCAAGCGCACGGCTCGCCCCCACGGACTCCGAGCGTGCACCTGCCAAGGGACCGGTGGGATGGATATCGAAAGCCTCGAGACGTGCAAGCAACGTCGCATCGATGACGTCCGCGACAAACCAACTGCCGCGCCCATCGAGATTCACCAATTCGCCGGGAAGCAGTTGATTCCAGCTTCCTTGCTGAACACGCTCTGCTAACACGGCGTTAAAAACCAGAGCGCGTGCGGCAGACAACACAAAGCCACGCGCCTCACGCCCGGCCGGTAAGCGGCCACTCTCCAGTAGGCGCTGCACGGCAAACAAATTCGAGCCCTCTCGCCCGAAACGCTGCAGACCAAAATAGTTAGGCACCCCGGTACTCGGCAGGGCTTCCAAACGTGCCTGCAGCGTACTCGTATCGCCGCCAAGCTCCGTGAGCCTGATTTGAAAATGATTGCCTTGCAACGCGCCGCGCCGCAATTTTCTCGAATGCGGTTCGGCGCGCAGCACCTTAAATCCATCTCCCTCCTGCAGCATCCACTGCGCCGCGGTCTGTGTCGCAGGCACCGTGAACCACTGTGTCGCCACCGCGACACGATCTTTAAGACCGGCAAAACCCACATCCCGGGAGGGCACACCCGCTGCCCGCGCCAGTTGCCGCGCCACACCTAAGGTATCGCGCCCTCGCTTTTCCACTTCCAACAGCACATGCGCGCTACCCCCGTCCGCCACAAAACCGAGCCGTTCGGATACCTTAAAATCCTCAGGCTCCTTTTTTAAGCAGGCCTGCGCGCTCGGATGGGCCGATGCACGGGGAGGCGCCAACGCGCATTCCAACCACTCGGGCGGTAGCGCGCTCAGAGCCCCCACTCCAGCAGCACCGCCGCCTGGGCAGCTAAGCCCTCACCACGGCCTAAAAACCCCAACTGCTCCGTGGTGGTCGCCTTGATGTTGACTCGCTCTGGCGCCACACCGAGCAGATCTGCCACGCACTCTCGAATCCGGGCACGATGCGCGGCGATCCGTGGGCGCTCTCCCAACAGAGTCAGATCGGCATTCACCACGGTGAAGCCGGCGGCACGGATACGCTGTCGCGTGGCCTGTACTAAGGATGCACTGGGTGCTCCCTTGTAAGCTGGATCGCTGTCCGGGAAATGCTCACCAATATCACCCAGACCCGCAGCACCGAGCAGCGCATCACACAACGCGTGCAACATCACATCCCCATCCGAGTGCGCCACCACACCCTGCGTGTGCGCGATACGACAGCCGCCTAACCAGACGTGATCACCCACACCGAAGGCGTGCACGTCGACACCAAAACCCACACGAAGATTGCTCATCGCGACATCTCCCGCAGAATGTGTTCAGCCAAGAAAAGATCGCTTGGTACCGTCACTTTAATGTTATCCGCTTCACCGGCCACCAGTCGCGGCGATGCGCCGGTGAATTCCATCGCGCTCGACTCGTCAGTGGCCGCCGGACACGCGATCAACGCCTCGGTCAGCGCACCCAAACGAAAGGCTTGCGGCGTCAGTGCACGCCACATATCGTCCCGCGGCACGGTGCTGGCCACGAGATCACCCTGCGCTGACCGCTTTAAGGTATCGCTCACCCGCACACTTAACAGTGCGCCGGCGGGATGAGAAGACAACGCCACTTTTAAACGCTCAATATCGACACGACGAATACACGGCCGTGCGGCGTCATGCACCCATACCCAATGATCCTGAGGGAGCACCTGCCGACTCAGCGCGGTTAGGCCAGCCAACACCGAATCTCGTCGTGTCGCACCGCCCACTGTCTGATGCACTTTAGCGTGCTTGGCCACTGCCAATGACGCAAACCAGTGATCCTCCGCATGCAAGGCCACGACAATACCCGCACAGTGCATGTCGTCGATAAACGGTGCCAACGCGTGCTCAATCACGGTTCGGCCGGCGAGCGGTAGATACTGTTTAGGGCAAGCATCACCACCCGCTTGCATGCGCGAACTGACACCCGCTGCTGGCATCACCAGCCAATAAGCGAGTGACGACGCCTGGGCCCGAGCGTCCTCAGGGACCATGCTGGGCCGCAACACCTGCTGCCGGAGCAGGCGCAGGTGCCGGCGAAGGCATGCCTGGCGGTGGGGTGTCCACCACTTGGAAGAAAGTCTCACTGGTACCGATCATGCCCAGATCGTTGCGCGCACGCTCCTCAAGAGCCGCGGTACCTTCTTTGAGATCTTTGACCTCAGCGGCCAACTGATCATTGCGCCGTAACAGCGCCTGGTTATCCGTGGTCTGCGCGGCGACTGCTTTTTTTAAGACCATCACCGAGTGGACGCCACCATCGGACACCCACAATCGATACTGGAGTATCGCCACCACCAACAACAACACGATCGCGAACAGCTTCATAAGCTCAATAACCTAACACGATCCGCACCCACACACACCTCACACGTCTCAGGTAGCGCTTACCTTCATGGGAAAGGCCCCTAAACCAGCATAGTGCCCCCGATCACCCAACTCAGCCTCAATGCGCAATAACTGGTTGTACTTGGCCACCCGATCAGAACGGGACATCGAGCCGGTCTTAATCAGCGTGGCCTGGGTGGCAACGGCCAAAT
>CAIYVA010000061.1 GCA_903929455.1 uncultured Pseudomonadota bacterium | reverse complement strand
ATGTATTGGCTTCCGTGCGCGCTTTAAATAAAGCTGTCGTTTATATCAGCGATCAGCGCATAGAGGCGACCCACATCACCATTTTCCCGGAGGCGGTTGCCAGCTCAGGGAGCTTTCGGGCGCGGCTAGATTTCGCAACCGGGATGCTGACCGCAGCCCCGGGTGCGTATGTTCGCGTTGGCCTCGTCATTGGACAACAACAGCGTCTGTTGGTGCCTTTATCGGCCGTCGTCGAACAAAGCGAAGTGACCGGGGTCTATGTCGTCGACGCGCACCATATCCCCTCGCTACGTTATATCCGACCGGGCCATAAGGTGGGTGGCCAGATGGAGGTCTTGGCGGGAATTGTGTCTGGTGAGCAAATAGCGGTGGATCCGAGCGCTGCAAGAGCATGGATATCGACGCAGCGGCACCGACCGTGAGTGAGCGTCTCGGGCTTAGTGGACGCCTCGCGCGCACATTTTTGCAAAGCCAGCTCACGCCGCTACTGGCTGTGTCGCTGCTCCTGTTAGGAATCTTCGCGGTCTTCGTAACCCCCCGCGAAGAAGAACCGCAGATTGATGTCACCTTCGCCAATATTTTCATACCGTTTTCGGGGGCCTCCTCCACGCAGGTGGAGAGCTTGGTCTCTACGCCGATGGAGAAGTTGCTTAGCGAAATAGCCGGTATAAAACACATTTACTCCGTCTCTACACCTGGGATGTCAACTCTCACGGTTCAATATGAGGTGGGTGTTAGACGAAACGATGCGCTCATCCGCTTATATAACGCTGTGTATTCAAACCAAGACTGGCGACCGGCCGGAACAGGGATTGGCCAGCCACTGATTAAACCAAAAGGCATTGACGACGTTCCTATTGTGGCGCTCACGTTGTGGAGTCGGAATCCCCGCTTCGGTGCCTATGAGCTCGGTTCTGTGGCACGCTCAATTGAGAGCGACCTTAAGCGTGTTCCTGGGACGCGCAACGTGGATACGATCGGAGACTCCCCGCCTACGGTAAACGTCGATCTCGATGCCGGCAGGCTCGCCAATGTGGGACTCACCGTAGTTGATCTCACTGAGGCATTACAAGCTGCGAATCTCGTACGACAGGCAGGTGCTGTGGTGGAGCGCGGTCTGATGTCACCTGTGCAAGCAGGGACATTCTTAGCAGATCGGGTGGAAGTGAGCGGACTGGTGATCGCCGCACGCGACGGTAAACCGGTTTACCTCGAGGATGTGGCGACCGTAACGGATCAGGCTAGAACGCCCAACCAGTATGTTTGGTTTTCCTCTGGAGCAGCGGATAAAGCCCTTGGCTTGGACGCGATGGATAAGGCGCCGGCAGTTACTCTGGCGATTGCTAAGAAACCAGGCGCAAACGCAATTGAAGTGGCGACTGCGGTCATGACGCGGGTGGAGCAATTGAAGGGGATATCCATACCATCCGATGTCGGGGTGACGGTCACTCGGAATTATGGCGAGACCGCCAACGACAAAGCGGTCAAGCTCATTGAGAAGCTACTGTTCGCGACCCTGTCGGTAGTCGCTCTTGTCCTGCTTGCTGTGGGAAAGCGCGAAGCGATTGTTGTCGGCGCTGCGGTCATTGTGACACTCGCTGCGACCCTGTTCGCATCGTGGGCATGGGGTTTCACAATTAACCGCGTGTCGCTGTTCGCGCTCATATTTTCGATCGGAATCCTAGTCGATGATGCGATTGTGATCGTCGAGAACATCCATCGTCATGCCATGCGTTCGACCAGACCACTGAGCGAGGTTATTCCGCTCGCAGTGAATGAAGTGGGTGGGCCCACCATATTGGCTACCTTTACTGTCATCGCAGCGCTACTGCCAATGGCTTTTGTATCTGGGTTGATGGGTCCGTACATGAGTCCGATCCCAATCAACGCCAGCATGGGGATGCTTATTTCGCTTGCAGTAGCGCTGACTTTCACCCCGTGGCTTTGCCGCCTACTGTTTTCTGCGATGCCAACAGTGGCTAGTCCGGCAGGCGAGGCAGACCAACGGCTACATCAGAGGATAGCCGCACTGCTGCAACCATTTCTGAAGCAGGTCGGCGGACGCCGCGCACGACACCGGTTGTACTGGAGTACGTTTGGCGCTATCGCCGCAGCGGTAATGCTCGTCGTTGTGCACTTGGTGGTGCTTAAAATGCTGCCATTTGATAACAAATCCGAGTTTCAAGTGATTCTCAACATGCCCGAGGGCACACCGGTCGAGGACACAGCGCGCGTCCTTGCAGCTTTGGGTGATGCCGTGAAACAGGTGCCAGAGGTGTCAGACTACCAGGCGTATGTTGGCACTTCCGCACCCATTAATTTCAATGGCTTAGTGCGTCAGTACTACCTTAGAAAGAGCAGCAATCTAGGTGACTTACAGGTCAACCTTGTGAGCAAACAGCATCGTTCGCGCAAGAGTCATGACATCGCACGGGCGATCCGCCCTGCTCTCGCAGCCATGGCAAAAAAACTGGGCGCGCGCTCTGTTCAGGTGGTCGAGGTGCCGCCCGGTCCGCCGGTGCAGGCCCCACTGGTCGCAGAAATTTACGGCCCGAACTATCCGCTCCAACAAAGTGTAGGGCGTATGGTTCGTGCCCTGTTTGATGCGACACCGGATATTGTAGATACAGATGATACCGCTGCGATAGGACCAGAGCGGCTACAGCTAAACGTGGATCGGGCGAAGTCGGCGCTACTGGGTGTCTCGCAGGCAGCGATCAGTGACACCCTGGCGGTTGGTCTGGGCGGGCTTAATGCAACCTATATCCATACCGGCCGCGAACAGGAGCCGATCGCAGTGCACTTGGAACTTAGCGTGGCCGATCATGACGGGCTTGATCAGGCACTGGCACTGCCCGCAAAGGCGACTAACGGGAACGCCATTCCGTTGTCGGAACTCATTAGTGTCAATCATGTGACAGCCGATACTGCCGTCTATCACAAGGACTTGCTGCCAGTGACCTTTGTCACAGGGGACATGGCGGGGCGTTTGGATAGTCCCTTGTATGGGATGTTTGATTTGGTGTCAAAGATTAAGCGCGCGCAATCAGATGGCCAACCGATGGTGCAGCGATTCATTAGTGCTCCGGATCGGTCGCAGGACGTGAGTGTAAAGTGGGATGGAGAGTGGACCATCACCTACGAGACCTTCCGAGATATGGGCCTAGCCTATGGCATCGGGTTGATATGCATCTATCTGCTCGTGGTTGCGCAATTCCGATCGTACGGCATCCCCCTGATTATAATGGCGCCTATTCCACTCACCGTTATTGGCGTGCTACCGGGTCATGCGCTGCTGGGGGCCAATTTTACGGCGACCTCTATGATCGGCATGATCGCGCTCGCAGGCATTATTGTGCGCAACTCAATACTGCTCGTGGACTTTATTAACGCGGAGGTCAGTGCAGGTTTGCCCCTGGCTGATGCTGTGGTGCGCGCGGTCTCGGTGAGAGCCAAGCCCATTATTCTGACCGGTCTGGCGGCAATGGTCGGCGGCTTCTTTATTCTTGATGACCCTATTTTCAACGGATTAGCGATTTCCCTTATCTTCGGGATATTAGTGTCTACCGTACTTACTCTGTTGCTGATACCGCTGCTTTACTTTGGATACCTAGAGCGATTTCACCATCGGATCGATTGATCGCTAGAGCACGACATAGATGTGCCATCACACGAGCGAACGGCGCGTTACCCAGTGATGTCGCTAATATTCGCAATATTACTCTGGCCGATAACGACGCTCCGTGTGGTTGGTCAGTTGCTCAGGATAAAAGTACACGTCGCGAAGCGCTCCATCCGTGTACCGAGCCGTTTGATCGCTAAAGTGTACGGAGTGCGGGTCGCCGCTTTCGCCACCAGCGGTGATTGCACGTGCGCGTACTCGATCTCCAAACTCAACGATCGCAACAAAGCTATTGCCACTGGTGCCGTAATACTTGTCCGTGCCGTCGTAACGGTGTGCACCAAAAGAAGCCAACGATCCCCAGCGACCCGAGGTAAATCCAACGGGTAAGCTTGCACCTGAGTCCCTAAACGGCTGGACGATATCACCCGTTAAGCGCTGGAACCGATTGATGCTTCCCCATGGAACACGCCACGTGCCAAAGTCATGGTTTAGCCGTTCCGTCACCGCGAGCAACGCATCCATCTTGCGCTTGGTACCGATTGAGGTGAGTAAAGCATCATAAGCAGATAGGCCTTCTTCATCGGCTTGTTGCTTTGCCTCATCCCATAATTGATCGCCCCACAATACCGCAAGACTCGTGGCAACCGAGTGGACAGACCAGCGGTAATCCCATGTACGGAGCACGGCGATCGGATCAGCCAGTTTCGCCTTGTTGGTGTCTGTGTTTGCCAAGCCATCGAAAGTAGCGATTAGAGCGGGGATCAGTTTCTCAAAGGCCGGTAAATACGAGTCAAAGGCCGCCGCGTTTAATGCGTCGATAGAAAAGTCATGGCGATCGGTTAGCAGACGCTGCGCATGTAGACCGCGCAAGTTCTCACCGTAGGTGTCCATGTATCGTGGGTAGTCCTGCTGCTTGGGGCTCGCGGGGCCGGCCACCGAGTAAGGCCAGTTATTTGTATTCTGTAACCAACCATTCGGAGGATTTAACACACTGGGTAGTTCAGAGAGTGCGTGCAACGCTTGCCAGTCGGTCGCTGGGTTAGTGCCATCAACCGGATGGGTATAGTCAAACTGGCCATCGCGTTTCGGTATGAACTGGGGGTGCAGGTAGGCGATGTCGCCATCAGCACTCGCAAACAAGGTGTTGTTCGACGAGTTGGCTTTCAGTTCCATCACTGCCATGTACGAGGCGTAATCATGCGCTTTGGTCTGCAAAAATGATTGATTCAATGCTTCCACGGGTTTTTGCATCAGCGCAATGCTGATCCAGTGACCATCGTTCTTGCGATTAATGATCGGACCGTGGTGGGTACGGTAGGTCATGAAGTGGCGGGACGCCAACGCGCCATCGCCAGTGCGGTATTGCAGGTTAATAGGTACGGACGTCACTGGCCGTAGCGCTTGACCATAGCGGTAATAAAACCGATGACCTTTTTGAGTCACGGATTCTAAAAAGTGATCCACATTGTCGACACCGCTTGAGGTGTGCATCCACCCTAAGCGTTCATTGAATCCCTGATATATAAAAAACTGGCCCCAGGTGACCGCGCCATAGGCGTTGAGACCCTCGTCGCTGGTCATTTGAAGCTCAGATCGAAAGTAGAACGAGGTATGCGGGTTAATCAGCAGGAGCGCGTGGTGATTGAGTGTGTTCTGAGGGCCGATGGCGATACCATTCGATCCGCTGGGTTCCTTCAATCGTTGAGTGAGTCGTGCGGTGAGGGGGGCGTCGGTGGCCGTTCCGTATAGTGCACGCAGCGGATCGAGTTCGACTTGCTCAATGTCCCCGCCAATACTGCCTTCACTGAAGCTTAATGCCATCCAAGGTTCATACTCGTTAATCACATGCGTTTGCACCGAGGGGTGTGAGCGCAGAAAGCAATTAAGACCGTCGGCCCAACTGGTCATTAAGCTCTTAAGCCACTTGGGACTGTCGGCGTACTGCCCTTTCAAGTCTTTTTCGCTAATGAATAAACGTTGCCGCAGGTCTTGGTAGAGCGCTGTTTCGCCATCACGCTCGGCAAGGCGGCCAAGCGAGGTGAGATAATTGGTCTCAATGCGGTTGAAATCGTCTTCAGCCTGCGTGTAAATCATGCCAAAGACGGCATCAGCATCAGTTTTGCCGTGCACGTGGGCGATACCCCAATCGTCTCTGGTAATCGATATGCCTTGAGCGCGCTCGCAGGTGTGTTTGGTATCAGGCGCCGGGGGTGAGGCACCAGCCTCTCCTAGGGTGAGCAATACGGCGACCGTAAAAAGAGTAATGCGGCGGAGTAATAAGACCATGGCAAGCTCCCAAATGCGATCTACAGTGTATCCCTTGGTGCGATGTGAAGCGACCACCTAGCCGCTCCCAAGCCTGCCACAGTGTGTGATACCGTCGATCATCGAGCCTCACGCGTCCGGCGCTGCTGCCGGTCACTCGGTGTAGGGGACTAAGTGCTTGGTTAATCAGTCATCATGAAGAGAATGAGCATGCGAAATTCTGTCCTTGTTTGTGCCGCTGTGATCGGATGTGCGATCTCAAGCCTGGCGATGGCTGCGCCCGCAGGGCGTGAGCCGGTCGTCGCCACTCGGTTAGGGCCAGTACGCGGTGTGCAAGTGAACGCCGTGGCGTTATTTAATGGGATCCCGTTCGCTCAGCCACCCATCGGGGATTTACGGTTCGCAGCGCCCCTACCGGCGTTGGCATGGCGTGGCACCTTAGATGCCACACAGCCGCGAAGCCCCTGTCCGCAGGTGACCCGTTTTGGTCAGACCGATGCCAGCGAGCAAGAAGACTGTTTGTATCTCAATATTGCCGTGCCTAACGTAGCGATGGGCGCGCGCGCGTCAAAACAAAAGCTACCCGTGATCGTGTGGTTACATGGCGGCGCGTTCGTCGGTGGGTCGGGTGATATCTACCCACTGGATGAGTTTGCGAGACAGGCCAATGTCATTTTGGTGTCCATTAACTACCGCTTAGGGGTGTTCGGCTTTATGACGCACCCGGGGTTTGATGCTCGGCATAACGGAAGCCTTGGACTCGAAGATCAGCGTGAGGCTTTGCGTTGGGTCAAGCGCAACATCGCCGCGTTCGGTGGCGATGTGAATAACGTGACTGTCGCTGGGGAGTCGGCTGGAGCCGCCAGTGTGTGCTTGCAACTGATTGCACCTCACGAGTCTCGCGGACTTTTCCAAAAAGCGATTGTTCAGAGTATCGGATGTGCACTTCGGGTACCGAGTGTGGAAGTGGCGCAAGAGGTGGGCCTCACAGTAGCTTCCTTAGTGCACTGTGATGAGCCGGCGAGTGTCCTGTCCTGCTTGCGCAAGGCCTCTGTACGTGAGCTGTTAGAAGCATCTGTTCAGGTGAGCGCCTCCACGGCTGGCGCATTCAGACCGAGTGTGGGATCCATTAGCGTCCCTCAGCAGCCGACAGATGCGTTAGTCAGTGGCCAGTTTGTTCGGGTGCCAATGATCAATGGCGGTAACCGCGATGAAATGCGCCTATATGTGGGTTATGAAGTGGCCGGTGGCGCATCGATCACGGCGGATAACTACGTCGATCGTCTTAAAGCGACGTATGGCGACTTGGCTTTGCCTGTCGCTGCCTCCTACCCGTTGAGCGATTATTCATCAGCTGCTGCCGCGGTGGGTCGGGCACAGTCCGATTTTACGCCCGGCAACGCGCTTAATAATTGCGTGTTTTTAGACAGCGCCCGTCTGATGAGTCGCCACACGTCGGTGTATGAATACGAGTTCACAGACGCCGATGCCCCACCCGTGATGGATAATCCCGGTTTTGAGATGGGAGCGGTACACTCGGCGGAGCTACCCTACTTCTATCCGCATGTGTCTTACAACCAGCGCCGTAATGGAGCTGACGTGGTAGACAGTTCGCAGGCTTTAAGTCGCCAGATGATGGCTTATTGGGGTCAGTTCGTACGTACGGGCAATCCCAATGGCACGGGTTTTCCGATATGGCCACTGTTTAAAACAGCGACTGACGTGATGGGTCTTGATCCTAAACAGGTCGGACCAACGGATGCAGCCGCCGCGCATCAATGTGCGTTTTGGCAAGCGCTTTACCCCGATGCCTTTCGCGCGAGCGCTCACTAACCCATTTAGGCGTCAGGGGCTTATAAACGCTCCTGACACAGAAGCTCAGTGACAGCAGCAAAGAGTGGCAGTGTGATCAGATCATTAGCTGCGCTAGTGGCCACTGGATGTGAAGCGAGTCGTGCAATGACGAGTTCAGCGCGCGGGGCGATGTGCAGTCTTTGACCGTGAATGCCTCGACCTTCAAACGCGCCGAGCGCGTTGTGAGTGACCCACCACTGATTACGGTAAGAGTAGCCTGGCAATAGTGGGTAGTCCGTGGCGGAGAAATGGGTTTGCTCACCGCCCTTGATGAGCTCATCGATGACCGCTGCCGGGATGAGTTGCGATATGCCCTGTGCACCGTGTCGGCACATCAGTTCGCCAAATCGGGCTAAGTCGCGAAGCGTGACGGACAAACCGGCACCAGTGACAGCAACGCCGGTGGGGTCAACAATGAGAGTGCCGTCAAATTCACAACCTAAGGGTGCCCACAGCTGTTCCGACAGAAATTGGGCTATCGGTTGTCCTGTGAGTCGCTCCATGATCCAACTAAGTACCTCCGTGTTGGGTGTTTTGTAGTCAAATACTTGACCGTGCTCCCCCTCTTTCTTGAGCAGGGGCAACAGCGCACGAAGATCAGCAGGCCCGTCATACGGATGCGGTCGTGGACGCATCCCAGTGGCCCACTGGTACTGCCAAACAGCCGACTGCCGATCGGCGTAGTCCTCGGAATAACGGACGCCCACTTCCATATCGAGTAATTGACGAATCGTGGCATCGGCGTAGGCGGAGCCTTTCAGTTCTGGAATGAGGTGCTGCGCTGTCCAATCATCTTTCAATACCCCTTGATAAATGAGACTGGCAGCCAGCGTCGCCACATAAGACTTGGTCAGTGAGAACGATAGGTGCGGAAGGTGCGGGCGCAGTGCGCCAAAGTAGCGTTCATACACGAGTCGACCGCGATGAATAATGGCAATACCATCGGTGTAGGTGCCAAGCAGTCCCTGCTCCCAGCTGAGCGTTTGGCCCGTCAGATCGATAAAGCGGAGCGACTCAATGGCTTCTTGATGGCCATCATTAGACGCTGTGAGGGTTCGTTGTTGGTGTGGATCCCGACTCACTGCGACGGTGGGCATCAGTTCGCGTATGTGCGACAAACTCCACCGACTCTCCGGGAATTCAAAACAACGATCATCTTCAAAGCGAATCACGCGATTATGAGGCGGCGGGAATCCCTGCATCCAGCCTAATGCGCCTGGATCAGACGAGACAGCATCCAAATAGTCAGTGCCATCCAATGTAGTGGAACTCATAGACTGCCAATGTGAGGGAGTAAGACATGTGTACTGAGGACTGACTTCATAAAATCGTGCTTACTTAGGTTTGTCAGGTGTTAACTCCGCCAGCCCCTCTAGTAAGCGACGTGTCGATGCAAGGCGTCGGTGTCCCAGTTTATGTTGGGTCACCTCTGGTGTGTCAGTGAGGCTGAGTGACTTCGCGTAAGTGGTGCGTAGTATGCCGACACCAAAGCGCTCCAGTCCCACCCCCGGTTGTGCGCCTTCTAGGAGGCGCCGTACGCGGCGATACAATGTATTGGCAGGCAAAAGGCCGCCATTTTTACTCGGAAAGACCAACGGACTGGATAGTGCGATGGTCGCTCGCTCTGCCAGCCACTGCTTTAGTTGGTCTGCGAGCCATGGTTCAAGTGTCAGGTCGCGTGATCGAAGGGTGCCAGTGCGAGGACGCACGTCTACGCCATGTAAGGTTTCAACGATGTCCGTAAGACATAAGGCCCTGATCTCAGCGAGTCTAAGTCCGGCACCCAATGCAATGGCGACTATGCAGTGATCTCTACGGTCCTTCGCGGTGCGAGGCGCTGGTAGGGCAGCGACTAAGCTAGCGGCATCGAGCGTGTCCAGTGGTGTGAGCTTTGCCCTCTCCTCGGTTTGCACCACTGCGGAGCGCAGCTCTGTCATCGGATTGTAGGACACCCATAGCCACTCCACCGCATGCTGATAAATGCGGTCAACAAGACGCGCGTAGCGTAGCGCCGTGGCAGCGAGTGTTTGAGCATCCAAGAAGGCAGATATGTCGCGAGCACTCGCTGTCAACGGTGTAGCGCCGTGCTCTGCCAGGGATTCCAGAAAGCGGCGCCACACGGCATGGTATGCGCGGCTAGATTTGTCAGAGAACGGTGGCGTGCTATGCGCCAACCAGTGCTGCATCCAGTCCGCGCCAGGGTAGGTCGCTTCAGCAACGAGTGAGGTGTGACGGGTGCGCGCGCGACGTGCCATGAAGTCATTGTAGCGAGTAGTCGTTTAAAAAGGAATTTACGGCGATGACTCAGGCGCCGCACGCCGCGAAACAAGCGCTGGATCAGGAAAAAATGAACGGCCGTAAATTCCATTTCACCGTATGACGACGACAGCCTAGCGGCCTAGCGGCCTAGCGCCGCACTTGAACCGGCCGACTAATCCAAGCGCCTAACTCGCTGCTGCGTCGTCTGGAGCGCGCCTGTCGATCCCCTGGGCGTCCATAGCTCGACTGAGCTGATTTTTGAACTGCAATGGCTTACCAATGTAAGCCACGGGATCGAACGTGGAACCAGTACCTGTAATCGTAATGCTGCCGAAATTCAGTAGCCGACCCAGAATGCTTTGATCCACCTTGATGGTCTCTATCTTGCTGAATCTGATCTCCAACGCGCTGGTCGAAATAATGCCTGTCTTGACCACAGCTCGCCGGTCAGTAATAACCAATTCGGTACTGCGCCGAAGGATCAGTGGCCATACCAAAAGCACCAGTGCTACGACATACAGCACCAGCGCGCGCTGCTGCCACTGCGCATCCGTCCAGCTCGCTGACAACATATACGTAGCACCAACCATTAAGACGATGGCGTAGAGAAACACTTTCCAAAACCGCCACAGCGATAAGCGTGCGGTGTACACGACCACTTCGCCCTCAGCCATCGTCTGCGTTACATATGACGTCATCACCATATCCCTGTCATTAGATTGCGCACATTAGTGCGCCTACTGAGTGCCTAAGAACCGGTCGTACCAATCGCGTACACGCTCAGCACGATCCTTGATGTAACTGGGCCGAGAAAAAATATGATACTGATCAGGGTATACCACCAACTCAGTTGGCACACCCAGCGTCCTGAGCGCTTGATACATTTGTTCACCACCTGAAATCGGCACATTAAAGTCCTTTAAGCCACCCAAAAATAACGTGGGGGTTGTGATGCGATCAGCGTGAAAAAATGGATAGGACAGTTTTCTCCAAAGCGCCTCGTTTTTCCAAGGCGCTCCGATCTCGGCGTTGTACTGCAGGACATACTGATCAACACCATACATGGATAGCTGATTGCCACTACCCGCACCACTCACTGCCGCTTTAAAGCGCTGATCACTCGTAATGAGATAATCCGTCAATATTCCGCCATAGCTCCATCCACCGACACCGAGACGCTCAGGATCTGCAATCCCGCGAGCAATCACCGCATCGATACCTGCCAAGAGATCCTCAACCTCTTTATGTCCCCAATCGGCAGCAATAGACTCCTGGAAAAGATGCCCTCGTCCACTACTGCCTCGGTAATTAATTGCCAGAACAACGTAACCGCGTGCCGCTAATAGTTGACGCTCTAACTGAAGCGGGTATTGATCAAACAACAGCGAATGCTCATCTTCGCCCGCCGGGCCACCATGAATCCACAAGATAGTCGGATACCGCTGACCCTCTATGTAATCAGCGGGCTTCACCAGGAGGCCATGAACTTCTGTTCCATCAGGACTGTTGAACCGCAAATCTTCCACAGTGCCCAGCTGGATTTCGGATAAAAACGCATCGTTATGATGGCTAAGACGCCGAAGTTTTCCTCGTTCAAACGCGTAAATCTCGGGTGCTGAGCGATCACTCGCCATCAACCACACCGTGTGACCAGCCGAGCTCGATTGCGCCAGCACCACGTCAGGCCCACGACGCACAGTCGAAGGTGCACCATCACGCACCCTGATCTTGGCAGGATAAATCAGCATGTCATCTTCAATCAGCGCATCAATCGATAGCCCATCCGGCGCGATTGCAAAACTCACCACCCCACGATCCAAACTCGCCGCCAATGGTCGAAGACTGCCATCCGCTAACGACACGCTCACCAATTGATCTGACATATACGCAGTCAACTCGGGCTTTGAGCCTACGAGGGTGATCAGACTGCGCCCATCCGGAGCCCAGGCCAGACGAGGCTGATTGGGTGTATACACCTGCGCCAGCGCATGGGGAACCGCATCTGACTTCGCATCCATGATTTCAATCGCGAGCTTACCCTCAGCGTCTTTGTCATCCCGCCACGTGCGAATAAATGCGATGCGTTGACCATCCGGTGACCAATCGGGCGCGTCATCATTCGCATCCGTCGTGGTCGCCAACTCAGTCAGATGGCCAGTCGAAATATCCAAGACGGCCAAATGATGGGCCACATCAGCGGTCAAATAGCCGACTTGGTCCGCCTTAAAATGTTTCGCTGTGATCACAATGGGCGGTGCTACCGGGGGCGCCTCCGTTTTTTCAGCACCTTGTTGGACCAAGAGCAACTGCTGACTGTTGGGCGACCACTGATAACTACTGATGAGCGCTCCGAGTTGAGTCAGCTCGTACGCTTCTCCACCCCGACTGTCTATCGCCATGACCTGCGTGTGATCGGCACCCACTGGGGTAGCCAAGAAGCTCAGTACACGACCATCAGGACTCCACTGAGGTGCCCTCACGTCCTTAAGAGAACGTGTCAGCTGAACCGGCTGCGCTCCATTCCAGGCGACCATCCAAAGCTCACTGACCGACTCATCCGTATCGCGATCATTATGACTGACCACATACGCAACCCAGCGTCCATCTGGCGATAGGCGGGGCTCGGTGACTTCCGCCAATCGGAAAAAGTCATCTGGCACCAAGCTACGCGGCGAAGCATTACTCGCTGACAGCCAACTGCACAGCAGTAGGCCGCCCAAGAGCAGCGCAGAGGCGCGTTTAGTGTTTGATGATTGCAGGCACATGTCCGGCGCACTCCATGCTGTTGCGGAGCATCACGGTCGAACACGCGCTCAGTGCACGGCCAATCGCTGCTCTTAACAGCGATTATCAGGTTTAAAAAGCAATCGCGCCGTTAGCGTAACCGGCATTGCTATCCAAAAGAACAAATACTTTTCGGCCGTAGAAGAAAGGCAGTCCCCAGTCAAAGGAAGCCGCTTGGCT
>CAIYVA010000060.1 GCA_903929455.1 uncultured Pseudomonadota bacterium | reverse complement strand
GCCAACGGGCTATCCGCCTCGTCTTCCGTCTCGTCTTCCGCATCGAGTTTATCGGGATCGGCCGCCCCAGGATCGCTGAGTGGCACCACCGCCACCCAAGGTTCAATGGCGCGCAATGATCAGGCTATGATGATGCCCAATGGCACACCGCCCGACATTGGGCAAAGACGCCTATTGGTGCCGCTCACTGAGCTTGAGAAAGACGATCAGTTAAAACTATTTCAGCGGATCATGCGGCATAACCCCTATGAGTTAGCCCCAAATGGCGTGCTGCAGTTGCCAGGATTTGCGCCAATATCGCTTGCTGGTTTAAGTCCTTTTGAGGCACGTGAGCGCTTAGCGCTCGATCCGAATTTGCAAAGTTTTGCCGTGCAAATTCAGATATTAAAGTTGCAGGCCTTAGACGTCAAAGCGCTCAAGCCGTTTGGTTATGAGATGTTTCGTGGCTCATCATCAGCCTTCGTGCCGGGCACTGACCTTCCGGTGCCCGATGATTACCAGTTGGGTGCTGGCGACCAGATGAGTGTCCAGCTCTATGGTCAAGTCTCAAGGGCATACACCTTTCCCGTCGGTCGCGACGGCATGCTCGGTCTGACAGGTGACTTAGGTCCGATCAGCGTGGGTGGCATGTCCTTCGGCGCGGCGCGTAGCCACATCGAGTCTTTGGTGTCTAAGAAGATGCTAGGCACCAAAGTGCACGTTAGCTTGAGTGAGTTGCGTTCTGCTCGTGTGTTGGTGATGGGCGATGCAGAGCATCCGGGGACACTGGTGGTATCTGGCCTGTCGACCGCCACCAACGCGTTGTTTGCCAGCGGCGGTGTCAAATCAATAGGCTCATTGCGCAACATTGAGATCAAACGTGATGGCGTATTGCTGCGCAAGTTAGATCTGTACGATGTGATCTTAAATGGCGATACCACGAGTGACGGTCGCTTACAGACGGGCGATGTGGTGTTGGTGCCGCCGGTCGGGCCGACCGTGGGTATTGCGGGTGAACTACGACGCCCAGCCATATACGAACTCAAAAACGAGAAAACAGTGGGAGCGGTGCTTCGCTTAGCAGGTGGTGCGACGCCTGAGGCTGATCTGAAGCACGCCTCTTTAGAGCGGATTGACACCGGCAAAGAGCGACGTGTGGTTCGTCTCAATCTGGATAGCACCGAAGGTCAGAATTTTGTGGTTAAAGCGGGCGATACCATTCGTATTCCGCACAATGCACCGGCGGTGAATAACGGGATCGCACTAAACGGTCATGTTAATCATCCGGGTATGTTTGCGTATCACGAGGGTGTGCGACTATCCGATGTGATCGCTTCTCGCGATGATTTAAAGACGAATGCTGATTCGCATTACATTTTAGTTCGTCGCGAGAACGCAGCGACAGGCGCGCTGTCTGTGTTTTCTGCGGATCTCGAGGCTGCGCTCACCTATCGAGGCACGGCGGCTGACCTTGCTCTGATGCCGCGTGATCGCATCACGGTGTTTGATTTAGGCTCGCCCCGTGATCGCATTGTCAGCCCTTTAATGGATGAGTTGCAGCGCCAGGCGACCCCCGGTGCACATGCACAGCTGATGGACATCCAAGGCTCGGTCAATGCGCCAGGCAAATACCCGCTCGAGCGTGGCATGCGTATCGCAGACGCGCTCCGAGCTGGCGGCGGTTTGAAAGACGATGCCTATGCACTCACGGCTGAATTGACTCGTTATGACACGGATGGTGGAAGGCAGCGTGAGGCGGCGGTCACGACGATTGATCTGGCTGCCGTGTTGCGTGGAGACGCTAGCGCCAACATTGAGCTCTCGCCTTATGACTTATTAACCATACGGCAGACACCAGAGTGGAGTCGCGACGAGCAAGTGCAATTGGTGGGTGAGGTTAAATTCCCAGGCACCTATCGCATTAAGCGTGGCGAATCCTTGGCCAGTGTCATTAAGCGCGCCGGAGGTCTGACATCGATTGCCTTCCCGCGGGGCGCCATCTTTCTGCGCGCGGATCTAAAGACACGTGAACAAGAGAACATTGATCGCACGGCAGACCGCCTGCAGGCGCAACTGGCCTCAGCCTCGCTGACAGCCGCCAATGCAGATAAGAATGCAACCACGACAGTGGCGGTAGGCCAGGCGCTGGTGGCCCAGTTTAGGGCTACCAAGGCAGTGGGACGTTTAGTGATCGATCTGCCGGCACTCCTTGCCCGTGGCGAGGGTTCGGACGTGGATGTCACCATGAAGAACATGGATCGGCTAGTCATTCCGCGTGAGACGCAAGAGGTCACGGTGCTAGGCGAGGTGCAAAGCCCGACCTCACACTTGTTCCGCCGCGGTATGACGCAATCGCAGGCGATTGCATTGTCTGGAGGCTATTCTGAGCGCGCGTATCCAAAACGGACCTATGTGGTGCGTGCAGATGGCAGTGTGCGAGTACCCCACAGCACTTGGGTCTCACTCTCTGACATGGCGATCCAGCCGGGTGACACGGTCGTTGTGCCAATGGACACAGAGCGCTTACCAACTCTGATGGAGTGGCAGGCGGTCACCTCGATTATCTATAACGTGGCGATTGCAGCTTCTAGCCTTAAGACCTTCGGCATTCTGTAAGGCGTGTGATCTGAGTAAGGAGTTCGCGCGTCGCTTTGCGAGGCGCGCGAGCCTAGGTTCAACTGAGCGCGTGGTGTCGTAATCAATGCACGATCCACGTCTTTATAAGGATAATCCTGTGGCTGACCAATACGTATATCTTGTGCCGCAACAGACTGCCGCGACGACGCCTGCGGCAGATAATGCGCTGGATCTAGATGCGCTCTTGCGGATACTGAAAAGCCGCTGGAAGCTGATCACAGTGGTCACGCTGATCTTTCTGGGTCTCGGAATCGCGAAGTCGGTCTCAGAAACTAAGCTATACCAGGCAGAAGTGGTTCTTCTACCTGCGAAAAAACAGGCATCGCTTAGCTCAAGCTTGGGTCAACTCAGTGGGCTTAGCAGTATGGCGAGTGTGGCAGGAGTGAGTCTGCCTAGCGCTGATGCGGGAGAGCCCCTTGCTTTCCTAAAATCCAAAGACTTTGTCCGAGCGTTTATTCTCGATAACAATTTATTGCCGGTGCTCTATGCCAAACGTTGGGACGCTGCCAATCATCGTTGGAAAAACCCGGATACGACAAAGCAGCCAGACATTCGTGATGGCGTTCGTTACTTTGATCGCGCCATCCGAGTTGTACTGGAGGACAAAAAAACGGGCCTCGTCACGCTGACGATCAAGTGGAAAGATAGTCAAGTAGCCGCTGAGTGGGCAAATCTTTTAGTCAAACGACTGAATGACCGCATGCGACAGCGCGCGATTGCAGATTCCGGTCGTAGCGTGAGCTATCTGCAACAGGAAATTGCGGCCACTAACGTGGTGTCGTTGCAGCAATCCCTAGGGCGGGTGCTAGAAAGCGAGATGCAGAAGTTGCTGCTAGCGCAGGCAAATGAAGAGTTTGCGTTCAAGGTGGTCGATGCGGCCTACCCTGCAAAAAGCCCCTCTAATCCATCGACCGTATTGGTTGGCCTGTGTGCGGGACTGCTCGGTTTTTCGCTTTCCGCTGTGATCGTGCTAATTACTGGTCGTCGGCGCACGCGGCCTACGGTCTAAGCCCCATGTGGTCTCTCGTGCTGTGGTGTTCAGTCCCGTCTACTAATCGGTCGCAGGGGCACTGATCGGCTGCAGTAGGTGCCAGCGATGGCAGGTGCGTTAATCGGCGCACGATCTGTGTTTGAGAGACTATTTATCTATGCGCGTATACGTTGTTCTCGTTAATTATAATAATGCGCATGACACGATTGAGTGCTTGCAGAGTCTCGCAGCACTATCTGGTCGCGAGTCGTGTCAAATCATTGTCTGTGATAATGCCTCAACTGATTCGTCCTATGTTGAGATCGCTGAGTGGATTCGTACCACGGCGGCGCGCCAGATCACGCTCATCCAGTCAGACAAGAATGGTGGGTTTGCCGCGGGCTGCAATGTGGGCATCGCACGTGGGCTTGCTGACCCTGAGATGGCCTATGTTTGGTTATTAAACAATGACACGGTCGTGGACTCACACTCGCTTAACTATCTGATCGAGTGCATCCAGCGTGATCCGGCAGTCGGTGTCGCAGGGTCAACACTATGCTATGCGCACAGCCCAGAGACAATACAGGCAGTTGGCGGCACTTTTATTCCATGGCTCGGTTTATCGTCCCATGTGGCTGAGGGCGCTCGCTACTCACGTTCATTCTGTCATTCCGTCCGAGCGTCGACTTTTGACTATATTGTCGGGGCTTCATTTTTTATGAGTCGCCGTGTCATTGAGAAGGTCGGTCTACTCGATGAAAGCTATTTTCTATATTGCGAGGAAATAGATTACTGCACGCGGGCGAAGCAAGCAGGCTTCACCCTTGGCTATGCTGCTGACAGCCTGGTCTTTCATAAAGAGGGTGCGACTACTGGTAGTGCCAAGCGTATTCCTAGGCGTTCCCGGTCTGAATTTGCGGATCGGTGCGCGCTGCGCAGTCAGTCCTTGTACGTGAAGAAATTTCACAAGCGTTTGCTCCCAGTGCTTGCCTTGTGTTTTCTCTTGCGAGCCCTTCGCAGGACGTTCTTCGCAGACTGGCAAGGGTGTGGACGAGCTTTAGTGGCCTCTTATCGGTTGATCGTCAGCCGCGACCTTGCTTTGGGCGGGGGGCCACGGACTGCGAGCGGCCGCGTATAGAAGAGCAGTGTGATTTGTCCCTGGCGTTGTAAATGGTTTGATGGAGATGATGCGTTCGCGTTGTGCTATCGTTTTCTTAATTCCTTGGCGGGATGCAGGTTGTAAGAGTCTTAATCGACGTGTTCTGGCTGTTTCGGATCGATGGTGAGTTGGTTTAACTTTCGCAAGGCAGGCATCGGATTGAAAAGTAGTCCTTGGAATCTGACGGCGGCACTGATGATGGTGATTGTGGCGCCAGCGCTCAGTTTCTATCTGGGTATCGCATCCTCGCACACCGCGGGAACAGCGCTCGCCGCAATCACTGTTCTCGTGGGTGGCGCGCTGTTCGCGAGTACGCGCGGACTACCGATCTACGTGTATCAGTGCGTGGTCGCTGTTTTGGCGTTTTCTGTGGCTCATGCTCTCCTTGTGCTTGCGATCGGCCCCTTCGATATGGCTCGCGCATTTCCGTCACTTGTCGTTTTATGTACGGTGATTGTTGCGGCTGGTTTTATTGCCAATATCACAGTGGGCCTACATGATCGTGACGTCCTCCGTGCCGTCAATGTCGTGTTCTTTTTTTTGCTTGTGGTGGGCATATTGGGTGCGATGGGTATTGTGCAGCCATTTGCGGATGGGAGAGAAAAAACAGTGTTCCCGTTTACGGAGCCTGCGGCGTATGCGCTCACCTTCACCCCATTCCTAATATTTAAATGCGCTATGTCACGTCCTCGCTGGCGCTTAGCTTATTTACTCGTTGCGGTACTAGTAGCGATTATTCTGCAGAATCTAACCCTTTTAGTTGCTTGCCTACTGGTGATTGGCCTTTGTTATCGCCTGCGGTACGGGGCGATATTGGCGGCTTTTGGTTTGGTCGCCGTCTGGGCAACCGATATTGACTACTACGCTGACCGCTTGAACCTAGCAGATGACACGCGGAATCTATCCGCCTTGGTTTATCTGCAAGGTTGGCAGATTATTTCCAATGCCCTGACGACGGGTGACTCGATCGGTGTGGGGTTCCAACAACTTGGGTTGGCCGGACAGATGTCAGACGCATCGGAATTAATATACCGTCTCACAGGTGATAGCCTAAATACGTTTGACGGTAGCTTCATGACGGCCAAGATCATTGGTGAGTTCGGCGTGTTCGGCATAATCCCGTTGTTTTTCTTAAGTGCCATGATTGTAAAGTCCTCACGTCAGATCAGGCGTATTGCAGTCGGGGGTGAGCCTGCGAGCAATGCGCGCGCTCTTGGGCTGTCATTGGTGGCCGCTTATGTCTGCGACGTCTTCCTGCGGACCGCTGGGTACCTTACTGCGACGTGTTTCCTTCTGACGACTGGTCTGGTCATTAATCACTTGCTGTCTAGGCGTGTCAGTGCCAAGCCTATGACGGCATATATAGCAAGTAAACATGAAACTGCTGATTAACAGTGCCGCGGTTTACCGGTCCTCGCGAGGGGTGCAGCGCTACTACGAGCGCATAAAGCCTCACCTTCGTGCGGAGGTGATTGAGTCGACGCCGCTTAGCGACGCTGTGTTCTTATCGCGCGTAACCAGTGCTTTGTATCGTGGGCGCAGCGACTACTTATATTGGTCCCCCGGTCACCGGGTCAATGTCGCGGCCCGTCACCATGTTGTGACGGTACATGACTGTATAAGCCTAGAGTACGGTCTTTCCGAAGTCCGTCAATCTCTTCTGCGGGCGCTTACGCAGCGAACGTTTGATAACGCTATCCACGTCGTCGCCATATCAGTGGCGACCAAGAGTGCGATATTGAGGCACTACACAGTTAATGAGGGCAAGATAACGGTTATTCCGTCGCCAGCCATCGTGTCGCTCGATCAGGCGCCAAAAGATGATGAACTGCCGGTAACAATTGCAGATCCGTTTGTGTTGATGGTCACCAATCCCCTACGACACAAAAACGGACAAAATGCGGTACAGGCCTTCGCGCAGAGTGAGGCCGCCAGGCTCGGCTTCAGGCTGCACGTCGTCGGTGCGCTGGATCCAAGGGCTCTAAGGATATGTGCAGAGCAGGGTATACGTCTGACTAACGATGCGTCAGTCACTGATGAATTGCTGAAGCAGTACTATTCCCAGTGCAGCATGCTTCTTTCCGTCAGTTTGGCTGAGGGACATAATCTTCCCATCGCCGAGGCGCTATCCTGCGGTGCGCCTATTGTATGTTCTGATATCGACGTGCATAGAGAGTTCTATAAAGACTATGCGATCCTGGTAGACCCAAAAAACCCAGATGCGATCGCCGCTGGCATATCGAAATCCCTTACGATGACCAGAGGGATCCCAGCCCCTATAGGAGGTTCGGTTCGTGACTTCGTTCAGGTCGGTTCAGACTACAATGCGTTATTTGGTAAATTGAGTTCCGCCCTGTGAATAAAGTAACGATCTCGATTGTAAGTCACGGGCAGGCGGCGATGGTGTCGGCGTTGCTACGCAACTTGGCCGCCCAGACTGGGGCCAACCAGCATCGCTACGTGATTACTCTAAACGTGCCTGAGTTGGTCGAGTTAGAGGTCCCAGCAGCGCTGCCAGATGTCGTGGTTATTCGGAACGCAGCGCCCGCGGGCTTTGGTGAGAACCACAATGCAGCGTTTCGGCATTGCCAAACGCTATGGTTTTTGGTGCTCAATCCGGATTTAAAATTCCATGATCCACTCACGCTGTGCGGACTACTAGCGGAGGCGACTGATGACCGTGATGGTGTGCTCGCGCCAGTAATAGTGGATGAACGTGGTTGCTTGTCAGATGCTGTTCGCTCAAATTTGACGCCGTGGTCGCTTGCATTACGAGTGCTCAAGATTCGTTCTGGTCGACGCATGTCTAGCACGCTAAGTAACTCTAGCCAGTTTTTTTGGTTTTCTGGGATGTGCTTGGTGATTAACGCTGCAGCTTTTAGGGCGATCGGTGGATTTGACGAACGATACTTTTTGTATTGTGAAGACTACGATCTGTGCGCGCGGTTGTATTTGGCTGGATATCGTTTGAGGCCAGTGTCTTCTGTTCGTGTGGAGCATCGGGCGCAGCGGGATAGTCACAGAAAGCCAAGATGGCTGTATTGGCATGTTAAAAGTTTGATACGTGTTTGGTTATCGGCAGTAGTTTGGCGGATATGGCTGACCCAGTGGCAGAACAAGTGAGGCTCGTTTAGTGGTGTGCATGCTCGGTCGTGTGATTGGCAGCGCCTCCGTTGACTGCGTAGTATTTAGAATGCTCAGTGATTCGCTGCCACAAGTTGTTTACTCAAAAATGGAATGGTTATGACAGCATCACTGGTTGGCGCTCAAATGTCGGTTCAGTCATTGGACAATAAGGCGCCGAACGGTGGCTATATTACTGAGCTCGAGAGTATCCGAGGTCTCGCTGCTCTGTTGGTCGTTATCTACCACATTCCTAAGTGGAATAGTGTCTTAGAGATCGGTCTTATCAATCGTGGTTACTTGATGGTTGACTTGTTTTTTGTTCTGTCGGGCTTTGTTATATACACAGCTTATGCAGATAAAATTAATAAGTGGGCTGACTTATTGCGGTTTCAGTTCTTGCGATTCGGTCGGCTATACCCGGTACACATCGTGTTTCTTTCGGTCTTTGTGATCATTGAAATCGCTAAGTACATTGCGCAGACCTATTTCGGATTGCAGAGTCCTAATACACATCCGTTTGGACAAAATAGTCTTGGTGCGCTGCTTGAGCAGGTGTTTCTCGTTCAAGCCATTGGGCCGACTGGACACACGACTACATTTAATGGTCCCGCTTGGTCGATTAGTGTTGAGTTTTACACTTATCTGATTTTTGCCTTAG
>CAIYVA010000059.1 GCA_903929455.1 uncultured Pseudomonadota bacterium | reverse complement strand
GAAAACATTTACGGCTCGGCTGTGACCAACACGGTCGCATCGGGTGGATCACAGACGATCCAGGCTGGCGGTCGTGCGACCGGTACGGTAGTACAGACAGGCGGCACGGAAACCGTCGCAGTGTCGGGTATGACAACCAGTGCCAGTATTACGGGCACAGAAACAGTCTATGGCTCAGCAGTCAGCGGTACGGTCAATGTGGGCGGTACGCAGACCGTGATGTCTGGCGCCCAGGTGACCGGTACTACTGTGTATGGCACTGAGAACGTGTATGGGTCAGCAACATCAGACACGATTAACTCCGGCGGCACGCTCGTGCTGCAATCGGGCGCTGTTGCCTCGGACATCACCGTCAATAGTGGTGGCTCCATTGCGCTAGATGGTGGCACTCTGGCCAGCGTCAATTTGGGTATTGGTGCATCTATTGATGCGACTACCCTCGGATTCACGAATGGCGAGCACGTCTCTGTCAGTTCCTCAGGTGTTCTGACCATTACCAGCGCCGATGGGCTCTCAACCTTAGCGACCATTCAGCTAACGGGTAACTATGCTGGGGACTTATTCCAAGTAGCGAGCGATGGATCCGGTGGAACCATCATTACAAACACGGGTATCCCAGCGGAACTTGCCTCTGGTACGACGGTGTCGAGTGCGGTGGTCTCTGCAGGTAGCCCGACTGCGGTGTATGGAAGTGCGGTAGACACGACCATCACGAGTGGCGGTGTGCAACAAATTAATTCCGGTGGTGTGGCCAGCGGAACACAGATCGCAGACGGTGGTACTCAGGTAGTGTCCTCGGGCGGTACAGCCGTACAGACCGTGGTGAGCTCTGGCGGTACACAACAAATCGGTTCTGGCGGCGCGGCGAGCGGCTCGGTCATTAATAGTGGCGGTACCGAGGTCGTTCAGTCAGGTGGTTCAACCGTAGGCGCGTTCGTCAATGCGGGTGGTACCGAACAGGTTCAGTCTGGCGGTACGATGATCAGTGGCACGGTAGACGGTGTGACTGATGGCACCGTGAATGTCTACGGTGGTACCACCATTGCCAACACCATGGAGTGGGGCAGTATTGAGAATGTGTACGCCAGCGGTGTCGCGAGCGCGTCGATTATTAATAGTGGTGGTGCCCAGGCGGTTTACTCAGGTGGCGTCGCGATCGACACCACGATCAACAGCGCTGGTAGTCAAACGATTCTGTCCGGTGGTTCGGCTACCAGTACTGTTGTCAATTCAGGCGGTATCGAGATCGTCGCCTCAGGCGGCACGACGACCAGCGCTCAGGTGACTGGTTCTGAAACCGTGTCTGGTACTGCGATTGGTACCGTCGTCAATAGTGGTGGTGTGGAAACCGTACTGTCCGGTGGTTCGGCTTCGGGTACGACCGTGAATGCCGGCGGTACAGAGATTGTCGCCGCAGGTGCAACCGAAACGGGCGCTCAGATCGCCGGTTCGGAAACCATTTCCGGTGCCGCCATCAACACCGTGCTTCTGTCCGGAGGCACGGAAACCGTGCTTGCTGGTGGTAGTGCGAGTAACACCGTAATTAATGAAGCCGGCACCTTAACGGTGGAATCAGGCGGCACGGCCACCAATACCACCATTGAAGTCCTTGGACACCTGGTGGTGGACTCTGGTGGTACGGCCAGTGGCATCACGATTGATGACGGCGGCGTCTTAGTCGTGAACTCGGGTGGTACCGTCACTGACATCACGCTCAATGTTGGTGGACAAATTGATCTATCGTCGGTCGGTTACCAGGCAGGTGACGGGTACACCATCGATGCCAACGGCGTTCTGCAGCTCAATCGTCACGATGGCTCTTCAGTCGACGGCGTAGTGCAGTTACAGAACACGATCGACGCAATTTATGACATAGCGAGTGATGGGCACGGCGGCATTATGCTCACGCGCGCCATCTGCTACCTACGTGGTACGACCATATTGACGCCTAGTGGCCTGGTCAATATTGAGGACATCAAGATTGGTGATCGTGTCATGACTCGTTTTGGCGGCGTGCAGCAGATTCGTTGGATTGGTCGCCAGACCTACGATGCTAAGTCAATCGTCGACAATCGCGATCAGATTCCAGTGCGATTCCGCCGTGGGTCTTTAGGCGACGGTCTCCCTGTGCGCGATCTGTACATTTCGCCCGGCCACTCGATGTTGATTGGCGGCTCGCTGATCATGGCGAAGTACTTAGTCAACGGCGTGAGCGTCACGCAGGACTGGATGCCAGATACGGTTGATTACTTCCAGCTCGAATTGTCAGGTCATGACTGTGTGTTGGCGGAAGGTGTTTGGTCTGAAACGTACGCTGACTTCGAAGGTGGCCGTGCTCAGTTCCATAACGCGGCTGATTTCTATGCGATGTTCCCGAATTATCGGGAGCCAGAGGAATTAAAGCTGTGTGCACCACGACCTGAAAAGGGTATGGCACTGGCTGCTGCACTGCGCCCGATCGTCGCGCGCGCCGCGCGCATGGCGACTCCTGGCAAGCTCCAGGGTTATATCGAGCGCGTAAAAGGCGACTGGAAGATCTCGGGCTGGGTGCACGATAAGGACCATCCTGAGTTACCTGTGTTGGTTGAGATCTTGTTGCAAGGCAAGGTGATTGGCACAGCGCTGGCCTGTCAGTTCCGCGAAGATCTGTTAAAGGGTCGCGTTGGGCAGGGCCGTGCAGGGTTTGAATTCACCTCGACGGTGAAATTAGATTCTGCTCTGTTAGCCACATTGGAGGTTCGTCGAGCGTCTGACGGTGCTGCCGTACGAGTCTCAAGCTCAATCACAGATGCGGCGAACAATTCCGACACAGTCGTGGTCAAGATCGCAGGATAAGCAGATGAGAAAGCGGATGGCGTTAAGCCATCCGCTTGATCTGGTACTGATTCCAGTGAGATACGGCGGCTACGCGGCTGGCGGAGCGTCGGATCGCTACGCTAAAAAGTAATCGACGCAGGCGGCTAGATCGGCAAAGACGCCATTGGGTGCCGACGGTGGTATGACGTGCGAGCTGTGCTTCGCGTCAATCAGATAAGCAATACCGACGCCCGCTGCTCGAGCGGCTTTGATGTCTGATTCCTTATCCCCAATCATAATCGAGTCACCTAGCGATAGATCGTGTGCCGACGCGGCTTGTAGTAGCAGCGCGGGCCCCGGCTTTCGACAGTCACACGCGCGGGCGTATTCTGCAATCGTGCCGCTCGTGTGGTGCGGGCAGTAGTAGGTGGCGGTAATCGTCACGCCTTGACTGGCCAAGTAGGCTGTCATTTGTTGGGTGAGCGTTTGCACGTCCTGCTCTGTGTAATAGCCGCGAGCGACGCCTGATTGGTTGGTTATCACGATGAGTGGGAAGCCTGCCACTGTCAGACGGCGCAGTGCCGCGATAGCACCTGGGGCAAATTCAAAGTCCGCCCACCGAAAGACATAGCCTGTATCTCGGTTAATCACGCCATCTCGGTCGAGAAATACTGCTTTTCTTAACTTCTTCAATCGATTGCTCGGTGTCTAACTGATGCGGGGCAAACGCTTGTGGCTAACGCTCAGGCGTCTGTTTAATCTTATTGATGAGTTCCGTGGTCGAGTGGCCGGCCACAAAGCTTAAGGTGCGCACAATGCCACCCGCAGCCTGAACACACGCGCCACCCGCAATTTCTTGCCAGGTGTAGTCACCGCCCTTCACGAGTACCTGCGGCAGGGCCTTGCAAATCAGCCGCTCCGGGGTGTCTTCAGAGAAGGCAACCACCCAATCGACGCAGCCGAGCGCTGCGAGTAGCTGCATGCGGGTTGCCAGGGAATTAATGGGGCGATCGGCGCCTTTTAGTCGCCCCACGGATGCATCATCGTTGACGGCGACTACTAGGCGATCACCTAAGGATCGGGCCTGCTGCAAGTACGTGAGATGTCCTGGGTGCAAAATATCGAAGCAGCCGTTGGTCATCACGACACGTTCGCCGCGCGCGCGAGCAGAGCGTAGTTCGGTCATTAACTCGTCTTCCGACACCACACCTTGTTGACCTAGGAGTTCATGCGGGCGGGTAGCGAGTTCTAGTTCTTCTGGGCTGACGGTGGCCGCCCCGATTTTTCCGACCACAATGCCGGCAGCAATGTTCGCAAGCGACACTGCTTTATCTAAGGGAACTCCAGCGGCGATGGCGGCACCGAGTGAAGCGACGACCGTGTCGCCCGCACCCGTCACATCAAATACCTCGCGTGCCAATGAGGGAAGATTCAAGGGAGGTGCGTCTCTGGTGAATAGGCTCATGCCTTTTTCACTGCGAGTGACCAAGATGGCGTCTAAATCAAGGGTCGCACGTAGATTCTCAGCTCGCTCCGCTAAGGTGCTTTCGGAGTCGCAGGCGCCGACAACAGATTCAAACTCTGGCAAGTTAGGCGTGATGAGAGAGGCGCCACGGTAGCGCTCGAAATCTGTTCCCTTAGGGTCAACGATGACAAACTTATCGCGAGCGCGCGCGATTCGTATGAGGTCGGCGCAATGTCGTAGAGCCCCTTTGGCGTAGTCCGATAGGATAATCACATCCACGTCATCTAATTGAGCCACGAAGGTGTCATGCAGACCCTGGGTATCAAAGCTTGGGAAGGTGTCGTCAAAGTCCAGCCGAATCAACTGCTGGTTGCGCGACAGGACGCGTAATTTCGTGATGGTCTTGCTGCCAGGGACACGCTGTAAGCGTGAGGTGACGCCTTGTCGGGTGAGGATCTCCTCGATCTCATCGGCAGCAGCATCTGCGCCGACGAGCCCCAGTAAGTGTGTGCTGGCGCCAAGGGCTGCCGCATTGACAGCGACGTTACCAGCGCCACCTGCCCGTGCTTCCTTGTCACTGACCCGGACCACCAGCACGGGGGCCTCTGGTGAGACACGGGACGCTGGTCCATGCCAGTAGGTATCTAGCATCACATCGCCCACCACCATTAAGCGGCCGGCTGCGAAGCGAGGGACTGATCCTGAGCCTTGCGCGGGGTTCTGGCGCGAGCGACTCATGGGGACACCGCAGGAGTGGTTAGTCCAAGTCGGTGTTCAACCTCTCCACACAAGGTGTGACCAATCAGAATATGGGCTTCTTGTATGCGGGCGGTGCTTTGGCTCGGTACCGTTATATTGCATTGACACAGGCTAGCGAGCTTTCCACCGTCACGTCCGAGCAGTCCGATTGTCGCTATCCCGAGACTATGTGCTGCCTTAACGGCCTCAATCACATTCTGTGAGTTACCGGAGGTAGAGATACCGATCAGGCAGTCCCCCGTACGACCCAGCGCCATCACTTGACGACTAAAAATATCAGCGAAGCTGTAATCGTTACCAATGCAGGTGAGGGCAGAGGTGTCGGTAGATAAAGCCATCGCCGCTAAGGGCTTTCGTTCCTGAATAAAGCGACCAACGAATTCCGCTGCAATGTGCTGACTATCGGCGGCAGACCCACCGTTTCCGCATAACATGATTTTTCCACCTTGGGCGATCGTCTGCTGAAGAAGGGCGATGGCTGACTCCACCTGCGGCGCCAGTGTCGCTAGTGTCGCGATGACCGTTTGGTGTTCTTTAATGTTGTTTAGAAACTGAGATGACATGGGTAGTCGCCCTATGCGAATAAAGGAGTGACGATAGTTTAAATTAAGCGATCAGTTAAAACCCGAGCGTATTGGCGCACCACATCGATGATGCACTGCACTTGATCGTCCGTTAGCTGGGAATGTATCGGCAAGCATAAAAGAGTGCTGCAAATGCGTTCTGATACCGAGAGATCCTGTTGGTCTTTGAAGCGACGCGCTTGGTAAGCAGGTTGCTGATGGATGGCGGCAGGATATAAAAGCGCTGGCGTAATGCCCTTCGATTTGAGGTGCGATGCTAAGGCGTCGCGATCCTGGCAAAGGATCGTGTACTGATGATACGCATGCGTGTAGTTGTGTGGAACCGTGGGTAAAGTGAGGCCGGTATCAGCGAGTCCTTGATTGTACTGCGATGCAATGAGGCGACGTCGTTGGTTGTCATCGTTCAAATGAGGTAGTTTGACCCGCAAGATGGCCGCCTGAATCTCATCAAGTCGCGTATTGATGCCGGCGTACTCGCTGATATAGCGTTCTTTCCAGCCATACTGACGCAGTTGGCGCGCGCGAGTCGCCAGTTCCTCGTTGTGGCAGACCAACGCGCCCGCATCGCCTAGGGCGCCCAGATTTTTAGTGGGGTAGAAGCTAAAAGCGGCGCAGTCACCGAAAGTACCGACTAAGCGATCGCCAATAGCGGCACCATGGGCCTGAGCACAATCCTCAATGATGGCGAGGCTATGCTGCTTGGCAATAGCCAGTAGTGCCGACATATCCGCAGGATGACCGTATAAGTGGACAGGGATGACTGCCTTTAGAGGGGCGCCTTGGTGATGAGCGATCGCATGCGCTAAGGCAGTTGGGCTCATGGTGTAAGAGATAGGATCAATATCAACGAGTACCGGGGTGGCACCGGCCATCTCAATGGCGGCTATGGTGGCGACTGCCGTGTGAGCCACAGTGATCACTGAATGCCCAGGGCCAATGCCTAGGCTTCGTAACGCCAGTTGGAGCGCATCGGTGCCGGAGCCGACACCGATGGCTTGGGACATCCCTAGATACTGCGCAAACTCACGCTCAAAAGCGCTGACTTCGTCGCCTAGAATATAGTGACCATGGCTGAGCATACGACTGATGGCATCATCAATCGCAGTCTTATGCGCGAGATACTGTGCTTTGGGGTCTGCGGGCAGTATGGGTGTGATGTCACCAGAAGCGTGCATAGTTTAGAGGTACTGCGGGAGGTGCTGAGTGTAGTAGTTCAGAGTCTCAGTGAGCGCCTGACGTAAGCTCACCTTGGGACTCCAGCCGAGCGTGTCTTGGATCAATTGATAGTTGGAGTAGTAATCACCGATATCGATGCGTGCGCGATCCGCTGGGAACTCGTGGCGCGTGTAGCGACCCTTGCCATGCACTTCAATCAGAAGGTCCGCTAAATCCTTGAGCGTAATCGGCTGATCACCGCCCACATTAAAAATATGGCCGTTGGAGTCTTCACTACTGGCGGCCATTAGAAACGCATCTACTGCATCATCGATGTAGGTGAAGTCGCGCAGTTGCTCGCCACCCCACACCTCAAAGGGGGTCCCTTCGATGAGATGACGCACCCAAACACCTAAGAAGGTTTGGCGAGTGTCTTTGACACGCATGCGTGGTCCGATGGTATTGGTTAGTCGTAGCGCGCACGCACGAATGCCATAGACGTTGTTATAGAGAATATGAAATTGCTCACCGGCCACTTTGTTAACGCCGTTGACATCCACAGGCCGAACCAAATGCTTTTCATCGACCGGTAGGTAGTCTGGTTTGCCATATACCTGACGCGTACTGGCGAATACCACTTTAATGTCCGGATTAAATTTTCGGCAGGCCTCTAGGACCGATAGTTGCGCTCGACAATTAATGTCGAGATCCGCATAGGGATCCGTCATCGAGTCCATGTGGCTCGTTTGGCCCGCTAGATTGAACAGTAAGTCTTGGCCTTGGATAAGGTAACGCAGGCTGTACTCATCTCGCACGTCAGAAATGTTGACCTTGACCGAAGCCCCAATGCCTTCGATGTTAAATAAATTGCCGCCGTACTGTGGCATCAGACTATCCACGAGGGTGACGTGAGCGCCTAGCGTCACGAGTCGATGGGCGAGGCTCGAGCCGATGAAGCCAAGGCCGCCGGTGATGACCACACGTTTGCCGCCAAATTTGCTGCCAAAACTGTTTTTCATAGCGGACTGGTGTTTCGGGGACAAGCCCGTCATGGGTTCTGCTGCGCCAAGTCCAGCGCATGCCGTTCTCTGTTTAAAACCAAGGCTCTATGGTGCGCGGAGTTGCTTAAAATAACCGTTATTCAGCGCTCAAACTGGAATCGGATTTTTCCGGAATGAGACATCCGTCACCTTTTGGCTGTGGGTGTGCTTGCTTGCAATGCAATAACTGCCGCGATTGCCGCTAAGTCACTGGGGGTGAACCCATTATTCAGCGTCAGGTCTGATCTTTGTGTTGACTATTTAGGTGCCTGACTTGTCTGTTCGCTACAGAGGTCCCGGCTCGCAAAGATGCTCGGAATATAAGTCGCTCAGCTGGCGTGTGTCGGTAATCTTCGCGACAAACTGACTGAAATTTTGGTCAATTTTATCCGCCACCTCAGCGATGCCCGATAGGGCACGAAGGGCAGCGATCTCCGTATGTACGGCAGCAATCAAATTAGGATCGGGTGGGTAGTAATTGTTGGGCGTGTGGCGTTCATTCCACAAGAAAAATTTGTCGTATGGACGATCAAATATATTCGTCTGGAGGGTGAGAGAGGCGCCACGCGCCTTCTTGACCACAAACTCCTCAAAGGATTTCGGCCAGTAATGATTCATTTGGCCACCCTCATAGACAGGCGTTTTTCGCTGCCATATCTGTGTCATGTCTATGGGCTGAAAATTCGAATCAACCACTCGATAACCCGGCCGTACCTCGGGATGGTGTTGACAGCGCATGGACATCAAGTCAGGCAATCTTGCCATCGTTTTGGTCAGCCAATGCGGTCTTGCGTGCTCAAAGCGTTCACTGAGTAAGCCTGGGGTTCTGGTGAGTGCCATATCACTGACATACCAGCGCCAGTCATAGCAGATGGCCGCTGTTTTGCCGTCTGGATAGGCTTTTTCTAGGGCTGAAATCACCTGATTGATGTTGTTTTTATACAGAGGCGCCGGCACCAGATATTCATCTGAGTCGATAAACAGCAACCACTCAAAATCGCGGGTTTCTTGTAATAGATGAATAGCGTGGCCAAATGCTTTTGGTTCCGGGTCGGCTTTTTCGCCGAGCTGGTTCTCGATGAGGGTAATAATGCCGTGCTCTGCCAGCAGGCTTAAGAGAGCATCAGAGCCATCACTATTATCATTGGTATACAAAAAGAGATGCTCGAAGCCGAGCGCTCTGTAATGGGCGATCCACTCTAAAATGTAGATACCATCGTTTCGCAGGGTGCCAACGACTGCGGTGCGACGACGAGGTTTTACTTGACTGAGCGCCAGATGGTTTAAAAAGAACATCAAGGACCAGCCGGGGCTGCCTGGCTTATCAGCAATAAACTCTAAGTTCGCGCCAGATAATCCACGCGGTGCAGGATGCTTGGGGCGAGGTGATGTTAGATAAGCAGCTGTACGCGCGAGACTTTGTGCCAGTTGCTGATCCTCGGCCTCGTCTGCGATCGGTGCAGCACCTTGACCGAGCAGGTAGCGGACCCACTCCGGAATCCGCGGATACTCGCTGTCCACCGGAAAAGCGGTTTGAAGTATTGACTCTAAGGCAGCGGCGTCGCGCGCGAGAAAGGCGGTGCGGGCCTGTTCAAGATCCCATCTGTCCATGACAGGGATTTTAGCTCGCTGGTGCTGCCCAGAGCAGGGGGTGGTTCACGATTTAGGCTATAAAAATAGGGTTAGGGGCTGTCGCGCCCCTAGGTATCACGGATGCCTTAGGGCTTGACCTGTAGGACGATTTTGCCGGTGTGGTTTTTCTCTAAAAACAGGCTTTGCGCCTGAGCCATCTTTGCCAAGGGGAAGGTGGCGCTAATCACTGGTTTTACAGCATTATTTTGCAAATAGGTCAGTAACGCTTGGAACACTGCGACAGCAGGAATGGTGCACCCAAAGAACGACAAGTCCTTTAAATAGAGCGTTCTAAGATCAAGCGTCACCAAAGGTCCGGCGATCGCGCCTGCCACGGCATAGCGGCCATGAGGCTTTAGGACCCCCAGTAAGGACGCGAACGCAGGGCCGCCCACCACATCAATCACTACATCGACCGACTGGGACCCGATGACATCCATGAGGTCCTGATCGCGAGAGAGCACTTGATCCGCGCCAAGCGATTTCACGGCGCCAAGCTTGGCGGGTTGGCTGATGGCGATGACATAGGCGCCGCAGGCTTTGGCGAGCTGTACTGCGGCGGAGCCCACACCACCGGATGCGCCGGTAATCAGTACGCGCTCGCCCGCGCTGACCGATGCGCGGGTGAGCATGTTCAAGGCCGCCAAGTAAGCGCAGGGAAAAGAGGCTAATTCTGTGTCCGTCAGCGTGCTGTCGATGCGACAAGCATTTGAATTGGGTACCGTGGTGTATGAGGCGAACCCGCCAGCGCAGTCCGAGCCGAAATAGCGCGTCGCTCCATCCGCATCGCGAATAATGGGATCAATTAACACGCGCTCGCCTAGGCGACTGGTTGGGACGCCTGGGCCAACGGCGACAATGCGGCCGCAGGCATCGGCCCCTTGAATGCGCGGGAAGCGCAAGGCGCTGCCCGACCAACCCGCATCCTGATCGACCGTGACCGACTCGTTCAGGGTATCGGCGGTGCTGGTCTCAATCGTTTTGGAGTACCAACCCATTCTTAAATTAAGGTCGGTGTTGTTAAGCCCTGCCGCACCCACCTCTACAAGGACCTCGCCGTGGCCGGGTGTTGGCACCGGCACGTCGGTGCGGTATTCCAGCTGATCCAGTCCTCCGTGACCTTTGAGGAGGATGGCCGACATCACGGATGGGATCATGCTAAGCCCCTAGGAAGGACGTTTTCGTGAAATTTAACACTAAATTTTCACGACTGTGAATTTATGAGCCGAATCAGCTATATTCATGAAACTAGCCGCCAGAGCTTTGCTTGTGTGACCACCGCAGCGACGACCATACCGCTTCCCCCGACCACGAGGCCACCAAAGTCCCTTGCGGCCGCCCCCGCCGCGCTCTCGCAGGGTGCACCGGTGCACCCGGCAAGTCCACTCGGTGGTCAAATTCGTGACCTGCGAGCCGCCCGAGGTATGCGCCTGGCTGAGTTGGCCAAAGCCATTGGTAAATCGATTGGCTATGTCAGTCAAATCGAGCGGGGTCGATCTGAGGTATCCATCTCAACACTAAAATTGATTAGTGATGCACTGGCGGTGCAGATCAGCTGGTTTTTTCAAGGCTATGATCCTCAAGTGCCTGACGAGCACGGCTATGTGGTGCGTGCGGAGCATCGCAGGCGACTGAATTTTCCAGGCACCGGTATTGAAGAAGAGTTGCTCTCACCGAGTCTGACGGGTGAGGCTGAACTTATTTTAAGCACCTTTGCGCCGGGTGCGCGCAGTGGGGATGTGCAGGTCTCGCGCATGGCCGAGCAATCGGGTTACGTGATTGCCGGCGTGTTAGAGCTTGATGTGGGTACACGACGCTTTTGCTTGCGGCCTGGGGATAGTTTTAGGATTAATCGCGGGGAATTTTTTACCGCGCGCAACGCAGGTACCGAGACGTCTGTGTCCCTGTGGGTGATCGCGCCGCCTCGCTATTGATCTGTCGAATTTTGTTTTGTTGAATTTGTTTATTTATTTTTAAGGGAAGTTCCGGATGTCTATTCCGACTCATTCAAGTGTGGTGATTATTGGTGGCGGTATTGCCGGCTGTTCGGTTGCGTACCATCTGACAAAGCTCG
>CAIYVA010000058.1 GCA_903929455.1 uncultured Pseudomonadota bacterium | reverse complement strand
GCAGCCTGAGCAGCCGCAGCAGCCTTAGCAGCGCTAGCAACACCGGCTTCCAGTGAGGTCTGACCAGCAGACAGCTTGGCAACCTGGCTCTTCAGGTCATCAATCTGTGACTGCATTGGCTTCAAATCGGCGCAACCGGCGGCGAATACGCAGAAGGCCACGGCGCTAAGGGCGAGTACTTTTTTCATAAAAACTCCTAATTAACTACTTAAATCGAAACATCACATTCAAGAAACGATATCGGGGTGGCAGTGAGCCCTGTCACCACAGGGGATGCAATGTACCTCAGTGCTGTGTTTTACGCCATATCGTAGGCTTCAACATCGGTAATGACCGAGGTGGGTGGTGTCGTGGGTCACGTTTCGTTGCCCCGGTCTGGATAGGGGCTTGCGGTGGGTCAGTAACTGTATATAATCACAGAACGTGTATAAACATACAGGCACTTCTTATGACGGATCTCACCCCGCGCCAACGCCAGATTCTCGACTTTATCCGTGAACAGGTGGAGGTCTCCGGCATGCCGCCGACGCGTGCAGAAATCGCTACAGCCTTAGGCTTTAAGTCGCCAAACGCGGCCGAAGAGCATTTAAAGACCCTCAAGCGCAAAGGCGTGATTGATCTGATTCCAGGGGCTTCCCGTGGCATCCAGTTAAAAGACACGGTGCGTGAGCAGATGGGCTTGCCGCTGATTGGTCGGGTGGCAGCCGGTCGACCGATCCTCGCGGAAGAACACATTGAGGCGCATTTTCAGATTGATCCGCAGTTGTTCAGTCCACGTGCCCATTACCTGCTCAAGGTGCAAGGGATGTCGATGCGCAACATCGGCATCATGGATGGTGACTTAGTCGCCGTGCATCGCACGCCAGAAGTGCGCAATCGGCAAATTGTCGTGGCGCGTCTTGAAAACGAAGTCACTGTGAAGCGCTATCGTCAGGAGGGCTCAGTGGTCTGGCTGATGCCTGAGAACGTGGACTTTGAGCCTATTCGGGTTGATCTCAAAGAGCAGTCGGTGTTGATTGAAGGTGTTGTGGTGGGTGTATTGCGACGTGGTCACAAAGCGGATTCACTGCAGTAAGACAGGTCGCTTGCCACGTGTGTCCGGTGCTCGGTGATGACTCTGCCACTCGATGCGCTACTCGCCACGATGCGGGTATGGCGTGGGTCTGTCGATTCAGTGGCATGCCCAGCGGTATCCACGGGCTGGCCTAAGCTGGATGCCGCCTTAGGGTCGGTCGGTTGGCCGCTAGGTACTTTGATCGAGTTACTGGTGCCGACGGCGGGTGCCGGTGAGTTGTCACTGCTGTTACCGGCGCTTAAAACGCTGGCCGATGCGGGTGAGGGCGCCCATACGCGCTGGTTGGTCTGGGTATCGCCGCCACACGTGGTCTATCCACCGGCCTTGCAGCAGGCGGGTATAGCCGCTGAACATATTTTGCTGGTGGATGCGGTGTCATTGAATGATCGTCTCTGGGCGATAGAGCAATCGCTTCGCACACGCAGTTGTCTTGCCGTGTTGGCGTGGGTAGACACTGTGGATGATCGATGGTTGAGGCGTTTAAAGCTGGCGGCCGCTGACAGCGTTGCGTTATTGGTGTTATGCCGGCCTGTGGCGCAGCAGGTGCAGCCTTCGCCGGCCAGTGTGCGTATGGTCTTAAGTCCGACCATGCAGGGGCTCGATGTACACGTCATCAAGCGCAAGGATCGCGGTGCGCTTTGGATTAGAGATGCTTTGTTAGGCTAAGTTTTTTTATGCGAAAGCCTAGCAAAGTGACCCGACAGAGATCATCCATCGGTCAGACCGATGATTTGTTTGCGCCGCAGTTGGTGGTGGCATCGCCACCGATGATGCTGCGTTCGGTCGCAGCAAAATCATGCTGGTTGGCGCTTAACTTTCCCACGCTGTCTGCTGTCTCTTTGCCGATAGATCACGCTCAAGCCGCCGTTGTAGTGGCGGCGATGCAACGTGACAGTGCGGTATTGGCAGTCAGTGTGCTGGCAGCTCAGGCGGGTATCACGGTCGGTATGCCACTGAGTACAGCTGAGCTCCGAGTGGATGCGCTGCGGGTGGTGGTGAGAGAAGCGTGGCGCGAGCAGCAGGCGCTGGTGAAGCGAGCAGAACAGGCCCAACGCTATACCTCCTGGATCAGTTTAGAGCCGCCCACTGCTGTGTTGTTGGAGGTGCAAGGCAGTCTGTCGCTATTTGGTGGGCTTGAGTCCTTACGAGATCAGTTACTTGCTGAGTTTCTGGCGCAAGGTGATTGTCCTCAATGGGCGGTAGCGCCCACACCGAAGGCGGCGCTTTGGTTGGCGCGGGCATGTCCATCCACGGTGGTGGAGTCTATGGACGCACTGCGTTCGGTATTGGCGGACATGCCGCTGTGGGCAACCCATTGGCCCGAGGCGGTCTTATCCACGTGTCAGTCATTGGGTGTGCGCACCCTAGGGGAGTTGCGCCGCTTGCCGCGAGATGGTGTGCAGCGCCGGTTAGGGGTGCCGATTCTGCATGATCTACAGGAGGCGTACGGTGAGCGCCCAAGCGTGCGTCAGCGCTGGGTGATGCCGGAGCGCTTCTATGCCCGCGTGGATCTGTCTGATCCGACTAGCACGACCAGCGGGCTGTTACCGGTGATGCAGTCTCTGTTGCAGCAACTGGAAACCTTTCTAGAGATGCGCAGTGCGGCGGTAAGCTCAGTGAAATTCAGGTTGGCACATCGTGCGCGGTTGCCGACGGTGCTCGTGCTTGGACGGTCACTGCCCGCTTGGCGGATGGCGGACTGGGTGCCAGTGCTTGCAGAGCGCGTAGCGAATCTTGTCTTGTCAGCGCCGGTTGAGTCGATGGTCCTTCGCTCCAGTGCCTGGATCGCACATAGACCGGAGAGCGGTCAATTGACGGCACACGATCCGCGTGGTGCTGCCTTAGCGGCTGAAGCCGGTCTTTTTCTGGATCGATTGCGTGCGCGCTTAGGTGATCAGGCTGTGCAGGGTCTTTGCTGGGTGGCCGAGCATCGCCCTGAGCGCGCCTATCGTTCGGTCCCTGTGCAGCATCTGTTAAGTACACGCGCACCGATAGTCAGTACCCGTGCGTTGTCTGGTTTGACGGCGCGGCCGCTGTGGTTGCTGCGTGCGCCACTGTTACTGATGCAGGTAGCGGGCAAGCCTTGCTATGGAGGTCCATTGCTTCTGTGTGAGGGAGCTGAGCGGATCGAAAGTGGTTGGTGGGATGGATGCGGCATCGCACGCGATTACTATAGGGCTCACAACCCGCACGGCATTCGTCTGTGGATTTTTAGGGCGCGTGTATCCACAGGCTTGCAGTGGTTTTTGCATGGGTTTTTTGCATGAGCCCGTCTCTCCCTGACTATGCGGAACTGCATGCAATTTCTAACTTTACTTTTTTGCGCGGCGCCTCCCATCCGGAGGAATTGATTGCTCAGGCAGAGCACCTAGGCTATCGAGCGCTGGCGTTGACCGATGAGTGCTCTTTGGCTGGGGTGGTTCGTGCGCATGTGGCAAGCCAAGGCGCTCGTTGCCGTTTAATCATTGGCAGTGAAATCCACCTAGTCGATGGCCCATCGGTGGTGTTGTTGGCGACCGATCGGACAGCGTATGCGGCACTTTGTCATCTGTTGACGGTAGGGCGGCGGCGTGCGCCTAAGGGTACTTACCGCTTATATCGGACAGACATTGAGCAGGGTGCCCTAGGTGGGTTGCTGGCGTTGTGGCTGCCCAGTCAGGATGCTGATCGGATGCATGGGCAGTGGCTAAAAGCGTGTTTCGCTGACCGCGTGTGGCTTGCGGCGAATTTGTCTTTGCTGGGGCATGATCAGCATCAGCTGCAACAATGGACCGATGTGGGGGCGGCATTGTCGATGCCGCTGGTGGCGGTGGGTTCGGTGTGGTTGCATCGTCGCGAGCGACAGCCCTTGCAAGATGTACTGACCGCCATTCGTTTGCGGCAACCCTTGGCGCAATTGGGTCATGCGCTTCAGCCCAATGCAGAGCGTTATCTTAAAGCCCGCGGCCAGTTACTGCGTCGCTATCCAGCAGCACTACTCACAGAGACGTTGGTCATTGCGGAGCGCTGTCAGTTCTCGCTCGGTGTCCTTCGCTATGAGTACCCGGATGAATTGGTCCCTCCCGGGCAAACACCCACCAGTTGGTTGCGAGTGCTCACCGAGCGCGGCTTACAGCGACGTTTTCCGTCTGGCGTGAGCGATTCTTTGCGCTGCCTGATTGAACGCGAGTTGGCCTTGATCGCTGATCTGGCCTATGAGCCATTTTTTTTGACGGTTGAGGATCTGGTTGGTTTCGCGCGTACTCGTGGCATCTTGTGTCAAGGACGCGGCTCAGCCGCTAACTCAGCGGTGTGTTATTGCTTAGGTATTACCGAAGTCGACCCGAGTCGCATGTCGGTGCTGTTTGAGCGCTTCTTATCCAAGGAGCGCAATGAGCCGCCAGACATTGATGTGGACTTTGAGCACGATCGCCGTGAAGAGGTGATTCAGTACCTCTATCAAAAGTATGGTCGTGAGCGGGCGGCGTTGGCGGCCACGGTCATCTGCTATCGACCCCGCAGTGCGATTAAGGATGTCGGTCGTGCACTCGGATTAGATCCGCCGCTGATCGAACGCTTGGCCAGTCATCTGCGCGTACAGAGCATGGAGGGGAGTGCTGCGCCGGATGATTCCCGTCTACACGCTGAGGGTATCAATCCGAGTCATCCGCTCATTCAGCGAGCCCTGTGTATGGCGCGCGAGTTGTTGGGTTTCCCTAGGCATCTGTCGCAGCATGTCGGCGGCTTTGTGATTGCACGACATTCGCTGTCGTCTCTGGTGCCAGTTGAGAACGCCAGCATGCCAGAGCGCACGGTCATTCAGTGGGACAAAGATGATCTACATACGCTTGGCTTATTGAAGGTCGATGTGTTGGCGCTGGGGATGCTCAGTGCGATTCGTCGTGCGTTGGCTTTGGTTGCTGAGCGTATCGGCTCTGACTTTGGTATCGCTGATATACCGCCGGAGGATCCGCTGACGTATCTAATGATTTCTAAAGCGGACACGATCGGTGTTTTTCAGATTGAGTCGCGTGCACAGATGGCGATGTTGCCGCGGCTAAAGCCTCGCTGTTATTACGACTTGGTGATTGAAATCGCTTTGATTAGACCAGGCCCTATTCAAGGTGGCATGGTGCATCCTTATCTGCGGCGTCGACAGGGTTTGGAGGCAGTGAGCTATCCCAGTGCCGAGGTGCAATCGGTGCTCGAGCGCACGCTGGGTGTGCCTATCTTTCAGGAGCAGGTGATGCAACTGGCGATGGTGGCTGCCGGTTTCTCTGCCGGGGAGGCTGATCAGGTCAGACGCAGTATGGCGGCGTGGAAGCGGCGTGGTGGGCTCTCGCACTTCGAGGATCGACTCATGCAGGGCATGCAATCGCGTGGCTATACCGCTGACTTTGCGGCATCTATTTTTAAACAGATCATTGGCTTTGGTGAATATGGTTTTCCAGAGTCGCACGCGGCCAGCTTTGCCTTGCTGGTGTATGTCTCGGCGTGGTTAAAGTGTCACCAACCTGCGGCATTTACCGCCGCGTTGCTTAATAGCCAGCCGATGGGTTTTTACGGAGCCGCACAGTTAGTGCGCGATGTGAAAGAGCATGGTGTCACAGTGCTGCCGGTTGCGGTGGGTAGCAGTCTGGCGGAGGCGAGCCTGTGCGGCGAGCCACCGGCCGTGCGCTTAGGCTTTAATCAAGTGCGTGGTCTCACCGTCGCTGCCGTACAACGCATTCTAGCGGCGCGCACTCGCAGCCCCTTTGTCAGTGTGCAGGACTTGGCGGAGCGCGCACGCGTGGATCAGCGTGATTTGGCCGCGTTGGCGGCGGCCGGTGCGCTTAAGGCCCTTGCGGGCGATCGACATCAGGCGCTTTGGCAGGTAACCGGTTTCCTGCCACCGCCACCCCTGTGGCAGGGTGTGGCCGAACCGCAGGGTGTGCCCTTACTGCGTGTGCCGTTAGAAGGTGAAGACATCGTGGCGGATTATCGTCACTTGGGCCTCACCCTCGGGCGGCATCCATTGGCGCTGTTGCGGCCACGCTTGCAACGTCGACGGGTGTTGGCAGCAGCTGAACTCATCCACCAAGCGGTGGATACCTCTATTCGGGTGTGCGGTTTGGTCCTGATGAGACAGCGCCCAGGGTCCGCATCCGGGGTCACTTTTGTGACGCTGGAAGATGAAACGGGCGTTGTGAATTTGATTGTTTGGCGCAAGATCGCCATGGCGTGGCGCCGGGCTCTGTTGGAATCGCGCTTATTGGAAGCGCGTGGCCGCCTACAGCGGGAGGGCATCGTGCAACACGTGGTGGTGGATGCGCTATTCGATCGTAGCCGCCACCTCGGTGTTTTGCTGGCACCGGCGCGCGATTTTCACTGAGTGGATTGATCCTGTGGCTTATGGATTCTGCGCGTCATGGTCTGACTAAGACGTCTGGTTAATCGCGCGGTTTGCTTTTCTTTCTGATTTTTGCGGTCGGTGGTTTGCTGCCGGCACGCGGTTCGCCATCGCCTAGATCGTAGTCTTCGAAGTCTGAGATGAGTTCTGCGGTCTCGATTTGTTCCCGATATTTTTCTAAACGCCGCCACGCAGGCTCCGGTACTTTGGCGCCCGGTTTGCGCTTCTTTTGGTCAAAATCTCGGAGCAGATGCGATAACTGCGCATCACTCTCACCGACGTCCTCGTCTTCGTCGTCGAAGTCGTCGCTATTAGCTAAT
>CAIYVA010000057.1 GCA_903929455.1 uncultured Pseudomonadota bacterium | reverse complement strand
TGATCGCCGCGGGTTGGCCCATTACCAGCACCCTAGGTCACGAGATGGCCGGTGAACTCAGTGACGGCACGCGTGTGGCGATCGAGCCGATCGCACCGTGCGGCCATTGTGACAGCTGTACCCGTGGCGAGTATTCCGTCTGTCGGCGCGGTGCGGGCATGATCTATGGCGTCAGCCAGGATGGCGGCATGGCCGATGAGATCATCGTGCCATCACGTTGTCTCGTCCGTTTACCGGATGGGGTACCCACCAGCAATGCCTGTCTGGTGGAACCCTTGGCGGTCGCCTTGCATGGCCTGCGGCGTGTACCGCTTGATCCACGAGAGCCCATCGCCATCGTCGGCGCAGGCTCGTTAGGACTTTGCACGGCTGCCATGGCGAAACCCTATGTGAGTGGAGTGACTTTATTTGCACGACACGATGCGCAGCGCGAAGCGGCGTTACGCCTAGGCACTCAAGTCGATGTCACAGGTGAATTTCCAGTGGTGGTTGACTGCGCAGGCACCAATGAAGCGATGGCGCACTGCGTCAGCCTGTGTCGTCCGGGTGGTACTATTTTGATGCTCGCCACCTACTGGCAGGGCTTGACCGTTCCGGCCTTCGAGATTGGCATGAAGTCTCTACGCCTCGTGGCATCAAGTCTTTACGATCAGTGCGGATTAAGCCGAGATGTCGATGTGGCTGCAGCCGCCATGGCTGCTAACCCCACGATTGCCAATGCCATTATCACCCACCGTTTCCCGATCGATGCGGCGCGCGAAGCCTTTCAGATAGCGGGGGATCGAGCGTCTGGCGCCATCAAAGTGGTACTCGAACCTTAAGTTGCCAGCACGATCCTCAGACCACGCAGGGAATGGCCGCGCATCGCCTCACAGCGGCGTCAGCGATGCCTGTGCGCCTAGCACCTCTGGCAAGATCACATAGCCCAAGTGAAATTCAGCTGGCCAGCGCGCCGGCCGACCACTTGATAATTCAATACACGCATAATCAATCTCCGCACGCACCAAGGTCTCACCATCCGATGCACGACGCGCCTGAAATCGTCGTCGCACGCGCATCTTGGTGTCACCCGGCAATAACCAGGTGGCCACCAGCACCTGATCACCTAATAGCGCTGCACGCCGATAGGTGATGACGGTCCTAACCACCGCCATGCCCCGATCCAATTGAACGCAACGCGTCACGGGCAGACCCAACGCACTCGAGTGCGCCCACGCAGCACGGTCTAGCCATTCCACATAGACCGCATTATTGACGTGTTGATAACTGTCGATGTCAGTACGCGCGACCTCGAGCGTATGCAGATAAGGCGATGGCAAATCCCAGTCAGACAGCGCAGCAATCGACATGGTCATATCCCGATAAATATTAGGCGTGCACGGGAGGCCAATACGGCTCACGCAGCTCACGCTTGAGTAGCTTACCCGTGGGATTGCGCGGCAGATCATCACGAAACTCAAGCTGCGCAATGCGCTGCTGCTTGCCGAGACGCTCATTGACCCAAACACGCAAAGCCTCTGCGGCCATCGGCGCCTCACCGGGGCGTGGCATCACCAAGGCCAACGGCGTCTCGCCCCACTTCTGATCGGGAATCCCAATCACCGCGCAATCAAACACCAGCGGATGGGTCTTAAGCACCGCCTCGATGTCGGCCGGATAGATGTTCTGCCCACCCGACAAAATCATGTCTTTCTTACGATCGACGATATACAGAAAGCCATCCTCATCTAAGCGACCGATGTCGCCAGTACGAAGCCACGGCCTACCCCGCTCATCACGCCACAGCGCCTCCTCTGTGGCCTCAGCACGCCCATGATAGCCACTCATCACAAAGCGCGACCAACCGACGATTTCACCGCATTCACCAATGGCCAGCCTCTCGCCTTGATCATTGATGATGCGAATATCCGTGCCCGCCACAGGCTTACCCACCGAAGCGGTTTTGCGATGCACATCCTCCGGATCGAGCGTGGTGATAATGCCCTCCGTGAGACCGTACAGCTCAATTAAGTCGGCCGATACCGCAGCGGCAATACGCGCTTTAAGATCTGCCTGCATAGGCGAGCCTACCGTACACATCATCTGCATCGAGCCTAAGCGCCCGGGCTCAAATGTCACATGCTCGAACACTTTCTGAAATTGCAGTGGCACCATAATCACGTGCGTACACCGATGTCGCTCGACCGCTTCTATGAAGGCACCCGGCTCGAAT
>CAIYVA010000056.1 GCA_903929455.1 uncultured Pseudomonadota bacterium | reverse complement strand
GGTCGTGGGTGTAGGGATCGCGTGGTTGCAAAACCTGACGTTGGCACTGGTGACGCTGCTCTATGTGGCGTTGACGACCGCCTACACACGTCATGCGAAGCGGGTGGCTTTGCTGGATGTGTTGCTGTTGGCTGCTCTTTGGACTTTGCGTTTGTTGGCGGGGGCTTCTGCCATTGCGGTGGATCTGTCCGTCTGGCTATTAAGCTTTAGCGCTTTTTTATTCTTAAGTCTGTCTCTCTTGAAGCGCTGCGCTGAACTGATTGCTTTCGATGGCCCGATGGATGCGTTTTTACCGGGCCGGGGTTATCAGCGTCGCGATTTGCTGAGTCTGCAAAGTTTTGGGATTGGCACTGCGGTGGTGTCTGTGTTGGTGTTGGCGTTGTTTGTCGACTCGCAGGCCGCGGCGCTACGCTACCCGCATGCGGAGCGTTTATGGCTCATCTGTCCGGCGATGTGGTTTTGGTTGGCGCGCTTGTGGATGCAGACGGCTCGCGGTGAGATGCATCATGATCCGGTCGTCTTTAGTTTACGGGATCGTGCCAGTTGGCTAGTCGGTGTGGTGGTGGTGCTCGGTTGGTGTGCTGCGTTGGTGCCCTTCTAATGATGCGCCGAGGGTGGTTAGGCTGTGTTCTGCCACTGGTGGCGTTTTTGATGTCTTTCGCCGCAGTGACCTGTTTTGATCACGCGTTAGCGGATTACCGTTATCCATACGCGGTGGACAGCGCGTCTTACGTTGATATGGCGCGCTCGTGGCGCGCCGTTGGACACCCTTTGGTGACGCCATGGGATGTGGATCAAGGTCCCGATGCCATACCACAGGTGTTGTTTCCCCCTGGTTTTTCTGCAGTGATTGCTGCGCTCGCGCCCTTGGCAGGCAATGAGCTGCGCGCAGCGCAGTGGCCTAGTCGCTGGGCGGCGGTGCTGTTGCCGGTGATCATTTTGCTGTTATTTCGTGGCGCGGTCAGTGATCGTGCTTTGGTGTGGGTAGCGGCAGTCGCTGTGTTGACGCCGGGTGTGCGTGAATGGCATTACATGGCGTATTCCGATGTGCCGGCGCTGTTATTGGCAGTCGGTGCGCTCGGGTGTTTGGCGCGCGGTGTGGCGTGGGTAGGCGCGGCCAGTCGATGGCGAGGCCTGTGGCTGTTTTTTGCAGGTACCTTGGCGGGTGTCTCGTACAGTGTGCGAAACGCCAGTCTCGCCGTGCTGTTCGCGAGTGCGTTGGTTCTTCTGTATGCGGCTTGGCGTGAGCGTCGCGTCGGGTGGGACAGCGCGTGGTGGATGATCGGTGCAGCACCGTGGGTATTGGCCTTATGGATTTACAACCTGCGCACTTTCGGGCGCCTGCAGCCTTATGTGATGCCCCCGTCCACGCGCTCGTGGGCTGCGAATGTCGGTGACTATGGCGTCTCACAGTTAGCTGACTTAGGTATTCCACCGCATTGGTTGAATCCAGTGTGCGCGACTCTCTTGCTGCTGATCTTGGTCGCCGGATGGGCTTATCGCGGGTGGCAACTCAAAGCACAACCTAAAAGACAAGGCATGCTGGTGCTTCTCACGGTATTCACCGTGTCAGGCGCTAGCCTGTTGGTGGTGTCGCGGTCCCGTTATGAGTGGGGTGGTTTTATCGATGCGCGTTACACCCTGCAGTACGCGTGGGCCGTGGCTTTTGGGATCGCGTTGTGGGTAACCGGCGTGCATCGGCCACTGATCCAATGGCTCTGTCGTGCGCTAGCGATCGCAGTGCTTGGCATGCTGTTGCTGGCTGCGGTGCAGGATGTGATGCGCTGGCAAGGGTGGGGCGCACAGAGCTGGCTTTTGCTGTCTAAGGATCCTGCGGTGCGTGCTGCCGTGCAAGCGATGCCGTCTGACACCTTGATGGCGTCTAATGCTGCCGCTTTTTTACGCTTAGATGCTAATCGTTCGGTGCGTGAGATTGAGGTGGGTGGCACCGATGCGGATTTTGCCGCCACCTTGGCACAGGCCGCCGTCATGGCAGGATCGCGACCGATTACCTTTTTTTTAGTGTGCGATGAGTTTGTTGGGCAGGTATCGGCTTGCAAAGCGGATGCTGCTGGCGCAGCACGCGGGCCGCACTGTCGGATCATTCGTCGTATGCCGCCGGTGGTCGCTGTGTGTGAGCCGGTCACGCCACCGGCTGTGAGTGAAGCAAAGGGAGTGCAGGATGGCGGTCAGTGATCATGTGTTGCGGCAGTTGGCGGAGCGGGTCGGGCTGCATTTGTTGGCGAGTCAACGGACGGTCACCACCGCGGAGTCGTGTACCGGTGGATGGATCGCCAAGGCGCTGACGGATGTGGCTGGAAGTTCCGCGTGGTTTGGTGCGGGCTTTGTGTGTTACTCCAATGAGGCGAAGCAATCGATGCTCGGAGTGTCTGCACGTGCTTTGCGAACCGATGGAGCGGTCAGTGAGCGGGTGGTCACTCAGCTGTGTCGAGGGGCGCTCAAAGCGAGCGGTGCATCAATGGCCGTGGCCGTATCCGGCATTGCAGGGCCATCGGGGGGTTCCAAGGCTAAGCCGGTGGGTACCGTGTGGGTGGCCTTTGCCGTCAAACAGGGGTCCAAAATACAGGTGAGTGCCGAAGTGCATCGCTTTACAGGCGGCCGGGACGCCATTCGGCGCGCGACCACCGCTGCGGCCTTGCGTGGTCTATTGCGACGATGAGCGTACAAAAAGCAGGGAAATCACGGCTTTTTTTCGCATTCTGGCCGGATGCCCCAACGCGCGCCGCACTGCAAGCCACTCAGGCAGCGGCACCTGCACCGATGGGGAGGCCAGTCGTGCCTGCCCAGTGGCATCTCACCCTCGCTTTCTGTGGATGGCAAAGTGCCACCGTGTGCGCCCAGTTGGCGCAACTGGACATGATTCGGGCCCTGCCGGCCATCGGGGTTGAGCTCGATCGGCGGATCTTCTGGCCGGAGGCGCGGGCTTGGGTGCTAGAAGCCTGTGAGCCGCCAGCTAGTCTTTTGTCTATGCAGCGGATTTTCCAACAACATCTGCATGCCATGGGGGTTCGGGTGGACCCGAAACCGTACCGCCCCCATGTCACCTGGGTGCGCGGGGTCACCGAAGCGCCCACGGGGCCCTGGGTGATGCCGTTGTCGCCTCCGATCCTGTGGCCACTGCATGAATTGGTGCTGATGGCCTCCCAGCCGAACCAAGAGGGCTCGGTGTACACCCCGGTCAGCCGTTGGCGCCATGACGCCACCGCCGATGCATTTATCCCGATTGAGGGTGGTTAATGGGGCTTCACGCGCTCAGCCCTGTGCGATAATCAGTCTCCACTTAAGAGGTATGACCGCGATGGATGAAAATCGAAAAAAGGCGTTATCCGCCGCCCTGAGTCAGATTGAAAAGCAGTTTGGTAAAGGCTCGGTCATGCGCTTAGGTGATGCCTCAGCGGCGATGGACTTTGATGTCATCCCCACGGGCTCCTTAGGACTTGATATCGCGCTTGGCGTCGGTGGCTTGCCGAAAGGTCGCGTGGTGGAAATCTACGGTCCGGAATCCTCAGGCAAAACGACACTGACCTTAGAAGTGATCGCGCAGTGCCAGCGTTTGGGTGGCACCGCTGCCTTCGTGGATGCTGAACACGCGCTGGATCCGATCTATGCAGAGAAGTTGGGCGTGAAGGTGGATGATCTGTTGGTGTCGCAGCCAGACACCGGCGAGCAGGCGCTTGAGATCACCGACATGTTGGTGCGCTCCGGTGGCGTTGACATTGTGGTGGTTGACTCGGTTGCCGCTTTGACGCCAAAGGCTGAAATTGAAGGTGAAATGGGTGAGTTGCAGGTAGGTCTGCACGCCCGTTTGATGTCACAGGCGCTGCGTAAGCTCACTGGCAACATCAAGCGTTCAAACACCATTGTTATTTTCATCAACCAGATCCGTATGAAGATTGGTGTGATGTTTGGTAGTCCTGAGACCACCACCGGTGGTAATGCGCTCAAGTTCTATGCGTCTGTGCGTCTTGATATTAGACGTATTGGTGCGCTTAAGAATGGCGATGAAGTGATTGGTAATGCAACCCGCGTCAAAGTGGTCAAGAACAAAGTCGCGCCTCCCTTTCGGGAAGCGGAGTTTGAGATCTTGTACGGCCAAGGAATTTCTCGCGAAGGTGAGTTGATTGATTTGGCATCCACACACAACCTCATTGAAAAATCAGGTTCATGGTATGCCTATAAGGGTGAGCGCATCGGTCAGGGTAAGGACAACGCGCGTACCTTCTTGCAGAATCATCCAGAAATTGCCTTGGATTTGGATACGCAGTTACGCGCCAAGTTGTTGGCGCCGCGTCGCGGCCAGACCGGCGCACCTTTGGTTGCGGACTCGGCTGAGAGCTGAGAGCGATGAGTGTGGGACCTACGCGCGGCGGCCGTGGCCGCCGAGCGTTTGGTGCCCGAGCGCCAAAGATCCCTGAGGAGCCTGCCAGCACTGACGCGGCGAGAAGTCGCGCGATCGGTATGCTGTCGCGTCGCGACTACCCACGCGACGCGCTTAAACTACGACTGACGGAGGCTGGTTTTTTTGAGCCCGCCGCTGAAGAGGCTGTGGCCTCTTTAGAAGAAGAACGCTTGGTGAACGATGCGCGCTACGTGGAAGGCGCTGTCTCTTCACGTATTGGTCGTGGCTTTGGGCCTATCCGTATTCGGATTGAGTTGCAGCGCTTAGGCCTAGCATCTGCTCTGATTGAAGCGGCGATTGACGCCGCATCCCCTGTGTGGAGTGAGCGGGCAATCGCCTTGCGTATCCGGCGTTTTGGGCCAAAAGCGCCTGCTGATCTGAAAGAGCGTGCCCGTCAGGTGCGGCTTTTATTAAGTCGCGGCTTCAGTGGTGGCCATGTGCGTGATGCGATGGGGGCGGCGGGTCGCCATCTGGATGTTGATCTGGATATTGATTTGGATGGCGATCTGGATGAGGCTGACCTCACTGAGTCGGACTGAAGGCCGACGAAAGGCCCCCAAGCACCGGCTCTTGATCGATATTCATCGGTATTCCCGTTAGAATCAGCCAATTACTGGCCGAGTCGCTGACTGTAGAATTGCTATGACCACGAATGCCCCCCCTGTTTTAACGAGCTCCCAACTGCGCGATCGGTTTCTGGGGTATTTCCGCGATCACGGACACTCGGTGATTCCGTCGAGTTCGCTGGTGCCTGGCAATGATCCGACGTTGCTATTTACCAATGCCGGCATGGTGCAGTTTAAGGATGTGTTTCTCGGTCAAGATCTCAGGTCCTACACGCGTGCAGTCACCTCGCAGCGTTGTGTGCGTGCCGGTGGTAAGCACAATGATCTGGAGAATGTGGGCTACACCGCGCGTCATCACACCTTCTTTGAAATGCTCGGCAATTTCAGCTTTGGCGATTACTTTAAAAAAGATGCGATTCGTTTTGCGTGGCAGTTCATTACGGTCGAGCTCAAGATTCCCAAAGAGCGCCTGTGGGTGACCGTCTATGAGACGGACGATGAGGCCTTTGATCTGTGGATCCGGGAAGCGGGCGTGCCTGCCAATCGCATTACGCGCATGGGTGCTAAGTCCAACTTTTGGGCGATGGGGGATACCGGTCCCTGCGGTCCTTGCAGTGAAATTTTTTATGACCATGGTCCAGAGGTCGCCGGTGGGCCGCCCGGATCGCAAGATGAAGATGGCGATCGCTACGTTGAGATTTGGAACTTGGTGTTAATGCAATACGATCGGGGTAGTGATGGTGTGCTCACCCCGCTGCCAAAGCCATCGGTGG
>CAIYVA010000055.1 GCA_903929455.1 uncultured Pseudomonadota bacterium | reverse complement strand
GTCATCGAACGTCAACATTACTTGCAGACAGCACTCGACGAAAAGATGTCAGGCCAAGTATTTGACCAATTCTTCGATGCGCTCGACAGCTCGCACGCCTATTTTTTAGCCAGTGACATCGCAGCGTTCGAGCCGTACCGATTCACGCTTGGCGAAGTGGTGCGCACGGGAAAACTCGAACCAATATTTGAAATCTTTGCACGCTATCAAGCGCGTAATCGCGCAGCTACCAACGCAGCGATCGCAGCGCTTGAGCACGAACCTGATTTTACTGTTGATGAGAGCATTAGCTTCGATCGCAGCAAAGCACCCTGGCTTGCTACCCAATCTGAGTGGGATGACCTGTGGCGCAAGCGCGTTAAAAACGATGCGCTGTCATTGATGCTCGCCAACAAGACGTGGCCAGAAACCGCGGATATTTTAAAGAAGCGCTACGAGCGTGTTTTAAAGCGCATTGACCAAGTATCGAGCGACGATGTCTTTGAGATCTTTATGAACTCATATGCGCACGTCTATGATCCCCATTCGAATTATATGTCGCCGCGCGCCAGTGAAGAATACAACATCGCCATGAAGCTGTCGTATGTCGGCATAGGCGCCACACTTCAGCTCGTTGATGACCACGTGACTATACTAAACGTCATACCCGGTGGCCCCGCCGCCATTAGCGGTCTACTCAAAGCGAATGACCGCATTACTGCGGTTGGCCAAGGCAAGAGCGGTGAGATGACCGATGTCATCGGATGGCGCCTAGATGATGTGGTGCAACTAATCCGCGGTCCTAGTGGGTCGACCGTCAGACTATCCATATTGCCAGCAGGCGCGATACCAGGCGCCAAAGAGAGCTCGCTACAGTTCGTACGCAATAAGGTCACCCTAGAGGCGCAAGCGGCGCAGAAAAAGCCAACACTCACGGTCAAGCGTGGCGATCGTGAGTTAAAAATTGGCGTCATTGATGTGCCAAGCTTCTATCTCGATTTTGACGCCAAGGTGGCTGGCGAGAAAGAATATCGAAGCACGACGCGCGACGTCGCGAAGCTCATCGCCGAACTCAAAAAAGAGAATATCGATGGCCTCATCATGGATTTGAGGGGCAACGGCGGCGGTCACCTATCGGAAGCGACTGGATTGGTGGGCTTATTTATCCCCAAAGGTCCGGTTGTTCAATTACGTGAAACGGGCGGCCGTATCGAAGTGCTCAATGACCCAGAACCTGGCGCCGTATGGGATGGCCCGCTGGCAGTCTTAGTGGATCGCACGAGCGCGTCTGCGTCTGAGATCTTCTCAGCCGCCATTCAAGACTATGGTCGCGGCTTGATTGTTGGTCAGCAGACCTACGGCAAGGGGACGGTACAAAACCTCTATCCACTCGACCGTTGGGCGCTAGGCCCTAATGCAGGTTTTGGCGAACTGACCGTGACCATCGGCAAATACTACCGAGTGAGCGGCGACAGCGTTCAAAATAGAGGCGTGATCCCAGAAGTCACTCTGCCCTCGCTCATCAGCACAGATGAGGTGGGCGAGTCCACCAAGACCAGCGCGCTTGTGTGGGATCGTATCCGTAGCGCCGATTTCCATCCGAGCAACGGACTGACCAACCTACTGCTACCGATCAATCATGCGCATGAGCAACGTCTGACAACAGATCCTGATCTCAAAGAACTGGCGGATGATGCCGCCGTATTTTCTGATTTAAGGCAAAAAAAGTCGGCGTCCTTACAGATAGCAGCGCGCAAAGCTGAGCGCGAACAACAAGACAGCGATCGATTGGCTCGCATCAATACGCGGCGCTTGGCGCATGGGCAGATTCCCCTCAAGAGCTTGGAGGAACTGAAGGCGGAAGACGAACCAGACGCGAATTTGCAGGAGTCTGGACAAATCGTCGGCGACCTGTGGTCTCTACTGCGCTCACCAGAGGGCGCACTCGCCAAGCAGGCCGCTCCTCTTCCTCACCCGTAGAGGGTGGTGAGCGCCCGGAGAGGCGCTCACCCGCGTAAAGATGCTGCGCCGTGACTGTCGGCACTCGCAAAACGATGGCCACGATCAAAACAATACTCGAGCCATTTATTCAGCATCATATTGCGCGTCCAGCGCGCCGCTAAGGTCTGCGAGTCACCCACCCACCGCTCCGTTGGCGACGCACCTTTGCCGGCACTCCAGTGGTGCGCCTCAGCCACTCGCGCGTCGTGATAAATACGAATAGCCAGATCCGGCGCGTGCGGCAATTGTGGCGCAAGGGGGTCTGCACCGAACGCATAGGTCAGCAATAAAACGGTGGTGTAAGGACCGCGATCAAGCACGGCTAACTGCAACTCGCAGTCATCCATGAGGCGGGAGCGGTACGACCCAGCCAGCGCCTGCAGATCACCCGCCAACCAGCTTAAGCGAAGGTAATTACTCTCGTATAGGGTCATTAGCCCAACGAAGCTACCTGGCGTTGATCGCCACGAAACAGGACAGAGTTGATCGCCCGTGATCATAGAACCAATATAACACGCGAAAAAAATCGCGCCAGACGGACACCCAGAACAAACCCCAGCATCTTAGTCGCGCGAATGCACGCTCTACGGGTGTACGCGACGCTCGAGTTTCATCGCCTGCATAATTCGACTACCGATCTCTTCAATAGAGCACTGGGTGGTATCAAAACAGGGAATACCCAAACGAGTCAGCAGCGCCTCCGCTTGGCGTATCTCATAAGCCACCTGTTGGGCTGATGCATAACGACTATTTGGACGCCGCTCATTTCGGATCTGACTCAACCGATCCGGCTGAATCGTCAAACCAAACAATTTATGCTGATACGGAAGCAAGGCTTGCGGCAACCGATCGGCTTCTAAATCATCCTCGGTCAAAGGATAATTAGCGGCATAAATGCCGTATTGCAAGGCAATGTACAGACAGGTCGGCGTTTTTCCTGAACGTGACACGCCGACCAAAATAATATCCGCCTGGTCGTAGTCGCGTGTGCGCGAACCGTCATCATTCGCCATCGCGAAGTTTGTGGCGTTAATACGCGCACTGTAGCTTGCCGTATCGGTGACCCCGTGGGCCCGACCTTCGGCGTGCGAACTCGGCACACCCAAGGCCTGCTCCAGCGGACCTAAGAACGCATCAAAGAAATCGAGGAACACCGCATTGGCCAAGCGCAGCTCGGAACGAAGATCGTCATTGATCAGCGTACTAAACACAATCGGGGTCTGACCATCGGCGATGCCAGTTGCATCGATATGCGCACGAACAACGGCCGCGCGCTCAAGGTCAGATACGAAGGGCACGGTCACGGTTTGAAACGCAACCCCCTCAAACTGCGTCAGCAAACTGTGGCCCATGGTTTCGGCTGTGACACCGGTCCCATCCGACACAAAAAAAACAGTCCTACCGCTCATAGCACACCCTTTGCCGCCGGCAGCCAGTGTAACGCGTCATTTAGGCTAGAACCGACGGGGTGGTCGCAAAATCAGCGACCTCTGACTGTAAATTGTGAGCGCTAGTGGGTACAAATTCAGTCAAAATGCGCGACAATCAGCGCCGAGTACAGTACCCCCAAGGACCTCCCGTGACCGCCTACGTAATGCCTTTTGAATCGGTTGGCATGTCTGCCGTTGACGTCGTCGGCGGAAAGAACGCCTCCATCGGCGAAATGATCAGCAACCTCACCCGAGTGGGGGTCAAAGTACCGGGCGGCTTTGCCACGACGGCCGCCGCCTATCGCGAATTCTTGGCGCAGGGTGGCTTAGCGGAGCGAATCGCAGGCGCGCTCCAGGGCTTAGACATCGACGACGTCAAAACCCTCGCAGCCACCGGCGCCACAATACGCCAGTGGATGATGGAAACGCCCCTACCCGCCGCGCTTGAAAAAGCCATCATCGAGCACTGGACAGCCATGGGTGGCGACCGGATCGCGGTGGCGGTGCGCTCGTCAGCAACCGCGGAGGACTTACCCGAGGCCTCCTTTGCGGGCCAGCAAGAGACTTTTCTGAATGTCCGCGGCCAGAAAGCGCTCCTGATCGCCGTGCATGAGGTGTATGCCTCCCTGTTCAACGACCGAGCCATTGCTTACCGAGTCCACCAAGGCTTCGATCATCACACCGTGGCCCTGTCAGTGGGCATCCAACACATGGTGCGCAGCGACTTGGGCGCTAGCGGCGTGATGTTTACGCTCGATACGGATTCGGGTTTCCGCGACGTGGTCTTTATTACCTCGGCGTATGGTCTTGGCGAGACGGTAGTGCAAGGCTCCGTCAACCCCGATGAATTCTACGTCTACAAAACAGGCCTACAAGCCAATCGACCCGCGATTCTGCGTAAGAACCTAGGCGGCAAAGCCATTAAAATGGTGTACGCCACCGATGCCGGCCAATCCCGTCGAGTTGAGACGGTCGATGTGGACATGAAAGATCGCGCCCGGTTCTCGCTGACCGACGGCGACGTCGAAGCACTGGCTCGACAAGCTTTGCTCATCGAGACGCATTATCAGTGCCCGATGGACATTGAGTGGGGCAAGGACGGCGAGACGGGTGACATCTACATCCTGCAAGCCAGACCCGAGACCGTGCAAAGTCGTGTCGGCCGCTCTATTCAACGCTTTACCCTCAAGGGTCAATCGAAAGTCTTGGTGCAAGGACGCGCGATCGGCAGTCGTATCGGCGCAGGTCCCGCTCGTTTGATCAAAGACGTGAGCGAAATCTCGCGCGTTCAGGCGGGCGATGTGCTGATCGCCGACATGACCGACCCGGATTGGGAACCGGTCATGAAACGCGCCTCAGCGATCATCACGAATCGTGGTGGCCGAACCTGTCATGCCGCCATCATTGCAAGAGAATTAGGCATACCGGCTGTGGTCGGCTGCGGTGATGCGACGGATAAGTTGACTGAAGGCGAACCACTGACCGTATCGTGCGCGGAAGGCGATACGGGATTCGTGTACGCCGGCATATTGGATTATGACGAACGGCAGATCGAGTTGGATGCACTGCCGCCCTGCCCGGTGAGCATCACCATGAACGTGGGTAATCCCGATCGCGCTTTTGACTTTGCCAGCATCCCCAATAACGGCGTTGGCCTAGCGCGCCTAGAGTTCATCATCAATCGCATGATTGGCGTGCACCCGAGAGCGTTACTGGAATTCGATACGCTCGATAGCAAACTCAAAGACACGATTCGCCATCAAATGGCCGGCTACGCGGATCCGGTCTCTTTTTATGTAGACAAACTCACCGAGGGTGTTGCACAAATTGCAGCGGCGTTTGCGCCAAAGCCCGTCATCGTCCGATTGTCCGATTTCAAATCAAACGAATATGCCAACTTAATTGGTGGCAAAGCCTACGAACTGCACGAAGAGAACCCGATGCTCGGTTTCCGAGGTGCTGCGCGCTATGTAGACCCGACCTTCCGCCCCTGCTTTGAGTTGGAATGCCGGGCACTCAAGCGGGTTCGCGACGAGATGGGGCTCACCAATGTTCAATTGATGGTGCCATTCATTCGCTCACTCAGTGAAGCGAAAAAAGTAACTGAATTACTGGCAGAAAACGGTCTAAAACGCGGCGATAACGGCCTTAAGATCATCATGATGTGCGAACTCCCAACCAACGCACTGCTGGCCGATCGTTACCTTGAGTACTTCGACGGCATGTCGATTGGCTCCAATGACATGACCCAATTGGTGTTGGGTGTCGATCGCGACTCTGGCGTGATGGCCAATCAGTTTGATGAGCGCGACGATGCGGTTAAGGCCGCATTTAGCATGGCGATCAAAGCCTGTCGCGCGCAGAACAAATACGTCGGCATTTGCGGACAAGGCCCGTCGGATCACCCAGAACTGGCACGGTGGCTTGTCGATGAAGGCATCAGCAGCCTGTCGCTCAATCCCGATACGGTATTAGAGACTTGGCTGTTCTTGGCGGGTCATCCGCGCACGACGACAGACAGTCACTAATCACCTGATAGACCGCGCTTATCGGCGCGGCTCTTTTCAGCCAACGACCGAGACTCGCAGACTCAGTGCGGATCGGCTCCAAGTGCGCGCCTGGCCTCCTCCCAGTTCTGACCATCGTAAGGAATGACGGTCATTGCAGTGACCGTGCCGGGTCGCAACGCGCGCACACTGACACTGATCTGATCAGGATGCGATCTCGGCACGTAAAAAGACTTAATGCCACACACGCGACAGAAATAGTGTTTGGCCACACCTGACTGAAAGCGATAGTCGCTCAAGTGATCAGCTCCACTGAGCAGGCGAAATTGAGTCTGCGGCACAATCAAATGCAGGTACGCCACCATCGCGCAGATGGAACAGTTGCAGTCGAGCACGGACACCGCTGAGGGCGCCTCCACCTCAAAGCTCACCGCGCCACAGTGGCAACCCCCTCGATGCAACACGTTCACGGAATCGCTCATAAAATCCTATTTAATATAATTACTTACGACGTTTTTAGATAAATAACACAACCTAGTCAACGCGCAGACGAGCGCCGTCACAGCGCGGGGCATTCTTAAGCGGCAGCTGCACTGGACCCAGCAAGGCGAGCGCACGCCCGCCTGGACGCTCGAATAGGCACAACACCCGCATACCCGCAACGGGCGATACCCACTCGCTATCCACAGCGGTGGGCGACGCGCGATAGCCCATGTACTGCAACCACCGACTCAAACCCCAGTGCCCTCGATTCGGCACGCGCCACAGCAACCAAGGGGCCGCGTCTTTGCGCGCGCCATCAGCTAACGCAGTCGGCAAATACAGGCTTGCCATAGCCAAGGTCGTCTCATCGGGATCGATGAGCTGCAAGGGCTGATCCTGACGACTCGCATCGATACGGTGCGCCAATTGTTCGAGACTTAACCATTGGTTGAACTTGAAATAGACGGGACCCGCGATACCCGTCAGGGTTAACGCGAACGCAAGCGCGTATGTTGGCAGACAAGCGGCGGTTATTTTTCCGGTCCGTACACTCAGAGTGACGACCGCAATCAGTGTGACTGCGGCAAGCACGCCTAGCGCCATAGAACCGACGGAACGATCTACTGGCGCAAAGTTCACTAGAACCGCTAACAGCCCGAGCACCACTGCGATGCTCGCGATGAGCCAACCGGTCAGTCGCCATGCCCAGCGATCCCATCGGTCTAATGCAGCGCCTGCGCTGCCAACATAAAGACCGATCATGATGGCAAAGCCCAACGCGGGCGGACCGTAATACACCCCACGCGCCGTGGCAGCGAACGACAACAAGAGCGTTGCAGGCAAAACAGCACCGACACTCAAGCGCCACGCCGTGCCTTCCCGGTCGTTCCGCTGCAAAGCGCGCGGCAACTTACGACACGCCGCCACGGCGAGCGCCGTCCAAGGCAGCAAATACACGGGCAATTCGAGCAAGTACTTAGCCGGCGAGTTCATATGGCCATTGGCGTACTGCAAGGCCCCAGGCGCATCCACCGCCACCGCCCGTCCGACCAAGTTGTACCAGAACATCACCTTGAGTGATTCAACGCCACCGACCCCATGCGCTACCCAGGCAACCCACGCACCGATCAGCGCCATCAAGATAAGCGCGCCGACCCACAACTCCATAGACCACAACTCACGAAAGCGACGCTCCCACAGCACCACCGTTAAGTACGCAAAGCCTGGCACCATCCAGCCTGCAAAACCTTTGGCAAAAAATGCAATCGCTAACCCGACGTGAAATAATCCGTAGCCCAGCTGGCGGCGTGCACGCTGTTGTGCACATAGCGCGGTAAAACAACCGAGCAAGCTAAGCGCGACACCGGCCACCAAAGGCCCATCCGTCGCCAACCACATGCCGACTTGATACAACTGCAGAGAGGTGGCAGCCACCAGGCCTGCGGCGAACCCAGCCTGCGGACCCGAGGTACGCGCAACCAACACCGCGATGGCTAGGGCGGCGCCCAACCAATAGACCAAGGACGGCAGCCGCATGGCCGATGGCGTCGACCCGAAAACGGTCACTGTCGCAGCGCCCATCCAATACAGGAGCGGTGGTTTTTCAGCAAAAGGCTCACCGGCCAAAGTCGGCAAGGCTTTATCAGCTTGGTGCGCCATAGCGACCACCATGCTGCCCTCACGCGGCTCATCTGGGGTATATAAGACACGCCCAAACAAGCCCACCAACATGATGGGAATCAACAGCACGCTCACACGAGCGAGCACGTCGCGTATCACGATTCCCGCACAATGAAATGCTCACGGTAGTAACGCATTTCTTCAATGGAATCGCGCACATCATCTAAAGCCTGATGGGTATGGCGCTTTGTGAGGCCAGCAAACACCTTGGGAGACCAGCGTTTAGCGAGCTCTTTGAGCGTACTCACATCGACATTACGGTAATGAAAGAACTTCTCGAGCGCAGGCATTGACCGCGCCAGAAAACGCCGATCCTGGCAAATACTATTCCCGCACATAGGCGACACCCCAGCGGGCACCCACTGACTGAGAAAATCCAACAGGATGCGCTCACCCGCAGCCTCACTGACGCCGCTGTCGCGTACCCGCTGAGTCAGACCGCTGGCGCCGTGGGTACGCGTATTCCACGCATCCATCTGCGCCAATACCTCCTCCGGCTGGAAGATAGCCAAAACAGGGCCCTCAGCCAAAATATTGAGATCCGAATCGGTAACGATCACGGCCATTTCAATGATCCGATCGGTGTCCGGATACAGACCGGTCATCTCCAAATCAATCCAAATCAGGTTGGCAGGATTAGGTGTCATAGGAACCTCAGTTGCCCAGCAGTCTAGCAGAGGCTACAGTGCAAGCGCTTTCGAGGGCCGCATCCATTATGTTCACCACTCTGTTTGTTACCGCCTTAGCCGTCATGGTACTCATTCGCCTAGGGCTAGCAAAGCGCCAGCTAGACGCGATCACCGCGCATCGTGACTGCGTTCCGGAGGCCTTTGCCAGCAGCATCGGCGCAGCCGACCACACTCGCGCGGCCGATTACAGCGTCGCGAAACTGCGACTGGCGCGCCTTGAACTGGTTTGGGAGGCGCTCATCCTGCTCGGCCTGACCCTAGGCGGCGGCTTTGCTTGGCTTGATCACGTCGCCAGTCAT
>CAIYVA010000054.1 GCA_903929455.1 uncultured Pseudomonadota bacterium | reverse complement strand
CCGAAGGTGGGTTTATCGAGTGCCTGTTTGTCGAGTGCATCGGGAGTGCGTGCTGATGATCGCTTGTTATTTGCCATCTGCTCGTGCGCTTGCATCACTGGCCCTGACTGGTGTGCTGTGGGTAAGTACGACAGGGACTGTGTGCGCGCTTACCAGTGCCCCGCGCACCGAGGTGACGGTGTCGGTGGGTGCTGTGCCGATGGCGGCCGATCTTGTGTGCCCAAAGAAGCGAGTGTCTGCTAAGGGGCCGTCTAAGGTAGCTAAGGCCTCGTCTGAGGCGTTAGAGCTCCCGAGTGAGGAGGAGGTGGCTGATGCGCTTGCGGAGGTATCCGCCCAATCGAGCGGGGCCACTCAGCGTGCGATGCAACCCGCACTGCCGCATGCAGCGATGGGTCAACCGCTTCGCGTAGCGATCTGGGGGGATAGCCATCTGGCCGCCGGATTCTTCACGGACGAGTTGGTCAGCTTGCTCGGTGTTCAGGCGAATCATCTGCGATCCGTATTTTTGCCAGGGAACATTGGGCGGCCGGGGGTCAGGCTGCCCTATCGCAAAGCCTGTGTATCGGACGGTTGGCGTTATGAACCTGCCTACTCGAGTGCGGCAGCTGCAATCATGCCGGGTCCCGGGCTCGTCAATCTGGTTGCAGAGGAAGCAGGTGCATCGCTTGCGATTGATGTGCGTGATCGTGCCGGTACCGCTGTGTCATCGCGCGTGAGAGTTCTCTATCACCAGACTGCAGTGCCGATTCGTCTGGGACTATCGGTGGATGGCGCGCTCGAACAGGAGCTCGTCTTGTCCGGATATGAGGGGCCGGGTGTCGTCGTGATTCAGGCAGATGAGCCGCTGTCAGTGATCCGTCTGCGCGTGATTGAGGGGTCGTGGGTATTTCAGGGGATTGAGGCGGGATGGGATGCTGCTGCGGCGCTACAGATGGATGTGTTTGGCTTTCCAGGTGCCACGGTAGCCGGCTGGCGCCGCGCGCAACTTCCTTATCTGAGTAGTTGGTTTAATGATCGGCATTATGATCTGGTGATGCTGATGTTCGGCACCAACGAGGGTAATGTGCCGGCATTTGATCCGCGCGTGTATCGAGACAGCTTAGATCAAGCCGTGAGTAACTTTCGGCAGGTGTTTCCAGATTCCGCTTGCATCCTGATCGGGCCTGGCGATCGCGGCGCGCGAGTGCCGCATCGGCGGAAAGTGCGTCGTGGCATGAAGCGTCTATCGTCACCAATCGCTGACCCGCTCACGTTTTCACGCGTGCATGAGCGCATTTCGGAGAGTCAGCGTGCGGTGGCGAGTGCGCATGGCTGCCTGTTTTTTAGCCTACAGGATGCGATGGGTGGACCAGGATCGGTGTATCGCTGGGTGCGGACGAATCCGCCTTTGATGGCCCACGATCTCACTCACTTTACGCCTGCCGGTTATCGCGAGCTGGCGCGCCGGTTTGCGTCAGCGATACGCTGGGACGCAAGTCTTTTGGTGCCGCCGCCGTAGATGTCGCGCGTGGTCATATTACGACCGCTCAGCGTCTTCTTGGTGTATTCGATGACCCGGATCATCTATTGAGCTAACGACACGGCGCTTGGTACACAGGGGCTGGCCTCTGCTTGTATACAAAGTGACATTCCTAATCTGCTCCCTATGAGTCGCGCCGGTAGGTGAAGGCAGCCCTTGCCCTTGACAGTACGCCCCACTTTGGCTCAGTCTCAAGTGAGCTCTCAATAGCCGATGAGCGTTGTCTATCGGTGTTGGTCGCGCGTGAGACCAGTCGCCGTTTTGTTAAGCAGGCCAGAATCACTTGTTCCGCGTGGTAACTAACGCGTCGAAAAATAAATTTTATTTGTTGCTTGAGGGAGATGATGAAATGGCTGAGATTCAGGTGCACCAAGGGCAAAGTCATAGTCATGTGCATACGCATGCGGAGTCGGATCCTACGGGCGCGCGTGTCGGTGTCATGGTTGGTGTTATCGGTGTTCTGCTTGCTGTCACGACGATTGCTGCGCATCGTGAGCATACAGCGGCGGTCATTCATCGTACTGAGTCCAACGATCAGTGGGCCTTTTATCAGGCAAAAAAATCGCGAGAATACGCGAGTGATGTGGCGGGCCAGTTGCTGCAAGCGCTCGGCACGGACGCAGTTCGGATTGAGCCCGCGCTTAATAAGTTAAAAGCGTCGCAGGAAAAATACACAGCGGATGCCAAGGAGATTAAAGAGCAGGCGGAAGACAAGGATCGAGAGTCGCAGCGAGCAGAGAAATTTGCGGTGCGATACGACATCGGTGAGGGGTTGCTAGAGCTTGGGCTGGTGCTAAGCTCGCTTTACTTTCTCGGCCGGCGTAGGTTCTTGCCCATCGTTGGTGGTATATCTGCCCTAGTAGGTATTGTTGTGGCAGTCAGCCCATGGGTTTTAATGTAACGGACTAGGTCGTAATTCTTTGGTCCGATTAATCGAGTAGTTTAACGTAGACGTCACGAAGGGGATCCCGTATGCGATGTCATGACCTAAATGATCTGGAAGCGACTATATCTAGCAAAGTGTGGCTCGGATTGGTTTTTGCACTGTCATGTATGCTCGTATCGGTTGTGCATGCTGAAAGCGGCAAGCTGAGAGAAAAAGGTTCGTTGTATGTCGAAGCGGCGTCTACTTCGGCTACTGCGGGTAGTGTCGATGCTGGGGTAACGGTGGAGCTGTTAGAGCGCAAAGGATTCTGGGTGAAGTTGAAGGCGCCTGCTGTCACTGGGTGGACTAAAATCAGCAACGTCGCAGTCGAGCAGGGGTCTGGTGGTGGCACTGGTCTCACAGCTTTGGCAAGCGGTCGAAGTGGCGCGAATAACAGCTCGAGTACGGCCGGGGGTCGCGGCCTGGGTGGTGATGAGATCAAGGCGGCCGCGCCTAATCGCGCAGCGCTTGAGTCGCTCGGGAAGCTGGCTGTCGGGTCAGATGAGGCTGCACAGTTTGCGCGTGAGGCGGGTCTACAGTCTAAGGACGTGACCTATGTTCCTGCCGCAGATGCAAAAAGCGCAAAGTCCTCGAAGAGCAAAACATGATGTCTATACATAGTCGGAGAGGAGATCGCTCATGAGTACGCAAATAAGATCGTGCGCGTTGTTGGTAATGGTGCTCGCTGCTAGCTACCTATCTTTTGAAGATGTATATGCAGCAGGCAAGGCTATACCGAGTCTCTCATCTATACCATCTATCCCGGGGATCGGGGCTACAAAACCAAGCCCAGCTAAATCCAATGACGCATCGACTGGGAGCACCGCCTTTGATGCAATCAAGACGGTGACAGCGAAAGAATCGCCCGAAGAGGAGGTGGAGTCTGGCAACATTGTCGCAGCGTCCATATTAGGCGCGGCACCACTGTGGAATAACGCAAAAGCGCAGCATTACATCAATCTGGTCGGTAGACATGTTGCTCAGCATTCTGAGCGGCCAGAGTTGATTTGGCGATTTGCCGTGTTAGATACGCCTTCGATTAATGCCTTCGCGTTTCCTGGCGGTATCGTCTTTGTGACTCGCGGACTTTATGATTTATTAGAAACCGAGGATGAGTTGGCGGCAATCCTTTCTCACGAAGTCGTTCATATTAATCGTAAGCATCAGTGGGAAGTGATTAAGCAGCAGAAGTTAGTCGCGCTCGGTGCGAGTGCTGCGCTTAAAGGAGACCATGACGCCATCATGGCAAAGGTTGCGAGCATCGGCACCGAAATGATCTCCAAAGGGCTTGATAAGAGCGCCGAGTATCAAGCGGATCGAGAGGGTATGGTGATCGCTGGACGATCTGGGTACGATGCCTCCGCCATGTTAGGTGTGATGCAGAAATTACGTGCACAGAAGGGTGATGATAAAAGCCTAGGATTGCTGTTTGCGACACACCCTGCGCCGAGTGATCGTATTAACGCGTTGGAGGCGTCTGCAACACCGGCCATTGAGGCTCTAGTGCTGCCATCGCCGGCGGCGGGTAGGCTTGCTAAGTACCACTGACGCGTGCACTGACTGAGCGTATTGGTGAATCTAAAACGTAAGTCTCGTGAACTCTTCGAGGCCGCCGTCAAGGGTAATCTCATTGACTTCGCGGCGCGCGAGGTTGCTGTTCGCTTCGGGTCGCACGCGAGACGGCGGCCGGCCGATTTTTATGCCGGCTT
>CAIYVA010000053.1 GCA_903929455.1 uncultured Pseudomonadota bacterium | reverse complement strand
TGGCACCAAGCGGCCATCCACGCGCGTAAGCTCGACCAACGCGGTCGCCTCAACCCTAGCGGGCAAACGCTGGGTTAGCGACCCATCCGCCGCCAACACGAAGCTGTTGCCATCAAACACCAGCTCATCCTGGCCACCCACCATATTGATGTAAATCAATGGGATACCGGTCTCTTGGGCGCGCAACCCCGCGACCGACTCTCGTTCGCGTTGCTTATGTAATTCAAAGGGAGATGCATTAATCGCCACGATCGCCTCAGCACCCGCCGCCTTAGCGGCCAAGGCAGGGGCCGACTGCCAAAGATCCTCACACACCAACAAAGCAATACGAGCCCCTTGAACGTCGACCAAAGTGGGGGCTAAGCCCGGCGAAAAGTAGCGTTTTTCGTCGAAAACCTTGTAATTAGGCAAAGCTTGCTTACGGTGATTGGCATAGACCCGACCATCTCGGATCAACGCGGCGGAGTTGTAGATTTTGCCATCGTGATATTCGGGGTAACCAAAGACGAGATCGATAGAACCCGACGCCTGGGTTAGGCGCGCTACCGCCTCTTTCACTTGAGTCCGAAAACCGGAGTGAAACAACAGATCTTCCGGCGGATAACCCACCAATGACAGCTCCGGCGTCAGCACCACATCCGCACCGGCCGCGCGTCCAAGCGCCGCCGCTTGCAGCACTCGGGCCGCATTGCCATCGATGTCGCCTACGATCAAATCGTATTGCGCCAAAAACAAACGGAGGGCTGAGTGGCTCATAGATTGCGTCATTTTGCGGAAAAGCCTCGGCATTAGCAAAAAGTGCGACACGCGCCCCGAAACAACACCGAGCATCGACGAAATAACCCCCCACTGGGGGGATGCAATCTCTCATTTATTTACGGTAGCGCATGCCAAATCCTTGACCCAGTTATCAAAACGCCAAGGGCTTCTCAGACAAAATCATCCCCACTACCGGTAGGCACGCGGATGGACTTAAGTCATCAGTGCTAGAAGCGATCGGTCCCGTATTTTTTGATTAAGTGTTTAGGAGCAATGTTTATGTCTATCCATCACATCGGCAAACAGATCCAGAAAGGTTTCACCCTCATCGAACTGATGATCGTGATCGCCATCATCGGCATCTTGGCGGCCATCGCCCTGCCGGCTTATCAGAACTACGTTATCCGTAGCCAAACCACTGAATTTCTATCCATCGCATCAGGCGTAGAAGTCGCCATGAGCGACTTCTACGCTAACTGCGGCGTCTTCCCAACCACACTCGTCGGCACCGCCACCGGCTGTACCGGTCCATTGGGTACGAGCACCGTGGCGCCAACCGGCAAGTACGTGACGCTGACCACCGGTGCTGGCACCGGCGCACTGATCGGCACCTTTAACGGTAGCGCCAATGCCAAGCTCAGTGGGTCGACGATGGCGGTCTACCCGCTCATTGTCACCAACGGCAATGGCGATCTGGTCTGGTTCTGCGGCCTGCAGACAGCACCTGCCACCGCCACCTGGGGTCCTGCCAGTGCTGCGGGTATTGCCAGCAATGGCGCAGGTATCGCGCTGACCACCGGATCGATCCTTACCAATCCACAGTGGCTACCTGCTAGCTGTCGCTAACACCGACCTTCGCTCATCGAAAGGGCCCGAAAGGGCCCTTTTTTTTGCCTCTTCATAGGCAGCTATGTGATTGGCGTCACATGACAGGCGCGCCCACGTACAGGACAATAACAGCCGCTTAAACAGCACCACACTAAATTGGCTGTCTCGCCTGCGCGATGATTGGCTCGATCGACATCTCGCAGAGTGAACACACAATGACTCACCGATATCACACGAGCCGCCCTGCTTTTTATTCGCGTGGCGCAAGCTTGCAGTCTAGGGCGCACGTTGAGACCCTAGACCAATACAGCCGCGCGCATACACAGCACGGCTCACAAGGCAGCTACGTTAAAATCCAGCACGGCTTCACGCTCATCGAACTGATGATCGTGATCGCCATCATCGGCATCTTGTCTGCCATTGCTCTGCCGGCTTACCAGAACTACGTCATCCGTAGCCAAACCACTGAATTCGTATCCTTAGCGTCGGGCGTAGAAGTCGCCATGAGTGACTTTTACGCTTCTTGCGGCGTCTTCCCAACGACGCTGGTGGGTACCGCCACCGGCTGCACGGGACCGCTTGGCGGGAGCACCATCGCGCCAAGCGGTAAATACGTGACACTCACCACCGGTGCCGGCACCGGCGCTCTGATCGGTACATTCAACGGCAGCGCCAATGCCAAGCTCATTGGTTCGAAACTCACCATCTACCCACTCATTGTCACCAACGGCAGCGGCGAACTCGTCTGGTTCTGCGGCCTACAGACGGCCCCTGCCACCGCCACCTGGGGGCCTGCCAGTGCTGCGGGGGTGGCGAGCAATAGCGCAGGTATCGCACTCACCACCGGTTCGATCGCAACCAATCCACAGTGGCTACCTGCTAGCTGCCGCTAATCTAAGTACGGGCTTAACGCCTAGGCAACAACGACCCATCGTATAGCGACGTCGCCTGCATACGACGCAGTGTGAGCCACCT
>CAIYVA010000052.1 GCA_903929455.1 uncultured Pseudomonadota bacterium | reverse complement strand
GCTTCGCTTTTGATGTCAGCGCTTTACCCGAGAACCGGGGTGGCGAAAGGCAGAAAAGGAGGAAGGAGCACGAGCCGCCGAGTACTCTACGGCAATTGATAGGTGAATACCACTGTCCATGACAAAATAGTGCTTCTGGATCAATTATTAAGCAAATCTAGCCCCTCTTTCGCGCGCTATGATAGTCCTCTACCCAGTGGCCGACTGTAGCTTAAGCCCTCCAGCCTAAGCATGGCGCGTCCTGTGGGCCAAGATTCAGAGGATTTTTGAGGATGCGCGACGAAACCCCACTCTATGACACCCTGATCATCGGTGGCGGCATCAATGGGACTGGCATCGCCCGGGACGCTGCCGGCCGAGGCCTGAAAGTCCTCCTCTGTGAACAAGACGATCTGGCTAGCCATACCTCATCGGCCAGCACCAAACTGATCCATGGCGGATTACGTTACCTGGAGCACGGTGAGTTCCGACTCGTCTCTAAGGCATTGAAAGAAAGGGAAGTTTTACTTAAAGCCGCACCACATATCATCTGGCCACTGCGCTTTGTACTCCCGCACGAGCCCCATTTGCGGCCCACGTGGATGATTCGCGCGGGACTATTCTTATATGACCACTTAGCGCGCCGAGACGTCTTACCGCCTTCCGAATCGATCAACCTAGCGACACACCGTTTCGGGGAACCACTACGGGCGCCTCAGCGCACCGGATTTGTCTATTCCGACGCGTGGGTCGATGACGCCCGACTGGTCGTTGTGAATGCGCTAGACGCCCACGAGCGGGGCGCCATGATCCACTTACGCACCCGCTGCGTGGGCCTGACGAGCGAGGGCACCCGCTGGGTTGCCTCCTTACAGTCGCCCGATGGAAACACTCAGACCATACGCGCTCGCAGCGTGATCAATGCGGCCGGCCCCTGGGTGACGCGTTTTTTAAATGCGTATACACCGATCCGCGCACATCATGCCGTTCGTCTGGTGAGGGGCAGCCATATTGTGGTGCCCAAGTTATTCGAACATGAGGCAGCCTATCTTTTCCAAAACGTCGACGGCCGAGTCGTTTTTGCGGTCCCGTATGAACAGCATTTCACTTTGCTGGGCACTACCGATGTAGACGATCAAAGCGATCCGACCCACCCGAGCATTTCAAGTGAAGAAACCAGTTATCTCTGCACGCTAGCCACTCATTATTTCAAGCAATCTGTCACCCCGGCAGATGTCGTTTTTAGTTACTCGGGCGTGCGTCCCCTGCTACAGGATGAATCGACTGACCCTAAAAGCGTCACGCGTGACTACGATTTAGAATGGAGTTGCGAAAGCCCGCCACTCATGTCTGTGTTCGGCGGCAAACTCACGACCTACCGACGCTTGGCCGAAGATGCGCTCGCCCTCCTACAGAAAAAATTAGGAACTCAGGGCACAGCGTGGACTGCAAAAACACCGCTGCCTGGTGCCGATGCGGCGCAAGGTGATTTTAGCCAATTTGCTGCGACAACGCGCCTGCGCTATGCGCACGCACCGAGCGAACTGATAGAGCGCCTCATCCGCACCTATGGGACTCGCCTCACGCACTGGTGGCCCGACGGCAAACCACTCGCGGCACTCGGACCTGAAGTGTTGCCTGGTCTGTATGCCGCTGAGATTCAGTATCTACGCCAAGTTGAATGGGCTTGTACCGCGGAAGACATTTTGTGGCGCCGAACTAAGCTAGGACTACATCTTGAGCCGTCAGCGATCAGCACACTGAATCAATGGCTTTTGCAGCACCCTGCGTGATTGATTATGTTGGTATCGGCTTGATGCCGACCACCGACCAGCAGCACCTCATCACTCCATCCAACCACGAGTTATAAATATGGCCAAAGCCACAATAGAAGTCGTCAAAACGCATACCGACATCAAGGGCACCCTATTCGAGCCGGTAGAGGATCGGCATCTACGCGATGCCCATAATGTGCATGTGGTGATCTCACAGCCAGGCGTGGTTCGCGGCAATCATCGACATATCCTCGGCCACGAAGTGTCCGTCGTCACAGGACCCGCCCAGGTGCGCTTAAAGGAAGATGGCATCCTTCGCGATGTGCTCGTGCCGGACGGTGAAACGTGGCGATTTACCATCCCAGCAGGGGTGACCCACGCCTACCGCAATCCGGGCCCCGGTCTGATGGTACTAAT
>CAIYVA010000051.1 GCA_903929455.1 uncultured Pseudomonadota bacterium | reverse complement strand
GTGCCTAATGAAATATGAAAATGCGCGCCATTGCCGGCACGATTTGCGAAAGGCTTTGGCATGAAGGTGGCGACCGCACCATGGGCGTGTGCGATTTCACTGGCGCCCATCTTGAAGAAAGTGAAGTGATCGGCCGATTTCATGGCGTCTGTATAAGTGTAATTCACCTCAAACTGACCATTCGCATCCTCATGGTCAATCTGATAGACGTCAATGCCCACCGCACGCATGTGCCGCGACATATCATCTAAAATCGCGCCACCACGTGACAGACCTTTATAGTCATAGCAAGGCTTATCCAATTGATCGGTCGGATCAATGGGAGCCAAGGCGCCATTGGCATCACGCTTTAACAACATGAACTCAGGCTCAATACCGGTAAACATCGTGTAGCCATGCTTCGCCAATTTGTCGAGCTGGGTTTTTGCTGCCACACGCGAACACAACGCATAGGGCTTACCACCCACATGACCGTTACAGGCCATGCGTGCATACCCTGGCATCCACGGAATAGGCGATAGGGTGCTCGGATCACCGACGGCCATGAAGTCAGGGCCATCGGGCGTCATGGCGAGACCCCAAATCGCAAAGCCGGCAAAGCCTGCGCCATCGCCTACCACCATGTCGTAATGTTCAATCGGCACGGCCTTAGCCTTAGCGGCGCCGTGAATATCGACGAACTGCGCTAACACGTAGCGACATTGGTGTTCCGTAAATAGTTTTTTAGCTTGTGCAGGCGTCATTAAGATCCCCTCAGACTTCGTTAGATGGGTCGAGCAAGACACCACCACCGATCTCGGCGGCAACTTGCAGTAGCGTGGTCCAAAAATACATCGCAAAACTAGGATCGACCCACAAGATCAGCTCAGCTCCCGCAGTACCCCGCACAGGGACCACCACGACACTCGCGCCGATCATCGAGGTCATCAATAACGGGCCCTGCTCGGCGGATGCTTGGCTGAGCAGTGGCTGGAAATTAACACCGCAAATCTGCCTTAACAGCTCATTGAGCTTAGGGCCTTGCAGGCGAAGCACCAGGTCGTGACGAACCACCGGATAGACACCTTGGGGTCTGTCGGTGGCGTACAACTCGGCCGCAGCCGCGGCCACCGCAACTTGCGCACTCGACTCCATGGCTTCAACCAAAAACTCGGAGGTCGCTAAGCGACCAACCAAAGCGCCATTCGCCCGCTGCCAGGTGTTGGCTGACGGTGCAGGTGCTAAGCCGTGCGCTACCAACCACGCCTCTGCATTGGGACCTTTAAGCCCCAAACGACGATGCCATGACACCTCCGTCAAAGTCACCGCAGTGCCCTGCGCCGCTGTGCTGCGCAAACGTAACGGCTGCGGCATGCCTTGCCGCAGTTGTGAGCCCTCGGCTGCCTGATCAATCCACGCTTCAATAGGTGAACGTCGCGATAATGAAGTCAAGCCACTCATGAGGCGAGCTCCATTTTCTGACGCGCACCAGCTGGGTCATAAAATGGATGCGACGTCACCTCTAAAGAGGCCTCAACGCCTGCCTCCCTACGCACGCGTAAGTGCGACTGATGAGCGACGGTTGGGTCAACGAGCGCTAAACCAATCACGCGCCCCAAGGTCGGCGAGAAGCCAACGCTGGTGACCCGACCGGCTATGCGGCCTTGTTCGATGATCAGATGACACTCCTTCGGTCGCTCAGTGACACCGAGTGGCATTTGAAAACCCACCAAGGTCTGCCGCAACGGCTGCTTCGCTAAAACCGCCAGACTTCTTTGTCCAATGAAAAATGCTTTGTCCATTTTAATGGCCCACGGCGCATCGATCTCTAGGGCGTTAGTGACACCGTCCGTATCTTGTCCGATGATCACGTGACCTTTTTCTAAACGAAGCATACGCTGCGCTTCTACACCGAAGGGTCGGATGCCATGCCCCTGGCCTGCCTGTAACACAGCGCGCCACAACTCAGAGCCGAACTCAAAGGGCAGATGGATCTCGTAACCTAATTCGCCGACAAAGCCCACGCGCATCAAGCGACAAGGCACACCCGCCACCAAACCCTCACGTACTGCCAAATAAGGGAAGGCTGCGTCGGATAAATCCATATCCGTTAGCTGACTTAACACAGCTCTAGATTGCGGCCCTGCCAGGTTGAAAGCGGCATAATGCCCCGTGAGATTGACAAGCCCAACCGGGATTCCCCACCACGTGGCCAAGCGACCAAACTCACGAAACAGCGTGGCGGAATTACCCGTGGTGGTGGTGAAATAAAAACATTCGGGTGTCAGACGCGCGATCACACCATCATCGATGATCACGCCTGATTCATCTAGCATCAACCCATAACGGGTCATGCCCACTTTAAGATTGGAATATCGCGCGGTGTAGATGCGATCTAAGAATTCGCCTGCTCGCGCACCATGCGCTTCGATCTTGCCTAGAGTGCCTACGTCAATCAGACCCACCCCGTTGCGTACGGCATGCACTTCTGCAGTGATCGCGGCTTCTCTACTGACATCCGGCACTGCGTAGTACTCAGGGCGTCGCCAGTTGGCTGCCGGCATCCACACGGCACCTAAACGGGCGTGATCCGCATCCATCGGCGTTTTGCGTTCCGGCATAAAGCCGCGGCCTGCCAAATGGGCCATCGGTACCGGATGAAACATGGGTCGGGACGTGGTGAGCGCATGCGCGCCCATGGCATCGCCACGCCACGCTGCCAAAATCCTGAGTGCATTCAGATTAGAGTGCTTACCCTGACTCGGGCCCATGCCCATCGTGGAGTAACGTTTTAAAAGCTCGGTGGAGTCAAAGCCCTCCTGGCATGCGTTCTCAATATCCTTGATCTGCAAGTCTTCATCAAAATCAACAAACTCTTTACCGGCCAGATGCGCGAACACAGGATAGGGGTGGTTTGGACACTCACGCACTGGCATGACAGGCGCCACGGGCAGAGCATCCACGGACCCTAACGCACTGACCGCCTGCCGCCCGGCGCGCTCACCATCAGCGATGCGTGCGGCTAAGTCATAAGCGCCCGCAACTTTGCCACACGCATAGAGACCCGCCGGCAAGCGCTCTGGCACGAATTGCTCTATGGATGATTCATAGCGCATCGTCGCACCGGCTTGATGCAAGAATGCGCTGGCAGGCGCAAAGCCCACACTCATCCACACACCATCCACTGCGATCGCTTCCTCACTACCGCCCACGCGGTAGCGAAGACGCGCCACCGACCCATCACGACCCGCCACAGCCTCAATGGGTTTTACATCGGTGATGACTCGGATCCCTTGCTGTGACAACTGCGCCATTAAATCAGCACTGTCAGGTCCGGGTGTCGCGCGCAAATCAAGGACGGCCGCCACCTCGAGACCCCGACTCTTGGCATCGAGTGCTGCGGCATAGCCTTCCGCGTTCGCCGTTAACACCGCAATACGGCGCGCTGGCGCCACACTAAAGCGGTACAGCAGACGCTGTGCGGCACTGGCTAACATCACACCCGGCAAGTCATTGCCACGGAAAACACAGGGTTGTTCGTAAGCACCTTGCGCAATCACGACCGATCGCGCACGCACTTTTACCATGGCTTCAGGCGCAATCACGGACACCCAGTGATCGGCATAGTAGCCAGATGCAAAACTAGACAGCAGCACACGAATACGCGGCTCAGCCAATACAGCACGAACCAAAGTTTCCGTTTTAGCGAGCACGGACTCAGTGCCGGCGCGGGCGTACAGACCACTGCCGCCCAATGCCCGGTTCTCATCCACCAATAAGACATCCGCACCGGTGGAGGCGGCCGCCAGAGCCGCTGACAAACCAGCAGGACCAGCGCCAATCACCAAAACATCACAGAAGTCATAACGCTTAGGTGTTGAACGATGCGACGCCTCTAGATCAACCGTGCCAAGGCCGGTGATACGACGAAATAGCCGCTCCCAGGTTGGGAACAAACGCTTACTGTGAAACGCCTTGTAATAGAAACCAACGGGCAAAAACGTCGAAAGGCGATTTAAAAATGCATAGCGATCGTTCTTTAAGCCTCCGCGCGTGTTCACCGCGGTGACTTTAGAATGAGCGATCGGCGCCTCCACATCGCCACGCACGTTCGGAATACTCCGGCCAACAGACTCCACTTGGGTCATGACGTTGACATCATGATTAGCAAAACTCAAAAACCCGCGTGGCCGGTGATATTTGAAAGAGCGTCCAAAGACACGCGCGCCCCCCGCAGCGAGCGCCGTACTGATCGTGTCACCCTCATAACCCGTCACAGGCTCGCTCTCAAAGGTGAAGGTCACCGTGCGCGTGCGATCAATCCATTCACCAGCAAGGGTCGGTAGACGCATCATGTGAGCGCAACCTCCGCCTGATACAGATAAGTGCGCATAATCACATCACGGGTCGTATCCCGCTCCGCGATGAACCAAACACCACTGGCAGTGTGGCACCACCACTCACGCTTAATGCCGGCTGGACCGTTCTTATTAAATACGTAATCCGCCCACTGCTCATCACTGACCTGCGTCGGGTCAGGCATCTCTTTCAGTTCACCCGCATAGGCAAATTCACTGATCAAGCGAGGACCGTTGATCGGACAGGTCATGATCTTCATTTAATGGCCCACCGAGGCAGCACCCTTCTCGCCCGTCAGTGCATAACGGCGGAAGCGATCTAATCCAAAGCCTGTAATCAACGTGTGGTTTTCATCGGTGGCCACTGTATGGCTCATCGTTTTGCCACACACCGGGGTGGCTTTAAAGCCCCACGTACCCCAGCCCGAATCGAGGTAAAAACCTTTAATGGGCGTTTTACCCATGATGGGCGCGAAATCAGGCGTCATATCGGCCATGCCCGCCCATTGCCTGACGACTTTGACGTCACCTAGGAAGGGGAACATCTCAAGCATATGCATCGAGAGAGACTCGGTGAAATCTAAAGTGGAGCGCGTCGCGTGCAACTCATAAGGATCGAGGGAGGCACCCATCACCAACTCGCCGCGCGCTGTTTGACTCACATACACATGCAAGGACCCGGACACGATGATCGGATCTAACCATGGCTTCACAGGTTCTGACACCATCGCTTGCAGCGGGTGAATATAAAGTGGCGATGTTAAGCCCACCATCGACAGCATGCGTGGTGTGGAGCCTGCCACCGCACACAATACTTTCTTGGTACTGATCCGGCCGCGGTTGGTCATCACACCGGATATGGCGGGACCTGAGCCGGAGTCTGTGGTCTCAATCGACAAGACTTCTGTCTTTTGATGAATCTCAATGCCGCGACGATCAGCGCCGCGGCCATAGCCCCAGGCCACCGCATCATGGCGAGCCACCGCGCCGGGGGCGTGATACAACGCACCGACCACTGGCGCATGACCACCACAGCTAATGTCCATCATCGGCACCGCATCCTGTACGGACTTGGCGTCTACCGCCTCACTTTGCACGCCGTAGTGCTTATTCACTTCCGCTCGCCACCGCATGGTGCGCATCGCCGCATCGGTATGCGCCAAGGTGAAATGACCACGCGTCGAATAAAATAAATTGAGATCAAAGTCCTGCGACAGGTCCTGCCAGAGGCGAACACTCTCGTCATAGAACTGCACGCCTTCTGGCGTTAAATAATTGGAACGGATGATGGTGGTGTTACGACCCGTATTGCCGCCACCGATGTAGCCCTTCTCTAGTACCGCCACATTGGTGATGCCATGATCACGGGCTAAGTAGTACGCTGCGGCTAAGCCATGCCCACCGGCACCAATGATCACCACGTCATAGCTTGATTTCAGCTCATCGTGCTGAGTAAACATCCGTGGCTCTGGATGCTGCCGTGTGAGGCCAAAGCGAAGCAGTCGAAGGGGCATTCGTTCGCCTACAGAGTGAGGTTAACAACAACCGCGAGGCTGATGCTTAGAGACAGGGAATCCATCGCGGTCATTCACTACTCCAGCTAGTCGACAGGGCGCCCTCAAGGCGCGCTCTGGGCGATCAAAACGGGGCAGAACCGCCGGCAAGGAGCCGGTGACCCTACGGTCGATTTAGTCGCTGAAAACGGGCTTCTTTTTTAGCACGTCGTTTACTCTCACGCAAGGTTGTTGCGCCCTACGCACGAGCTAATCCGCGGACAGTGAGGCGGCGTCCGCGCCGTAAATGATCACGGACAATAAACGAATCGGTAGGCGTACCAATTTCTCAGG
>CAIYVA010000050.1 GCA_903929455.1 uncultured Pseudomonadota bacterium | reverse complement strand
CGGCATACGAGATGAGCTGAAGTGACTGGAGTTCAGACGTGTGCTCTTCCGATTTGGTTCACCGAAATGATCCTGCCACGTGTCACAGTGCGCATCAAAATGCAGTAAGGACAGTGGCTGTCCGTGGTGTGCGCGATAGGCGCGAAGCAACGGGAGGGTAATGGAGTGATCACCACCTAACCACGCCATGTGGTGTTGGCTGATTAACGCCTGTGCCTTGGGGAGTAGCGCTGCTCGCATGGCCGCCAAGGAGGTGTTCGGTAGCGTGAGATCACCCGCATCGGCTAACTGATCCAACGGTGATGCGCCAAACAAGGGGTGTATGCCGTCGCACAGCATGTGACTTGCACGGCGAATTTGATACGGGCCAAAGCGAGCGCCTGGCCGGTTGGTGGTGGCGCCATCCCACGGAATACCCGCCACCAAGAATCGGGCACGGGGCTTCATGGCCAGCGAGGGGGCTTTTAAGAAGCCCGCATGGGTGGTCGAGGTTTCAAATGCAAAGGTGTAGTCCGCCATGGCGAGACTATAGCGGGGTCTGCTGCTAACCGCGAGAGACGCGTGTCGATCGCAGGTACTCCCAACAGAGTCCGACCCACAGGATCAAGGCGGCGGCACTTAAAGTGACCACTAGCCCGGTGGGTCGCCAAATATCCATGCCGAAGCCGCCTAGGCTTGGGCCGACCACCCCCCCTGCGCAATACACCATCACAAAAACGGTGTTGGCGTGGGCGAGGTCGTGCGGGGCATAGCTATCTCCCACGAGGGCAATGCCCTGTGTGTAAAAGCCATACATGGTGCCACCCCATATAAAGAGTAGGGGCCAGAGCAGGGCGGGCAGGGACATGCCTAGCGGCAGCAAGAGGGGGCCTATGACGCTGACCAAGGCACAGGCGGCGAGGATGCGTTTTCGGCCAAAGCGGTCCGACAGTGCGCCGATGGGTAGTTGTAGGAGGACATTCCCCAATAAGAAGATGGACACGAGCTGTAGCGCGGTGTTCTCGGATAGCCCAGAAGCCACGCCGTAAACGGGTAGGAGAGAGATGTCGGCGGCCTCGATCAGACCCGCTGTCAGCGCGGCGAGCATCACGGTGGGCGCGACGCGCAGGATACCCATAAAGCTGGTCGGTTCTTGATCGTCGACAACCCCATCCGGGCCGCGCCTAAGACAGGCTAAGGGCAGCACGGTGAGCACCAGTGCGGCGGCGCCGATGTAGAAGGGTCGTGAGCCCTCTGTGCCAGTCCATTGCAACAGGAGGGGTCCAGTCAGTACACCCGCAGCGAAAACCGTGGCATAGGTGGCCATCATCCGCCCGCGTGTGCGGTCGGTAGCAATGCGGTTAAGCCACACTTCAGTGCCGATCCAGGCGAGGCCAAGACCGCAGCCAGAGATAAAGCGCAGGATCAGCCAGAACCCCGGACTGGTATTTAAAGGCATCACAAACTGCAGAGCAGCCGCCAGTAAGATGCCATAGGCAATCGATTTACGAAGACCTAACGACCTTAGAAGCTTGGGGTACCAAGGTCCTAGCAAAATGACCGCAATCGTGGCGATGCTGGTGATGGCGCCGATGGCTAGACCCGAAATGCCCTCGCGGTGTAGCACCAAGGCAATGAGGGGGGGTTGGAAGCCAAAGAGGATCCCGACCCCTAAGTTGGTGGCGTAGATGGCGAACAGTGCGAACCAACCGCTGACAAAGGGCGGTTCGGGCGTTGGCGAGCTGATCGTTGGGTGGGTGCTATTCATGCGTCAAAGGTCTCTGTGTAGTGTCGCACTTCACCACAAAGTGTCTTGAGTTTCGATCCCTGTGTGGGCGTCGCGGTGTCATCCTGGCGTTCGGGTCGGTATAGTCAAAGCACGGACTGATCGCTTTTGGCAATAAGGTGGGCTTTATGACAACCATGAATCCGATGCATGTTTCCTCGCAGAAATCTGTATCGCTCGTGCTGATGGCGATGTGGGCAGCTTTGGCTGCCATGGCTTTGGGGGCCTGCAGTCGCCACCCTACCGACCCAGTAGCCTCGATGGCTGGAGCGGTCGATGCGTCACGTCTTGCCAATGCCAGCAATGAACCTGATCAGTGGCTAGCCAGTGGCCGTGACGCGGGCGGAACCTATTTCAGTCCGCTTAAAGATATCAATGTCGACAACGTTAAGCAGTTGGGCTTTGCATGGGAATACCGATTGGACTCACGTCGAGGTCTTGAGGCGACACCGGTGGTGGTGGATGGGGCGCTCTACACCACGGGTAATTTTGGTTGGGTGTACGCGTTAGATGCGAGTACGGGTAAGGAGCTTTGGCAATACGATCCTGAGGTGGATGGGCAGTGGGGCCGTTATGCGTGTTGTGATGCCATCAATCGTGGCGTGGCGGTCTGGAAAGGTCGCGTATACGTAGGCTCCCTTGATGGCTACTTGCATGCTCTTGATGCGAAGACCGGTCAACGAATTTTTAAGGTCGATACCTTGCCAGCGCGCGGTCCTAAAACCCCGTTCACACTGACGGCCACACCGGTGGTGGCGGGTGATGTGGTGGTGGTCGGTAGTGCCGGCGCTGATTTTGCCGGCGGTCGTGGCTATGTCGCTGCCTATGATCTATCGACGGGCGCTTTCAAGTGGCGCTTTTATACAGTGCCTCGCGATCCTAAGGAGGGGCCACAAGATCAGCCTCACTTGGTAGACGCCGTTAAGACGTGGGATCCACATCATGAGTGGGACAAGGGCAGTGGTGGCACGGCATGGGATGGGATCAGCTACGACCCAGAGTTGAAGCTGGTCTATTTCGGTACCGCCAACGGTGCGCCTTACAACATTAAGGCAGGTGGGCGCGCGGGTGGCGATGATCTGTATGCGGCCTCCATCGTCGCAGTGCATGCCGAAACCGGTCTCATCGCTTGGCATTATCAAGAAACGCCAGGCGATCGTTGGGACTATGACGCCACCCAGAAAATGATTTTGACTGAGCTTACTTTGACTGATGGCCCTCACAAAGTATTGATGCATGCGTCTAAGAATGGTTATTACTATGTGCTTGATCGGGCGACCGGCGCCTTGTTATCGGCCAACAACTTTGCGTTTGTTAATTGGTCTAAAGGTATTGATCTGAAGACTGGCCGACCCATACCTAACCCGGCTGCGGAGTATCTGAAAGAACCGAAGCTGCTGTTTCCGGCGAATTCGGGTGCGCACAGTTGGCAGCCGATGTCGTATGACCCGCAGACCAAGCTCACCTATATTCCGGCGATGGAATGGCCTATGGTCTATATGGACTCTGCTAAACAGCGGGCTGGCATGATTGAGGGATGGTTCACGGTGCCCGCCTTCTCCGCTGAGGCCTATGTGCCTAAGGACTTGAAGAGTCTATATGGCTCGTTACCGCCGCTCGACACCCTAGCGAAAGGCCTACCACCAGCTAAAAGCCGTGGCTTTTTGCGTGCCTGGGATCCGGTCACGCAAACGCTGAAGTGGGAAGTGCCGACAGTCACCAGTTGGGATGGCGGCCTGCTCTCCACAGCCGGTGGCTTGGTATTTCAGGGTGACGCCGCTGGCATGTTAAACGTCTACAAAGCCGATAACGGTGAAAAGCTCACCAGTGTGTTTGTCGGTACCGGCATCATGGCAGCACCCGCGACGTATCGCATTAATGGCATTCAGTACGTTGTGGTGATGGCAGGCTATGGCGGTAACGCTGTTAACTATCCCATCTTAGATAACACCGCGACTTATCACTATGACAATGTGGGTCGTGTCATCGCCTTTAAGGTCGGCGGTGGTGCAGTGCCAGTGCCTGCCAAGTACGAGCCTATTGCCGTACCGAAGCCACCAGCGCATGAAGGGTCTGCCGCACAAGTCGCCGAAGGCGAGGTGTTGTACAACCGTTTCTGCGGGCGCTGCCATATGTTAGATCGCGGCCTATTGCCGGATTTAAGACGTCTCACGCCTGAGAAACATCAGATCTTTTATCAGATCGTACTCGAGGGTTTATTAAAGAACAAAGGCATGGCGCGCTGGGACGATGTGTTGTCGCACGCAGATGCCGAGCGTATTCATGCGTACATCGTAGACGAATCCTGGAAAGCGTATAACGCACAGGAGAAAGCTGCAGCATCGAGTCACTGAGTGCGTCACGCATCGAGGGTAAGTGGCTAGCTGACGGGCATAGCCTGTCGGCCTGTCGCTCGCCTGTGGTCTTGACGCTGGCCGCTGGTGATCGATAGCCGGTACAATGGCAAACGGCACCTCAGCGCATTGTGAACCTTTTATGAAAAAAGCATTGATCACCGGCATCACTGGGCAAGACGGATCTTACTTAGCAGAGCTTCTGCTAGAGAAGGGTTATGAGGTGCATGGCATCAAGCGCCGCTCCTCACAGTTCAATACGCAGCGCGTAGATCATCTGTATGAAGATCCGCATCTGGAAGGCGCGCGTTTTAAATTGCACTACGGCGACTTAGCAGATTCGATGAGCTTGATTCGCGTTGTGAATCAGGTGAGGCCGGATGAAATTTATAATTTAGGCGCTCAGTCACATGTCTCGGTGAGCTTTGAGTTGCCAGAATATACGGCCGATGTCGACGCACTGGGCACCTTGCGCATGTTAGAGGCAATTCGCCACTGCGGCTTAGAAAAAACCACGCGGTTTTATCAGGCCTCCAGTTCGGAGTTGTTTGGTCTCGTGCGTGAGACGCCTCAGAAAGAAAGCACGCCTTTTTATCCTCGAAGTCCTTATGGCGTTGCCAAATTGTATGCGTATTGGATCACGGTCAATTACCGAGAGTCCTATGGTATGTATGCCTGTAATGGTCTTTTGTTTAATCATGAGTCAGCACGCCGCGGTGAGACCTTTGTCACCCGAAAAATCACGCGTGGGCTGTGTAACATCGCGCAAGGGATTGAGCCCTGCCTGTATTTGGGCAATATGAATGCGATGCGCGATTGGGGGCACGCGAAGGACTACGTAGCAATGCAGTGGTTGATGCTGCAGCAAACGAAAGCAGAAGATTATGTGATTGCCACTGGCCAGCAACACAGCATTCGCCAGTTTGTGCTGTGGACAGCTGAGGCTTTAGGCGTCACGCTTGAGTTTGTGGGTAGTGGGCTGGACGAGGTGGGTGTGGTCAGGCAGGTAGCGGGCGCCGATACGCCAGCCATTAAGCCTGGTGATGTCATCGTTCGGGTCGATCCGAATTATTTTAGACCAGCGGAAGTAGAGTCTTTATTGGGTGACGCCAGCAAAGCGCGACGTGAACTCGGTTGGGAGCCGACGATTAGCGCGCAGGCCATGTGTCAGGAAATGGTGTCGCAGGATCTACAGCTTGCACGCGCGACCGCTTTGCTACGTGCGAATGGTTACCAAAGTTTACTTAGTCATGAGTAAGCGTTGCCCTTGCAGGTATAGCTAATGACAGAGTCTGCTCGGTCATCATCGCTCCCCAAAGACAGCAAGATTTATGTGGCGGGGCACCGTGGCATGGTGGGTCAAGCGCTTGTGCGTGCGTTGACGCGCGAGGGCTACACGAATCTGCTCACGGCCACGCATGAGGCGCTAGATTTAACGGACCAAGCGGCCGTGAGGCGGTTTTTCGCAAAAGAGAAGCCGGATGCTGTGTTCTTGGCGGCCGCCAAAGTGGGTGGTATTCACGCCAACAACACCTACCGAGCGGAGTTTATTTACCAAAATATCGCCATACAGACCCACGTGCTAGAGAGCGCGTACCAAAATGGCGTTAGCCGACTCCTGTTCCTAGGCTCCAGTTGTATTTATCCGAAGGATGCACCGCAGCCAATCCAAGAGACTGCTCTATTAACGGGTCCATTGGAACCCACCAATCAACCCTATGCCATCGCTAAGATCAGCGGCATTGAAATGTGCTGGAGTTACAACCGGCAGTATGGCACACGATTTTTAGCAGTGATGCCAACCAATCTGTATGGTGTTGGCGATAACTACCACCCCGATAATAGCCATGTGATTCCAGGCATGATCCGGCGCGCGCACGAGGCCAAAGTGAACAATGCCGCCGAACTGGTGATCTGGGGCAGTGGTACGCCTCTGCGTGAGTTCATGGACAGTGAAGACATGGCCAATGCGTGCGTTTACCTCATGAACCTAGATTCCACGCAGGCCGATCCTTTATTTACGAATCACACGCCACCGTTAGTTAATATCGGTAGTGGACACGAGCTCAGTATTGCGGCGCTAGCCAAGTTAGTCTGTGAGGTAGTTGGTTTTAATGGCGCGCTTGCGTTTGATCATGATAAGCCCGATGGGGTGCAGCGTAAGTTATTAAACCTTGACCGATTAACGCAACTGGGTTGGCAAGGCCGAATTGAGCTCAAGGCGGGACTGACACGCGCGTATCATGACTACCTCGCCCAGTTGAGCTGAAAGCCGCACTAACATGACGCCTCGTGAACGGCTAACCGTCGTGCAAACCCTATGAAGCGGCCGTGGACTTTATTGATCTCGCCTGTAGTACCGGACGCCCAGGGTACCGGAATACAGCGGCGTGCTTGGATGTGGGCGTCGGAACTGTCGCGTTCGTATGACTTAGTGACATTGGTGATTAACGGTGCCCCTGTGAACGTAGGTGGCCCTAGCGCCGTGCCAGGCAAGATGATCGTGGTGGCCCCCGATGCGCGAAGCAACCGCTGGTGGAAGCGATATACGTGGCGTCGACCCATGCCAGCTGCGTTTCACGACGTTGTTCGCGAGTTACCGGCTGATCCGCCCCATCAAATCATTGTTTTCCGCTTAGAGGTGTTGCCAGTAATTCACTGGCTACCCATTCATTGGCACGACCGGTTAGACATTGATATTGATGACTGGGAGTCTCAGAAGTATCGCGGCTTCATTTGGATGGCGCTGCGGTATCGCCAATGGCGAGAGTCTGCAAGCTACTGTCAGTTCTACTGTCTGTCGCGCATCACCGAGCGTGCGGCCGTGTTGCTTGCCCGCGTGATTTACATTGCCGCAGCAGAAGACGCCAAGGTCCTTGCGCGCAAGCACCCACGCGCTCAAGTTATACCGTTACCTAACCGAATCGTCGCTTTAAGCGAAGGATTACCAGAACACCGTCATCCACAGTCTGCTTCTCTACTGTTTGTAGGTGACCTGAGGTATCTACCGAATAGGGACGCCATCTATTGGTTTGTGAACAACGCGTTGCCTCGCTTATTAAAGTCTCACCCACAGCTGACATTCTATGTCGTAGGTGATGCGACAGAGGAGCTAGCGCGCTTTCTTAAAGCCGCACCTTTGGTGTGGGCAGGTAGACTTCCTGATCTGCGCGATGCCTACGCGAACACAGCCATTGCCATCGCGCCACTTCGCGGTGGGAGTGGTACAAAATTCAAAATTCTGGAGGCGTGGCTATACCACCGCGCAGTGGTTGCCACGTCACATGCTGTGCGCGGGCTAGGCGTCTCGCCAGGCATTCATGCGTTGGTGGCGGATGACGTCGATACGTTTGTCGCCGCCTGCCAACTGCTACTAGACGACGAAAGCCGTCGGCACAGGATAGCCGAGGCCGGCCATCGTTTAGCGCATGAAAACTTCATGCTGTAAAGCGGATAGGGCGCGCTGATTCGAGTCCGCACGATGTCGGTCTTGCCACTAGATCACGGCCGAAAAGCGAAGTGTGGATTGTTGCTCATTATCCGTTCGACGTTGGTGCGATGCTTAATGAGCGCGCTTTGACAGTGAACATATCGACATGATCCCCAAGCTTATCCATCAGACGTGGAAAACAGACGCTATCCCGGATCGCTTTAAGGCATGGTCCGCGACCTGGTCACGTCATAATCCACAGTGGCAGCGTCGTCATTGGTCAGATCGTGCCTTGCTCGATTTCGTAGCGCAGGCGTTTCCTGAGTTTCTCGAGCTGTATTGCTCTTTCGCAGAAGGGGTGAAGCGTGCAGACGCCGCTCGTTACCTGTTGCTTTATAAGTTTGGTGGTGTCTATGCGGACATTGACACCGAGTGTCTCGCGTCTTTAGATGTGTTGCTAGACGAAGAGCGCGTTGTTTTGAGCTTAGAGCCGTCGACTCATTGGCATCCTATCGCCGCCGTCCGCGGACTTCCCCATCTCGTCTTTAACGGCGTGATTGCCAGTCCGCCAGGGCATCCTTTTTGGTTGCACGTGCTAGAGCGCCTACGCGCAAATAGACTAGCGAATAATATTCTAGATGCCACCGGCCCGTGCTTGCTGACGGCGTCTTGCCTGTCTTATCAAAGCCCGAAGAGTCTGTATGTCGCGCCATCAACGCTATTCAACGGCTTTGATCGCTGGGGTGTGGAGCCAGATCCGCTCGCTCATGAAGGTCGACTGGCGCGCCATTATTGGGAAGGTACCTGGTTAGTCCCGCCCACTAAGCGACCGGTTCGCGCCTTTATTGTCAAATCGGTTAGCCAGATGGCTCATTGGCTACTGCGCGGGAAATACCTGACTTTCGATGAGCTGAGACGAACAGTGAATCCGGCGTGTCTGACAGCAGCCCCGTCAGAGGGCGACAACCTCGCTATTTTCATACCCGTACGGGATGCGGTGGATCATCTGGCACCCTGCTTGGCGCTGATTGCTCAGCTCGATATTCCCAAGCATCACATTAAGTTAGTGTTTTGTGAGGGTGACAGTGTTGATGGTAGCTGGGCCGAGCTACAGAAGCTCGTAGAGCCGCTGCGGAAAGATTATCGCGACATCGTTCTGCTTCAAAAAGTGGTGCACACCCGATTCAAACATGCCGACCGAGCGAGGAGGCTCGTACAAAAGCAACGGCGTAGCGGCATCGCGGCGGTGCGAAACCACATGATCGATGCTGGTTTATCTGCAGCGGATGATTGGGTTCTGTGGATCGATGTAGATGTGTGGTCTTATCCAGCAGATATCGTCTCCACCTTGCGTAAAACCGGCGCGCGGATCGTAGCGCCGCACTGTGTGTATAGGCGTGGAGGCACTACGTTTGACTTAAACACCTTCATTACAACAGAGCCGAAGCGAGACTACTTATACTACCGGTGGTTGTGGCAGGGTCTATATATGCCACCCAAAAACAGTGGTCGACGCCTATACATGGAGGACCTTCGCCATAGTGAGGTGATCCCGCTGCACTCAGTTGGTGGTGCCATGTTATTGGTGGATGCCGCCCTACACAGAGGTGGCATGCGTTTTCCAGAGCTGCCATATGAGCATCTGCTTGAGACGGAAGGCTTTGGGCGGCTTGCCGTCGATTTAGGTGTCCCGATGGTGGGTATGCCTAACGTCGAGGTGCTACATGCGCCGTGGTAGTCAAGCAGGCGTCCGTTTTAGATTGGGATCGCTTCGATCGGGGAGCCACGGTATACGTACTCAACTCGCGGCGGCGGTTTTTTCTTCTGGGCACCTACAGAATTATTTTGCG
>CAIYVA010000049.1 GCA_903929455.1 uncultured Pseudomonadota bacterium | reverse complement strand
TTTCAGAAACAGATGGTTACCCTCAGCAGCCACATCGAGACTGGCCGTGTCGCCAGCACCCAAACTCACAAATTGCTCATCACCTGCAAACTCGATATGTAAGTGATAACCCACCCACAACGTCACGTTCAAAACCTGATCAGACGCGTAGTCCACGACTTTTAAGCGCTGATCCACGTGACCCTCAGCACGAACACCCACCGACAACACCGCACAGAACAGAGTCAGCCACACGCGACGTACGAAGCCTAGACTCGGTAAGCCTGCCAATACAGCACTCATGAGCGCACCCGAGGGGGTTCTATGAACGAGCCGCCTGGCAGCCCGAGTCCACCAGTGGATGCTAATTCAGACTCTCTGCGGTACTCGAGTACCTTAAAGCCCAAGGGGTTGGTCGCACGCAGTCTCGGGTCGGTCGAGGGTGCTGAGAAGGTTGTCTGCAGGGTAGCGACATAGTGCAGAAGCTCTGCTGTGCTGCCCACACTACGCTGCGTCGCCGTTTGAAAACGCACCTGCAGGACATCGATCCCATCGACTGTTTTCTTCAAGAAAGAGATCGCCTGAACCTGCACCGTGACTGTCGCCTCTTGCCCGTAGCGATTGAGCGGCGAGTCTGCGTTGGAGCGTATCCATAACTGTGCCCACGCCTGATTCATCGGCGCAGAGTGAAACGCGCCAACCGCCCAATAGTCAGACTCAGCGAGGGCTGCCACATAACGCTCGCGCTCCGTAACATATTGCGTCACCAGATACCGAGTGACGGTCTCAGGTAAGCCCGCATGGCCCGCGTAGGTTGGAACCACATCCACCACACCGGTGGTGTTATCCACCCGGATCAGAAAGGGCTCGACTTTTTTTAGCGGCAGAATACAGAGCAGAGTGATCGCACTCAGCACCGCCAATACCGCAGCCAATCCAGCTACTCGCCATGCCACACGCGCACTTTTTTGAGAGAGTTGCTGTCGGTCCATGTCCCACGCCGATGCCTCGGCATAGTACGCCGTCTCTTCCTTAACCATTTGGGTGTCCTCCGTCACTGTTAACCGGCACCCAGGGTCCATGGCACACTGCTTTCGACTGAAGCGTCGTACATGCACTCAGCCACAGCATGGCTAAGCAAATGAAAAACCCTCGTCTCAGACTCATACTCATACGGCACCTCCCTGCCTCGGTAATTTCTCTGGATCCTCGGTGGTGAATTCATCATCACTGTCATCACCGTTAAAGGCGGACATCGCAGCCCCCACCGCGAAGCCGCCTAAGCTCACTGCCATACGCTCAACCACTCCGTTCGTGGACAGTGCAAAACCACCTGCCAAACGTGCAGCGATCGGCAGCACTTGACGCAACACCATCAGCACAAGGCCGGCCGTTAGCACCAGGTTAAGTGCATCCACCGTCATCAAGTCGCTACCTACCGCGGCTGTCTGAGTGGCATACGACTGCACAAAATCCAGCAGTAAAACCGTCACCATCATGGTCAGGATGCTCACCAGCGCGTAATTCGTCAGTTCGTGTATCCACGCCTCAAAAAAACGCCTCGTCGGTTGGAATAGCGTCATCACAATGAACAGTGGGCCTAAAGCCAGAAGCACCGCTAAGGCGATACGAGCGAGTGAAATGAGAAACATTGTGTAGACACACACAAATGCCACCAGCACATACACAGCCGCCGCCATTAAATAGAAGCCCGCATCCCCCGTTAAGATATTGGCCTTGCTCCACAAAAGACCCGCTGCCGTGCCACCTTGTGTCCAGATCTGATCGACCATCGTGACCGGGTCCGGCGCACCTACCAACTTGGCCGCAAGCTGATTGGGTGCCGTAAAGAACGTATCCACAAGCAAGTCGTTGTAGGCCCAAAGCTTAAGACCGACACCAAACACCACAATCAGAGTCAGTAATCGAGTGGCCCCCTCCATAATGGGTTCCTCAATTTGGCCACGCAGATGGAGGTAGCCCCACAACATCACCGAGATCACAGCCATCGACACCACGGCAGGCTCTATGGCGGCTGCCAATTGGGCTGCGTGCGCACTAATGTAGGTATCAAGGCGCGCTGACAGCCAGGTCCAGTAGGTTTGAAAAAACATCATGGTGCCGGCGGTGTGGGCTGAAAGCGTGTAGCGAAATTGCCATGGTGGACAAAAATCGCCTCCCGCTTACTCTGCTCGTTGGCTGCGCGATCAGCATCGGCGATTTGAGCCACGGTCTGAAGTTTTGCACCGTCATTCGCCAGTAGAATTTGCTCGCCTAAAATTCGTGCTTGCAAGTCAGCTATGGCTTTGGCGTCAGTGGCCGCGCCAATCTCAGTAATGAGCGCAGTGAGGGATGCGAAGCGCGTACTGGCTTCTGTGTAGGCGGCCCGACTGATGGTCTGACTAGTCGCATTGATACTGCGATCATGAGTCACTAATTTGGCTAATTGCGGGGACAGACCATTCAGCATGGTGGCCGACATCAGGGCGTTTTGTACGGTCTGTGCGGTCACAGCGCTACCCAAGGAGCCGTATTGGGTGCCCCCGCCGCCGCTACTCACTGCCGTCAGTACTTGGGCATTATTGGGTAGGTAGTTAAGAGACTGTGGCGAGGAACGAAGCAGCGACTGCATCCCACGAGTGCCGGTGAGTGCTGCATTGGTCTTCTGGAGCTGGCTGAGTTGCAGCTGCATGCTCTGGAGCTGTTGTCTCCAGGAGCTCACCTGCTGCATCAATTGTTGGTAGGAGGCTGAGTCAAATACGGCAAACTGCGCGCTCGCTGCAAGTGGCACGGCCAATAAAGCACTGAACATCAGCGTCTGAATCCCTTTCATAGGCACTCCTAATGGGTTGTGGTTGGTTGTGATGTAAAATGGGGCAGCCACGCAGACGGATCGGTGCCGTGAATTGCCATAACGCGCTCTAGCAAAGCGACTGAGCTTGAGCGTCCGGAGATCACTTTCAGCTCCGCGTCGAATCCTTTGAGATCAAGCTCAGCAACCACACTGTCGTGCCCTTGCTTGATTAAAAAACGACGCGATCCAGCGGTCAGTTCACGGCTAATCAGCTCATATTCGCGCTCCGTAAGCCCAAAACCATTTACATAGTCATCGCGGTGCGCGTCGGGATTGGGAAAGAAGATTTTGGTTGGTGTCTGCTCTATCAGTGTTCTGGCCAGGGGGCTGTCCAATACGTCGTGGGGACTTTGCGTCGCAAAGGCGATCACCCCATTTCGCTTGCGCCACGTTTTGGTGCCGTCATTGGCCAAGCTGACAAATCCGCCATCGCCAATGAGCTTCGCAAATTCATCCAGCCAGGCAACAAACCGCCTGCCATCCAAAAGCGTTTCGAGTAAGTGAAACAGATAGTCGACCAGCGGCCCTCGGATCACTGGATCATCGAGTACATCCGTCATATCAAAACCCAATAGGGTCGTCGCAGTGAGTAGCGGCGCGATCTGATCAGTGCTCGCATCAAAGACAGTGCCAAGCTCACCGCCCACGCTGATACACCACCGTGACAGTCGCGCGTAGAGACCATCCGGGACCGTCGGATCTAAAAACTCGAGCAGCCGGGATAAGCGCCGATCAGCCATCGGCAGTAGCAACGTCCCAGCCAGCGCATCATCTAACTCAGACTCATCGCGGGCAGTCAGCGGTCGGGTCACGCGGTGTACGAGCGAGCGTAACCAGCGCGCCAAGAAAACTCGATTAGACGGCGTGGTGGGTAATTGCAGCGGGTTGCAGCCGGTCTGTTGTCCGCGTTTCAAACTCAGGTACTGCCCACCCAACGCCCGAACCAAGATTTCAAGACCGTGGTCCTTGTCAAATACCACCTGGGTCACACCAAGGTATTGATAAAGACTCAGGCAAAACCCCACCATGACCGTCTTGCCGGAGCCTGTGGGTCCACAGATAAAGGTGTGACCGGTATCGCGCCGACTGCCGCCGGTGGGGTCTTTGGGGTCCGACGCATGCAGTGAAAAGTAATAGGGCGACGCCGCGGAGGTCTTAAACACGGTCAGCGCGTCACCCCAATGATTGCCATGCGCCCGCCCCTTTGGATACTGATGAAAGGGCGACAAGCCAGCAAAATTACGGCTAGTAATTGGCGCTACGCGCGGGCGCGATGAGAAATTACCCGGCAGCTGTGCCCAAAAAGCGGCCTCCAGTGCGAGATCCTCGCGCGCCACAACCATCCCCGCATCGCCCAGTATCGAACGCGCACTCGCAATGGATGCTTCTAAGGCTGTGAGTACGGGACGACGATCCATTTCTGTAGAGGCTACCGGTGCACTCAGAACCTGTAGCGAGAAGTGATGATTGCCCATCACGAACTCATTGCTACCCAATTGATCTAATGCGGCTTTTAGCGCGCTGGCTTGGGAGACCGCCACATCGGCCGCATTTCGCAATCGGTGATATTGACGATTCAGTAGCCCCACCGCTGTTGACTTGCTCAAAAAAGCGAAACTTTGCGTCAGTACAAAAGCAAAGGGCGCGCTGAGCAGCCGATTGAGAAGACCCGGCGATGTCGGTGTCGGGTACTCCTTGATGGCGAGCATTGCGCCAAAGCGAGTACTGGATGGGGATCGATACTCCAAAGTCTCCTGCCCCACCAATAGTCGTGTGGTCGCAAGCGCATCACTGAGCGGGGCGCGCGGCAAAGGCATCGGCTGTGCCTCTGCGTTCACAAGCAATCCTAGGAACTCCAGTAAGCTTGAATACTGTCGACCCTCTTTTAAGTAGCAGCCCAGTCGATCGAGCTCGTAGCGCTCAAGCGCTCCCTCGACCTGAACAGCCAGTTTCTCAATGGCAGAGAGGGCCGCCAACCGTTCTTCGCGCCAGGTGTCATCATCACGCGTCGATAGCCAGCGCATGGCCACGTTGGCCACTCGTGAATTGGCGGGGCGGTACACCAGAGTGAGATACAACTCGTTAACCCATAGGGTTTCGTTTACAAGCTTTGTCAGATAGCGCTCTGCAAGTGTGGCGGCAAACCCATGACCCTGCGGCATACTCGCCAGCACCGTTTCACGTCGGCGGACCACGTGGCTCCATAAAGACACCTCCGGTGAGCCTTGATTTCGAAGCCAAACATTTAGACGCTCGTGCGCACCATTAATGTGCTGATCGTCAGCGCACTCAAAGGCGATCCCACCAACACGCCAGGTCACCAGGTAATCGCCTGACACAGCCGTGACCACATTCGGTGTCACGTGTGCTCTATACGGCAGGTGCAGCGCTGCTGGCATGGCGTGCTTCAGTACGGGCGAGGCGCTCATCGACCAAACCCCCCGGACTCCACCACCAACATGCACGGCATCACCTCACGCGTCGATCCAGAAAAGGGACCATAGCTGACAGCCCTCCAAGGCCGAGTACCGCGAAAGCCTGCGCGTGCTCGCACACTGCCCCACACCGCGACCAGCTCAAAAAAGCGCGGTTCCACTAGGCACAGCACCCAAGCGATCGCATGTAGTGGCACGGCGAGCAGTAAGGTGAGTAAATTCTGGCTGACCAGAAATACTTCGAGGGTGACAAACGCATTCACCAGCAGTGCTACATAGGGCACACCGAGCGCCATCGCTGGACGTGTCACGCCAACAAATAGAATATCGGTGGTGATACCCCGCCCCACCTGCGCGCGGCTGCGCTTAGACACCGGCCAGTCCTCGGATCCAGGACACCACTTGGGGTGCACCGAATACCAGCATGATGCCAAGCGCACCACCCCCGGCCCAACCCCAACTGATGCGGTTAAACCAAGCGCCTACGCCTAGGGCCATCACCGCAATCACAGCCACGGGCGTGAGGATGGTCAGAAAGTTGCTCTGAAACGCGGCTGTGCCAGTCGCAAATGGACTCGTCTGAGCCAATGCCGGCAGGACAGGTGAGGCCAACGCAGTGGCGCAGAGAAATCGACACATCGATACAGATCGCATAAGACCTCCAGTGAGTGAGGACTTAGCATCGCGCCATCGCACCCGCATCGCGAGCGCCTAATCGGCTGCGTTTATTGAGAAATGGATGAATGCCGTAAAATCAGTCTGATAGCCGTCACGCTTGATGAACGCGGCTAAGTCAAAAGAATGCTGTGCTGTGTTTTTTTGCCAAAAGCCGGCCACTATTGCCCTTGACTTACCTTAAATTTAGCTAAGCTTAACCGGGCTCTGAAGCGCCAGTCTGTTAGCATCAAGACGTCAGGTCTCAAATCCATGTAAAGGGAATGTCTGTTGAGTAACGTAAACGTTGACGTTGAAAAGGCTGCACAGCAGTTAGAAGCGCACCCCGACTTCAAAGTATTGCGCCGGCTCGTGCCGCGCGATGCTTTTGAGGAGTCAGCGGCCGGGCCAATCGCAACCGCGGTCGTGCTGGATACGGAAACCACGGGTCGCGACCATGACACCGATAAGGTCATCGAAATCGCACTGGTTAAATTTGAATATGAGGTTGATACGGGCAGAGTGATCCGCGTCAGTGATGTCTATTCAGGCTTAGAAGATCCAGGCTTCCCTATTCCTGCTGAAACCATCGCCATTCATGGCATCACCGATGACATGGTGGCAGGTCATCAACTGGATGACGCCCGTATCGCCGAGTTCATGGTAGGCACACAGTGGGTCATCGCCCACAATGCGAGTTTTGATCGGCCCTTTACTGAAGCGAGGCTACCGCTCTTTAAGGACGTCGCTTGGGCCTGCACACACGTACAAATACCCTGGGCGGACGAGGGTTTTAGCGGCTCAAAACTCGAGTACCTTGCCTGGTCTTCCGGTTTTTTTTACGACGCCCACCGCAGCGAAGTGGATTGCCGCGCATTACTTGAGCTATTAAGGCATCCCCTGCCAAAGTCAAAGCAAATAGCACTACATGCCTTGTTAACACAGGCAGCAGAACCCGTGCTGAGACTATGGGCGACAGGATCCCCCTTCGATAGCAAAGATGTTCTCCGTATAAGAGGTTACCGATGGGATGCGGCACGTAAAGTGTGGCACCGAGTGGTCGCTAAATCGGCGGCTGCGGAGGAAAGCGTTTGGCTCAAAGAGCACGTGTATAAGAACCGGCCAGCACAAATCGAAGTGGAGGTCATTGATGCAAAAATCCGCTTTGCGGACCGTCCTGGACCTCGTAAAACACGTGTGATTTAGACAACACGACAGTGATCCGCGCATTTCTTTAAAAAGAGACCCTATTACCAACGCGACAACGGGCAATACTCCACTGACACTCTCCCTGTAGCGCGCAGGCGCCTGCTCACAGGGAGTTGTTATGTCCGATTTCTATCTTCGAGTCCCCTTTTCAGATAACGACGCCGTCAGAAAGCTCGGTGCGCGTTGGAACCCCGTGGCCAAGGCATGGTGTGTACCGGAAGGGGTTGATCCGGTGCTATTTGCTGAGTGGCTAGCGCCGCCACCGGACATTAACGTCCGATCATCACGCTATCTGCTGGCGAGCTCTGAACACCGGTGCCATCGATGTCACAAAATGAGTGCAGTGCACGGCTTCATGTTACCGATCGGTCATGAAGCACTCAATGTTGGAGACACGGAAGAAGAGGATGAATGGGAGTATGGCGAGGATCCTACCCTACTGTCCCACATCGAGTACCTCTCGCCCACGGTTGCCACCCGCATCGCCACCCTCACGCCTTTTTATAAGCTCGCATTTACGGCCGATCAGAACGAATGCTACTACTCCAATTTTTGTGACTACTGCCACGCACGCTTTAACGATCACCAGCTATTTGCAGAGCCGGGTGAAGGCTTTGTGGCTTTTTGCTTAGAGGACGCTAAGCGTGTGCAGTTACTTGATGTGAGCGAGTCCTTCGCTGCTCAATGCAATGGTTTATCCATTGGTATTGCACTCTTTGAGGACATGACGTATCCGGCGCAACAGTCACCGATGCGTGATGGTGGCAAGTCACCCTCTAGGCGCGCCATGGCGCCAGACTAACCATCCTGTCGGTACTCGCGTCCACCTGAGTTCGCGGGGGTCGTCTTGACCGACTCCAACGTGTCGCCAGACATCCATTATCCGGGGAGCTGTGAGGATGATTATCCTGCCTGAGTGCTCCCACGCGTGAATAGTCTGTGTCAGAGCGATAGGCCGTCATCTAGCTGGCGCTCAGGTATTTTATCTAAGGCCATTGGGAGCGATCTTGATCGTACCTGGCTCTGCCGGTACAGGCGCCAGCGATTCACCGCTTCTAATGCATCGGGTATTTGTTCAGCGCGTGCAATAAATGTGGGCACCACCGCGTCATGGGTTGGTCGGTATACCGTCAACTGATCTGTCTGCAGATCGAGCACGCCCTGCCGGGCAAGGGTCATTCGCGAGCGCGCTTCGAGTCTTTGATCAATACCCGCCTCTAGCAGTTGCTCATTCGCAAGCGTGGCCCAATGCGCTCTGAGGTCACGGTATTCGGCCACGATATACGGTAGCCCGCGCAGGTGTCGATTGGTGTTGTTGATCTCCACATTCGTTTTCGCGGTAAATCCGTCTGGTGTGATTTCTCGGGTGCTGGTTAGTAGGTGCGCGTGGTGATTTCGAGGATCACCGCGGCGCGTAGGGCCGTGAATAGCGATATCAACGGCAGTGCCATAGCGATTGGATAACAGGTGCGCGTAATCACGCGTGAGGGTGAGTCGCTGCGCGTCGCTTAATTCATGAGGTAACGCCAGTGTGTACTCGCGCCCTACCCTCGCATTGCGGCGTGTCTCCACCCGCTCCGCTTCATTCCAGAGCGTGCGACGGTCACGTGCCCAGTCGGCATCGGCGCCGCGCATGGAGTCCGGTAAAATAATTTCCGCATGTTGCAGTCCAGTGACCTTCCGGTAATCGTGGGTCTTGCCAGTACGGCTATCTTGAATTTGATGTCTTGAGATGTAAGCCGCTTTGGCGACAGCGCTGTGTCCCTTAGATCGAGACAATGAGCGCACTTTAAAAAACATAATGCTCATCGGATCGTTCCGCGCGGATCGGCAAGCGAGCCACCATGAAAAAAGGAACTCCATGATCAGAAGCGTAGGAGCCTGGGGGTAGTCGCAAATAACGACTTCTATCGAGATTTGGGTGTGATGGCAGCGCTCGGTCATGACTCGCCGTGAGGTGCTGTCAGAGGGAGCGTGCTTGATCAGAAAGAAGTGTGTTTTACACACGCTGTAGGAAGTTACAGGGATACAGGGAGAGATACAGGCGGGCTGTGTAAGGTGTTGATTTTGATAGCTAATAAAGAGCTTTGCAGAAGAGATGCAACGGTATTGGGAGAGTAATGAGACGCCTTTTAAGGGATCGTGTGACGGCTAATCGGTAGTGTTGTGACGGGGCAGGTGTCACCTGCGCATTGGCAACATTTAAAAAAATGGTTAAAAAACAGTGAGTTAATGATTATTCGGTAGAGATGCAACGCCCTCCTCGCAAAGTGGTGCAAGGGTGTTTTAAGCGCTTGTTTTTAAGCCTTTTTTTGAAAAACGGCAGGGGACTTTTTAAATAAAGCGGTAGAGATGTAACAGATTTTGTTAAATCGCTCGGTCTGTTGGGCGCGTCCGTGCGCTCACGCGCGTGGTTTTTGCCCTAACCGAGTGGGCGTGACATGCGGCCTTGAGGGCAACAACAACACGCCCCGGTCATCGGTTTTGACCTTGGCGTCGGTGTACACCGACTGCACACGCTGCAGTGAGCCCATGAAGAAGCGCCGAAATTTACGAAGCTCGGCGTAACCATGGCCAAATTGGCCAGACAATTGCGCCCACGTGACCATGCTGGGCTTACTTAAATGAAACAGTCGGTGCACCAACCAAGCATACACATCGAGATCCATCGGGCTTTTACGCAGCTGACGAATCGCGTGCGTGCTTAACGGCGCTGAACGCTCAAGGATCGAGCTGAACAAACCACTCGATAGCGTCAGTGAACTCCCCTGCCCCACATGATGTTCATCATCCCACCACAACTGGGCTTCTTCAGCGAATAACGCTTGTCTTAGGTGCAAACCCGTGCGGCCGCTCGCGTCCGTCATATTCTCATCGATAGACAGTGTGCTGTGAATCAGTCGCAACAGTTGATTGGCGTACACGCGAAGACTGCCTCGCTCGCCGCGCGTGATGGGTATTTCAAGCAAGCGCAAAAAGTCATGTACTGAATGACCTAGAAAAATATCTGGGGAGCGCGTGCGGATCGCTTCGCTTGCGCAGTAGATGGTGAGTAGGCGTGCGGGCACGCCGTAAGGTAAGCCAGCTTCTGGCCTAGTCGTCCCTAAGGTGAGTTCGAGCCACCCATTCTTTCGAGAGAAGGTCGCCACATCGCCAGGATCCGCGTGCGGGAAAGAACATTGAATGAGGGGGACGTAATGAAAGGAGATGCCCTCCTCGACCACATCGGTCGCAGCCTTAAGGGCCAAGCGGCCGGCTTGTTCAACCGTTTTTTTGACCTCTTTCTCAACCGGTTTTTGTAGCGCGCGTAGCGCGCCTTTGGTCAGTGCCCGTGGCCCAGGCAACTCGCTTCGTATAAAGGCGCTGTCTGGAAACTCTGAAAAATGGGGTTTGAGCAGTTCAACACTGAAACCATCTGAGACCAACTGTGCCAATATGCGCGCGCGCGAGTATCCTGCAGCGGTATATCTCTGCATTCGGATGCTTAAGTTGGGTTCGGCGGAGGTAGTTTCAGTGCCCAAGGCGATCTTTTTTACCTTTTACTCGGTTTAGATGCACGGACTTCTGGTAAATTCTATCGGAAATCCGTGAACAAGACCTTCCGGGAGAACAGTGTGCCAGTCACCCGAGCGATTGACAAGTTAGACGACATTCTGGCGTCCAGCGAAAGCTTTTT
>CAIYVA010000048.1 GCA_903929455.1 uncultured Pseudomonadota bacterium | reverse complement strand
GGTCGCTCACTATTTAAAACGGCAGGCCTACACTGCCCCTCTCTCCCTTACTCAAACCTCGTGCAGGTTGGATAGTTCCATGATTTACAACAACATTGTCGACACCATTGGTCGTACCCCGATCGTTCGCATCAATCGCTTAGCACCCTCGCATGTCACGCTCTACGCGAAAGTGGAGTTTTTCAATCCGGGTGGGTCGGTGAAAGATCGCTTAGCGCTCGGTGTGATTTCCGATGCGGAACAACGCGGCCTATTAAAACCTGGTCAGACCATTGTCGAGGCAACCTCAGGTAACACAGGCATTGCATTGGCGATGGTTGCTGCTGCCAAGGGCTACCCATTTGTCGCTGTAATGGTGGAAACCTTCTCGATTGAGCGCCGCAAGATCATGCGCGCACTGGGCGCCAAAGTGATTCTGACACCGGCAGCTGAGCGAGGCTCCGGTATGGTGCGAAAGGCCAAAGAGTTGGCCGAGAAGCACGGTTGGTTCCAGACCAGCCAGTTCGCCAACGAAGCGAATCCAGCCTTCCATCGTCAAACGACGGGACCTGAAATCCTGTCCGACTTTGCCGGTCAGCGCCTCGACTATTTTGTGTCCGGTTGGGGCACGGGCGGCACGCTGACGGGCGTGGGCCAGATGCTGAAACTCGCGCGACCGGATATTAAAGTGGTGACCACTGAACCTGCGAACGCGCCACTGTTGGCGGGCGGTGAGTTTAAGCCGCATAAAATCCAAGGGTGGACGCCAGACTTTATTCCACCGGTGCTGGATCGCACCGTATTCGACGACAACCTGTCGGTCACCGATGAGGAATCCATCGCCACGGCCAAGTTGTTGGCGCAAAAAGAGGGCTTATTCGTCGGCATTTCCTCCGGTGGCAATGTCGCCGCCGCGCTCAAAGTGGCTGCCAAGGCAGCGCCTGGCAGTGTGATTTTGACCGTGCTCACCGATACGGGCGAACGCTATCTATCGACTGCTTTGTTTGAAGGGGTCACTGAAGGATCGGATCCCGAGCCCTAAATCCTCACTGTCCGAACAGCATGGGGTAGGGCGCGATGCGTAAGGCCCGTGCACACAGCGCGTGTGATCAGGTACATTGCGAAACGGCCTGTTCCGGTCGAGTCTGCAGGATGCACGCGTGGCCAAGTACGATTGCTCAAAGTGTCCCGGTTATTGTTGCTCGTATGATCGCATTGCGATCAGCGACTTTGATATCGCGCGCCTCGCTAAGCACTTTGATCTTCCTGTGGAGACGGCGCGTCGCCGATTTACCGTTCGGTATCGAGCCAAGGGCGTCGATGAGCAGATTCTCAGGCACCGTAAAGATCATATTTACAAATCAACCTGCCGTTTCTTTGACCAAGAAGAAAGGCGATGCACTGTCTATGCAGCACGACCCAATGTGTGTCGGCGCTACCCTTCGGGAAGCCAGTGCGGATACTTTGACTTTTTAGTGTTTGAGCGTGAACAGCAAGGCGACGATGATTTTATTCCGACCGCTTAGCGTCTGCCGTTAGACGGACGTAGGTGGTGGCTTGCGTTCATAGCCGATGCCTGCCAAGCGCTCCAAATAGCGCGCCCACTTGGTATTAAAGTCCTCGCCTAATTCGCGTAGATACTTCCAGGTGTATAGCCCGGTGTCATGCCCGTCATCAAACAGAAGGCGCACCGCATAGCGCCCAATCGGCTCCATGCCAAGCACCGTGACGTTTTCTTTAGCGATTTGTAACACCTCCTGTCCTGGCCCATGTCCTTGCACTTCGGCAGAAGGGGAGTGTGTGCGCAAATACTCAAATGACAGTGAATGCTGTCGCCCATCCGCATAGGTGATGGCAACGACGCGCGATTTGCGTCGCAGTTTGATATCGGTTGGCGTGTCGTCATCAGAAGGCATCATGAGGCAACGTCTCTGTAGGCATGATCAGTCATGATGGCAGTGTATCGAATGATTCGCTCAGCGGGGTCTCTTATGAGCGCGCGGGTGCGCCTCATCGTACACTTTCGCGAGATGCTGAAAATCAAGGTGGGTATAGATTTGCGTGGTTGAGATGTTGGCGTGTCCAAGCATCTCTTGTACGCCCCGCAGATCATGACTGGACTCCAGTAGATGACTGGCAAACGAGTGTCGGAATAAATGTGGGTGCATATGCACATCGAGTCCCTGACGCCTAGCCCAGGCACCCACTCGCAACTGCACTGCTCGCGCACCGAGTCGTCGCCCGCCCCGACCGACAAAGGCGGCGGTTTCGGTGTCTTCTACCAGAGGCAGTCGTTCGACTAGCCATACGCGAAACGCCTGCACCGCTTTGGCGCCTAAAGGAACGATGCGTTGTCGATTTCCTTTGCCCAATACGCGCACCGTCTGGTCGTTCAAATCAACATCGGTGAGATTCAGTCCCACCAGTTCACTTAATCGCAAGCCGCTGGAGTAGAGCATCTCCAATATCGCTCGGTCGCGCGCCATCAAAACAGGATCTATTGCATCCTCGGTGCGCGTTACATCAAGCAAGCGTGACATGCGATCTACATCCACTGCTTGCGGTAGGCGCTTCATGCCCTTAGGGGCACGTACTTGCATCGCGGGGCTTTTGGCTAGATGGCCCTCGCGCATCAAGAATCTAAAAAAAGTTCTTAGCGCAGATAGTTGCCGTTGGATCGATCGAGGGGCGAGATGGTTGCGATGCTGATGTGCGGCGAAGCGGCGCAGATGATCATTGGATAGGCCATCAAACTGACTGACCCCATCCGTCAAGCACCAGTCAGTGAAAGCACCAATGTCTCTGCGATAAGCCGCTTCGGTGTGTGGGCTTAATCGTCGTTCGCTACGCAGACTTTCAAACCACTGTGCCATCCAAAGCTGATCGCGGGCAGACCACGCTGGCTGCTGGCTATCTGATGCGATGGTTAAATTAGGCATTGACCAAGGCAGAGCGATGCAGGGCGGCAGAAATCAACTCACCTATACGCGCTAGAAACTCTGTGCTCATGGTCGGATTAAAGTGATCTACGTCTGCAGAGGCGATTGCCAATAAACCGATGCTGCCGCGAGCGCCGAGCGGCACGAGTGCTGCTGAGCCGACGGCCGTTGGATTGGATGGAAACAAAAAATCTCTTTGTGAATCTCGGATGCGGCCACAGCGTGGTTTGCCTGAGTCAAATAACGAGTCGAATGATTTCAGTTCAGCGTGATCTACATCCACAAAACGAATGCTGCGCGTGTCAATAGAGGCAAGTCCCGGCACGGCGCCTGTCAGCAGGATGACGAATTCAGCTGCGTTAAAATCATCTCGCAAACTGAGCTCAACCGATTTAATGCGACCCTGGACGCTGTCAACGGCGATCAGTCGAACTGCCAAGCGGTGTATTTTTTCTGCCAAGGCATCGTTTGCGTGGCCATTATCAATTAAGGTTTTCAGCCGTAGTTCATGTTCGCGCGAGCGCTCACGAAGCACATCTAATTGCCGTTCAACCAGAGAGACCGTGCCGCCATCGCCGCGGTGATGTGGCAGTCGGAGTGTGGCCAGTAAGGCCTCCCGACTATCAAAAAAGTCAGGGTGTTCACTTAGAAACGCCGTGACTGAGGTTTCATCCGCCAAGGCAGATGCTGCGGGGGCTCGCGTTTTGCTGGTCGGAGGTGTCATAAGTCCATCTGTCCTTTAAAGACGGTTGTGGTGGGACCGGTAAGCCAGATCGGGTGTTCATCACCGAGCCACTCTACCTGCAATCGACCACCGGGCAGATCCACATCGACCTTGGTGGCAAGCCAGCCATGACGCCGACCCACCGCCACGGCGGCGCAGGCGCCGGTGCCACAAGCTGCGGTCTCCCCAACGCCGCGCTCATACACCCGGAGTCGGATGTGGGTAGTACTCACCACTTCCATAAACTCAACGTTGGTGCGTCGCGCAAACCGAGCGTGATTTTCTACCTCAGGACCGATGCTGTCCACTAAAGCGCGCTCGATCGAGGCCACCTTGAGTACCGCGTGTGGATTGCCGATCGATACCACGCTGATCTCGATGTCCTGCTGGGATAGAGCCAATGAATGAAAAGGCTTGTCGTGAGGCGCATCAAAAGGCAGCGCGCTCGGCATGAACGAGGGTGTCGCCATCGCTACAGACACCAAGCCGTTGGCTTCAGTGCGGGCCACCACAAGGCCTGCCGGGCTGCCCATGCGAAATTCAGCCTTGCCCAGGCCCCGTCGATCTGCCATCAGCCGGGCGACACAACGGGCGCCATTGCCGCATTGCTCCACTTCGGTGCCGTCGGCATTAAAAATCCGATAGTAGACGACGGTGTCGGCTTGGCGGGGCGCTTCCAGTACCAATGCCTGGTCAAAGCCGATGCCGGTTTTACGGCAGGCTAGGGCGCGCAGCCGCTGGCCATCGATCGGCCAGTCGCGCGGCGCATCAAAGACGATGAAATCGTTGCCCAAGCCATGCATTTTGGTGAATTCGAGTTGCATGGGTCAATGATAGCGCGCCGCGGGCCAAAGACGCAGTGTCAGTGGCTGTTGACGCGCGTGACAGGTAGGATGGCCTCCCGTATGTCTAGTCAGCCCCTCATGAATACCGCACCCCGCGTCGGCTTTGTCAGTCTCGGTTGTCCGAAAGCGCTAGTCGACTCGGAAAGGATCCTGACGCAATTGCGTGCCGAGGGCTACCAGATTGCGCCTACCTACCAGGACGCCGATCTGGTGGTGGTCAATACCTGCGGCTTTATTGACGACGCTGTACATGAATCGTTGGAATCGATTGGTGAGGCGCTAGAAGCCAATGGTCGAGTCATTGTGACCGGCTGTCTGGGTGCTCAGCCGGAAAAAATACTCGAGCGCCATCCGCGCGTCTTGGGGGTCACAGGCCCGCATGCGTATGAGGCGGTGCTCAATCAAGTGCATGAGCACCTACCGAGGCCTCAAAATCCTTTCGTCGATTTACTGCCGCCGCAAGGCGTCAAGCTGACGCCGCGACACTATGCGTACATCAAAATCTCAGAAGGCTGCGATCATCGCTGCAGCTTTTGCATTATTCCCTCCATGCGCGGCGATTTGGCGAGCCGCCCAATTACACATGTGCTGAATGAGGGCATACGCCTACTGAATGCCGGCGTGCGTGAGTTGTTGGTGATCTCTCAAGACACCAGCGCTTATGGCGCTGATGTGAAATACCAAGCAGAGACATGGGGCAAAAGAGAAATTCGCACCAAGTTCATTGATCTGGCGCGCGAGCTCGGTCAGATTGCTCTAGAGCGTGAGGCATGGGTGCGCCTGCATTATGTGTATCCCTATCCACACGTGGATGAGGTGATTCCACTGATGGCTGAGGGTCTGGTGTTGCCTTATCTCGACATTCCCTTCCAGCATGGCAGCCCGCGTATTTTAAAATTAATGAAGCGACCCGCGCATGCTGAGAACACCTTGGCGCGTATTCAGGCGTGGCGCAAGGCCTTGCCGCACCTGGCGATTCGCAGCACTTTTATTGTTGGGTTTCCTGGGGAAACTGAGCAAGACTTCCAGATCCTCCTTGATTGGTTGGATGAAGCCGATCTCGATCGAGTCGGTTGTTTCAAGTATTCGCCGGTCACAGGCGCTGCGGCGAATGCCTTGCCTGATCCTGTCGCAGAAGAGATCAAAACAGAGCGCTATGAGCGCTTCATGGAAAAGGCGGCGTTGATCAGCGCGGCGCGTCTTGCGAAACGCGTCGGTCGGCGCGAACGTGTTCTGATTGATGGTCTAGAGGGTAAAGGTCGCGGTCTAGTGGCGATTGCCCGTAGTTTCGCGGATGCACCTGAAATTGATGGCACGGTGATCATTCGAGGCGCAGGGGTGAGTAAACTTGCCATCGGTACGTTCGCGGATGTGGTGATCACAGCGGCTGACACCTACGACTTAAGCGCCAAACTGTCTATCGCGTCTTAAGCGTTAGCTAGGCGCTTCTTTTGCTGGCCTTGCTGATCGAAGTTGTCAGCGGATAACCACCGTTGGTAGCGTGGCTTCAAAAGAAGCCACTCATGATCCATGAGAGAAAACCATGCGGTGTCGCGATTGGCGTCTTTCACCCACATGTGTTGCCTAAAAATCCCTTCAAATGAAAATCCAAAGCGTAGCGCCGCTGCTCGCGATGGTTGATTGAGTGCATCGCACTTCCACTCGAAGCGACGATACCTGAGCGTATCAAACACGTAGCTTGCAAATAAAAAGAACGCCTCAGTCGCTAGACGGCTGCGTGCCATCTCCGGTCCCCATAAGATGTTGCCGATCTCAATGACGCCATGGTCTGGGGTGATGCGCATGAGCGATTGTCGACCCACCGCACGATTTGTCTGCTGACTGACACACGCAAAAAAGAGCGGATCGCTGTGCGATTGCTTCTCTTGGACCCATGCCTGTACGTCGCGGATGGATTGGGGTGGTGTGTCACTTGGTAGAAAACGATATAACGCGGCCGTGTCTGCGTGTTGGCTCATCTGCCATAGATCGGTGGCGTGTTCATTGCTTAAAGGCAGAAGGCGAACGTACTGTCCGATCAAGGGCGTTGCTTTCGGCAGCGGAGCAGGCAAGTGGGGTGTCATGCAGGTCTCAGATTGCGCTCATGCGTCTTGCCTAAGTAGATGGCAGGCTAGCCAAAATGCCCTGCTCGAGATTCTGGTAACGCGGCGCGAAGCCCAGCTCCTGAATAATGCGTTGACTATTGACGCGGCGCGACTCGGACAAAAAGGACAACAGCGCGGGTGATAGCTGTTGTTGTGCTTCTGCGCGGCTGATGAGGCGCGGCATCGGTAGTCCCGTCAAGCGCGCCACCCGCTCACAGTACTCGGTCATGGAAATGGTTAAGCCATCCGTGATGTTATAGATACGATTGGCGGCAATGTCTGCCTGACCGATTAACCATAGCGCCTGCACCAGATCATCCACATGGATACGATTGGTGATGCCTGCTTCGGCATGGCGAATCATGGGTTCACCACGCTGTAAGCGCTCGAGTGGTAGGCGGTGGGGTCCATAGATGCCAGGTACCCGCAGAATGGTCCAGGTCACGTCCTGCGCGGCACACCAATTTTTGACGCGCTGCTCCGCATCGACGCGCCGTTTGGCTCGATCGGTCAGTGGATGAGTAGGGGTGTCCTCGTCTACCCACCCACCGCCTGTGTCGCCGTACACCCCCGTTGTGCTGAGATACACAAAGCGTTTCGGACGTGGCACGAGCCGCTCTAGAAAGTGACCGAGTCGTATATCCAGCGTGCCGCCCTCGGTGGGTGGAACGAGGTAGGCAATCACCGACGGCGTGGGTAGGGAGGCGGGCAGCGACGCGTCAGCGTGGTCAAAATCACACGCAATCGCCTGGACGCCGGAGGCTGCGAGTACGCCAGCACTGCGAGCGGAGCGCGTGATGGCGCAGGCATGCGGGGATTTGCGCACCAAGCGTCCGCCCACGTATCCCGCGCCCACGACCCACATGCTGATGGCCTCGTCCATGCAGACATTCTATGGCTTTTACAGGCAAACTGTTGGTATGCAATTGACCGTTCGTCCGCAAAATAGAGTCATCTCGCTAATTCCGGATCGACCGATTTTGGAAGCCGCGTTAGCGGCGCATATGAATCTTCCCCATAGCTGCAAGGGGGGCAACTGCGGCTCTTGCCGAGCGCATTTGGTATCCGGCCAGGTGAGTTACCCACGTGGGCGCACCCTCGGACTGAGTGAGGCAGAGTATCGGGCGGGAGAAGTCTTGCTGTGCCAAGCGGTCGCGCTGACAGATGTCGTGGTCGAAGCGCGTGAGATCAGACGGGTCAGTGATGTGGAGATCAAAGCCTTGCCGTGTCGCGTGGAGCGACTGGAGCGATGGGCGCCTGATGTGATGGGCGTGTATCTACGCTTGCCTGCGATCGAGGACTTTCAGTTCCAGGCGGGTCAATATTTAGATGTCATGCTGCCGGGTCATCGCCGTCGCAGCTTCTCAATTGCCTCGCCACCGCATGATGCGGGACTGATCGAGTTGCACATTCGCCAAGTCGCCGGTGGTGAATTCACCAGTGCGGTGTTTGATACGCTGACAGTCGGCGATTTGCTGCGCATTGAAGGGCCGCTAGGACACTTCGTGTATCAGCCGGTCGATGAGGTGACTGCGCCCCTAGTTCTGGTGGCGGGTGGCACCGGGTTTTCGCCGATTAAATCTATCTTGCGGCACGTGCTAGAGAGCGGTGTGCGTCGCCCCATTCATGTGTACTGGGGCGCTAAGCGAGAACTGGATTTATATCAGTCTGCGTGGCTGATGGCGCGCGTGCCTCACTTTGCAGACTTGCGTGTGGTGACGGTGCTGTCTGAGGGCGTGGGTGAGGAGACCCAGCGCCATCGCGCCGGTTGGCTACACGACGCCATCCTGCAAGACTTTCCTGATTTACACGATGCCCATGTGTATGCGGCAGGTCCGCCACAGTTAATCGCTGCCCTAAAAGAACATTTGCCGCGCCAAGGGTTACCGTTGGCTCAGTTGTACTTTGATTCCTTTGACTATGCTCCGGATGAGCAGTCACGTACGTAAGATATCAACACGCAGACTGAATTTGCCATCGTTTGAATGCCGCTACTAGGCCCGCATCATCGGGCTGTGAGGCGATGATCAAGGGACCTAATAAACCTTGATCGCGAGCGAGTGCGCCGACACGCGCACTGCTGACCAGCAAAGCCGTGTGGCTGAGATACTGGCGCCCTGTCGGCGACAGAATTTCATTCAAGCGACGGAGCACATCACCGCTGGTGGCAGTCACCACAGAAATATTCCCTTGCCGCCAGTGATCTTCGATGGTGGCAATCGTATGTGGTGAGGGGTTCGCACGCTGTCGCTCATACACATCGGCATAGATCACCGTGGCACCGCGTTCGCGCAGTCGATCGCCGAGTAACGCGCGGCCACCCATGCCTTTTACAATTAAAATGCGTGCGCCATCCACGTGCGACAGATCAGGCGATTGTAGAAGCGCTTCGGAGTCAGAACCGGGATTCGCTAGCACTGTATTGGGTATGCCCGCTTGTTTAAGCGCTGCTGAGGTGGCGGGTCCCATACTGATCACGCGGGCGCTTTGCTGGCCATCACACAGGTGCGCGCCAAAGCGCACGGCATTGACGCTGACAAAAATAATCGATGCAAAGTGATTTGAGGGGGCCAGTGCCGGATGAGTCGCTTCCAGTTCGTAACCGACCGGTTCAATGGCGGGCAGTAAAAACACGCTTGCACCACACGCCTTGAGTGCGCTGGCTAAAGGAGGTGCTTGTTGCGCAGCGCGGGTGACTAAGACGCCGATCGCGGGGTGAGTCATGGGTTAGGGTGTCTGAGCGCGCAGCTCAGCTAACAGGGAGTCAGCGCCCGCCGCGAGTAAACGCTCAGCCAGCGTGTGCCCTATAGAGGCGGCATCTTGGCGGCGTCCTTTGAGGTGGTCTCTAAATACCAAACGACCATTCGGGTGCGCCACCATGCCCGCCAGCTCTAGCTGGCCTTGCTTTAAAACGGCGAAGCCCGCGATTGGAGAACTGCAGCTACCCTCTAAGCGCGCTGAGAACGCACGTTCAGCCCTCAGACAATCCGTGGTGTCAACGTCATTCAGCGGGTTTAAATAGTTAAGGACGCGACCGTCTTCTAGACATTCGATGCCGATGACACCTTGACCCACCGCAGGCAAAGCCAACGTGGTATCCATCGCTTCGGTAATGCGCGTGCCTAGGCCTAGACGGGTTAAGCCTGCTGCGGCCAGTACGATCGCATCAAACTCACCATCGTCTAATTTTTTTAGACGCGTATCGACATTACCGCGTAGTGGCACCATCTGTAGATCCGGTCGGGCGGCTGCCAGAATGCTTTGACGGCGCAAGCTTGAGGTGCCGATACGGGCATTGATCGGTAGATCGGCAAATCGAGCAAAGCGATTAGACACAAAGGCATCGCGCGGATCAGCGCGTGGCAACACAGCGCCGATGATTAAACGCTCCGGGAGCAAGCCAGGCATGTCCTTCATGGAGTGCACAGCCATATCGGCGTCCCCAGCCAGTAGGGCCACCTCAAGTTCTTTGATGAACAGGCCTTTGCCACCCACTGCTGACAAGGGCCTGTCTTGGATGCGATCACCCGTCGTTGTGATCGGCACCAATGACACCGTGAGATCGTTAAAACGCGCCCGCAGCAAGTCAGCGACGTGGTTCGCCTGCCATAAGGCCAGCGCACTCTGACGGGTGGCAATTCTAAGATGGGTCATGGGAGTATTTTGCCATGCGCAGGCTGACTTGGTTTTGGGCATTCCACCTTAGATTTTCGTGACCGGTGTGTGAGCCCCGGCGGTAAAAAGCGCATCTTTTAACCGAAATAGCGTGGAAATATCGTCATCCCCGTAGCCCGCTTGCATCAGTCCTTGGTACTGGGCGCGGGTGGTTTCCACCACCGGCAGCTGTACCCCGTGTTTTAAAGCCATGTCATGGCAGATACCGAGATCTTTTTCATGCAGCCGTACTTTGAAGCCTGCAGGGAAGTGTTCGCGCGCCATAAACGGTGCTCGGTGGATGAAATACCACGAAGACCCAGCACCCTTACCGAGCGTATCAATCACTTTGTCGAGTGGCAGGCCCTCTGCTTTAGCGAAGGCCATGGCTTCGGCGACCGCTTGGATGACGCCTGCACACAAGATCTGATTGGTGGCTTTGGTCGATTGCCCGAATCCACTAGGGCCCATGTGAGTGATGGTTTTGCCCATCGCTTCTAACACGGGTCGTGCACGCGCAAAGGCATCCGCATCCCCACCACACATGATGGCTAAGGTGGCATCACGCGCGCCTTCCACGCCGCCACTGACGGGGCAATCCAGAAAGGCGGCCCCTTTGGAGGACAGGCGCGCGGCGGCGTCTCGCGCGGTGGTGGCTGATACGGTGGAGCAGTCAATGACAATTAAGCCTGGGCGAGCACCAGGTAACAGTGCATCGATAAGACTCAGGACATCGGCATCAGCCGACACACACAGCACCAAGACCTCAACTGAACTTGCCAACTCGGCGGGGTTTTGTGCGGCGCTGCAGCCGCTCTCTGCAACCCACGCGGTGGTTTTTTCGAGACTTCTGTTCCAGACGCCGACCAATTGTCCGGAGCGATGTAGGTTTCGGGCCATCGACAAGCCCATGGCGCCTAGGCCAATGAATCCAGTTTTCACGCGTTCTCCCATCGACAGCGGCCGGATGGCCGAGGTGACTAGTGAAACGCGAAATCGCTCCGAGGGGAAGCGTTTTGCAGTGTTTTAGGGGGTGTCGTCCTTGCTGCAATAGAAATCAACGTCATGTTTGGCGTCCATCCGCTCCTGATCGATCTCATCGCTGGACAAATAGACGCGCTCATTGCCCGAGCCATTTTTAAATAAGCGCCGCGCACGAATCAAATTTTGGTAGCGCTCTTGCGCTTTGTTGCACTGCTCGGCATTGGCTGCACTCACATCCGCATCGACCGCGCTCTTGAGGCGCGGGTCAGGGTTCGCTTTGGGGGCTGCACTAGACGCACCGTCGCTGGCTGCAGCAGGGGCTGATCGAGTAGGAGGGGATGGGGAGGCCACATGATTATCGATGCTAATTAATTTGCCGTCCGATGGCGGCGGACGATCGGTGTAGTGTACGCCGCCGTGGCTATCAGACCACTTATAGACCGCGCCGCTGCTTTGCTGTGCCACTGAGGGCAGGCAATGGAGAGATGCAATGAGTAGCACAAGGCTAGTAACGCGAAGGGAACAGGATCTCATGGCTTGCATCCTAAAGAAGACCAACGGGCGCTTACGGGATGGTGTCAGCTTAGCACGCTTAAGCCTTTGAACCCCGTCACAGGCTGAGCCATCACGTGTAGCAAACACTTTAAAAAGCCTCTACTCCCATTTCGCCGGTACGAATACGGATGGCTTGGCTGAGTTCGTAGACGAAGATTTTGCCGTCACCAATCTTGCCGGTGCGAGCGACGTTGGTGATGGCCTCCACCACTTGTTCGCAAATGCCATCCTCAACGGCAATTTCAAGTTTGCTCTTGGGTACAAAATCGATCTGGTATTCGGCACCCCGATAGAGTTCGGTGTGGCCGCGGCTGCGACCAAAACCGTGCACCTCAGTGATGGTCACGCCTTGTACGCCGATATGCGCGACGGTCTGGCGGATGTCATCCACAAGGTGAGTCTTAATCATGGCAACAATCAGTTTCATATGCGGTCCCCCATCAGGTGGTAGTGGCCAGTGCACTAACGACGTTGCACCTTCCATGCCATTTATTTATTTGTTATATATCAATGAGTTATCTTTATACCCCCGCTCAATGCGTGACGGTTGCGCACCGTTTTGGCGCACGGCACAGCGATGTGGTGGAATGGCACTGTCAATGGCCTTGGGTTGCGCGCTGCTATCCCCATATCTGTTGCTCTCTCGATGAATCGATCAGTATTCGGCAGGAGCCTCGCATGAGCACGACCTTTGATCCACGCTTCTTGGAAGATTTGGCGAAAAAGCTCGCGGCTTCGGTGCCCGCGCAACTGACGGCGTTAAAAGAAGATCTAGACAATAATTTTAAGAGCGTGCTGCAAGCAGGACTGGGTAAGTTGGATCTCGTGACGCGTCAAGAGTTTGATGTGCAGGCGGGTGTGCTTGCGCGTACGCGCGAGATGCTGGTGAAGTTAGAGGCGAGGCTTGCGGAATTAGAGCGCAAGCCATAAAAAACCCAGCCGTTGGCTGGGTTCTTAGTTCGTCGACGCAGGCGCAGTTACTGCGCGAGTTTGACTAAGTAATCTACCGCCTGACGAATCAGATCATCCGGTAAATCGGCTCGTCCGCCCTTGGCGGGCATCACGCCATTTTTGCCTTGAAATCCTTTCACTGCATGCTCATACAGCGTTGTTTTTCCTTGCGCGATGCGCGCGGACCAAGCGCTGTGATCGCCCGCTTTGGGCGCGCCAGCAATACCTGCTGTGTGGCAGGCGCTGCAGACGGCTTTGAAAGTCTCTTCACCTGTCTTTGGGATCGGTAAGGCGCTGGCCACTGCTGCGGTGTCTTCGTGACCGGTGACCATCGGAATGGCGCTGTTGTCTTGGCCAGACACCGCCAGCTTGCCGATGGGCGCTGTGCGCTCTTGCACTTTAGCCGTCATCACGGCGTCATTTTCGATGCGCGCGGCTTCAAAGGGAGCGCCGATGTTATGGGCGATGACGAATAGCACAATGGAGAAAGCCACGAGGCCGCCAATGACTATGCTGAAGGTGTTGAAAAAATGATTGTCCTGCTTGCTCACGTGCTTTCCCTAAAACAGTCAATTTAAGAAGAACATTATACCGTGAGATGGGCTCACTCAGAAAGCGCTTGTTGGACGGGGCTTGGGTGCACGGGTAGAATCGACACGTCCAAGCGCCCGTAGCTCAGCTGGATAGAGTGACGGTCTCCGAAGCCGTAGGTCGTGGGTTCGAATCCCGCCGGGCGCACCATTTGCGTACAAAATCACTCACCGAGGTGGACCTCGTCTGTGATTTTAGGCTCGGCTCGCTGCTCTAAAAAATGCAGGAACAGAGCAATAAGTGCCATGCCAAAACGGCGGTTTACCACCCAAGTGGTTGTTCAGTAACCACGGAGGCGCGCGTCGGATATCGACCCGTTTTAGGGTCTGTCGATGGGGACGTACGGTGTATTGAATTGAAAATGAGTCGGGCCAAAGACGTCTAAGCCCGCCGGTGTTCGCCAAATCTCTGGTGCACAAAATCCGATCACCGAGACGGGCTGCCCTATTGTGAAGTCGGGATTAGCAATCGCCGCGCCACTGCGGGTATCAACGACGGAGATTAGATCAGGTGGGGTTACGCTGACTTGATCATCGCGCCAGGCGATTAGGTTTTCATTCATATAGTGAATACGGTAACGACTGCCGCGGAAAGTGCCGCGCCCCTCGATGATGACTTCGCCCAACAAAAAACCTGCCTCATCCTTCCACGGGAAGTCAACGACGACGCCTTCAAAGAGAAAGTAACCTGAGCCTGCTGCACGCACTGCTTGAATCGGGTCAGCGCCCATAGATACAGCTGCGCGATAGGCTTTACCCAGGCGTTCTGCGTGCGAGATCGAGCCGACCACTAGGGTGCCCGGGCGTTTGGCATCGTGACCCGATAGAGCGGCGTCGGTGACGCCTAACTCACCGAGACTGGTGATCGAGATGGCCCGCAAGATGTCTTCCACGCGAGATCCTCGGGCTACCTTCTCAAGAATTAAGCTGTCGCCGAATCCGGTCACTGCGGCTAAGGGCGTGGTTGCGAAACCGGCGTGCGCGATGGAGTCTTGTGTCGCCTCTGGTGTGGCGCGACCGACGCGATCCGCATCCAGTGTCGGAATGTGTAATCGAGCAGCGGTTGATAGCGCCGCAGCCGTACTCCAAGGGCCCAGCTCTCCGGCGATGGTCGCCACAAACGGCCGTTGTAGGAATTGGCTGAGCAGTCGAAAGGATGCCTCCACTGCATCCCCTTTGATCGGGAGCAAAGCGGCATACTTCTTTTTCTCAGTTTCACTCGGTGGTGCGTTGCTTCCGATGCCATAGGGGGATGCGACCCACTCGTCGTCTTTCAGATCGGCGACCGCGAGGAGCTCGAAGCGTAAGCCTGCATGCAGATCATCCGCTAACTGGGCATGACCCTCAGCTAGGGTGCCACCGCCGCCGCAGCCCAAATAAGCGCAGCCGACTAAGATGTCATCCATATCCTGTGGACTCAGTGCCCGCGCGCGTGGTTCACGCGGGGTTGGTAATGGTGCTCGAGCAACTGCTCGGCCAATGGGGCTTGCGGCCAGGCCCGCGAGGCTAAGTGAACGTAGTAACTGACGCCGCGTGTGCATGACGCATGATCCTCTGTGCGAGCTCTGCAGCCTGAATGGTTGAATCGTCTGGTAGGCCACCGTGATGTCTTCGGACGCGGGCTAGACAGTGGCCGTTCAAAACAGCTTAAAATGATTATAAATCAATTATTTGCCGTGGCCGCCCCCAATGTACCGTATGCCGCTGCTGCCACAGAGGATTTACCAACTATTAGAGTCTCAGTCTGCTATCGTTTTCCCAGTTATATTGGCCGATCATTGGCTACGTTTCTTATTCTTTTTTTCTAATTTAAGGACATCGTATGAAACTCACACGTCTGATGTTGTCGGTGGCGATTGGTGGCGTTTTGGGTCTCGCCTCGGCTTGTAGCCAGTCGCCTGCCCCAAATGAAGTGGCCGGTACGATCATGAAGCCTACGCGCGCGACCACTGAGGAGACCGCAAGCCCTGCTGCTCCGACGGAGTCAACAGCGGATGCGGCAGCGGCAGATGCCGCCAAGGACACAGGTTCGGATGCGTCCGGTGCCGCCAATGCGTCTAAAGCGGCTGGCGTGGCCGGTAACGGCAATAAAAAGTAAGTAAGCGCTGTTTAGGCGCTTAGCGTACACCTCGCGGATCAACGAGGTGTTTTTGGTCTGCTAGACGATGCGCGTTGTCGGTTACGTATCCAAACCGACGCGCGCTTTCTCTATGTTAGGTATCGTCGGATTGTGACGTGCAATCATCTGAAGACAGGCGCAGGGCAGTCTATGCTCATAACGATTAGTGTCTTCGGCGGCCTCCGACAGCGACCCTCCGTATTTTGATGCGTCACTTTGGCGGCGTTGTCCTTGTCCTCTCGATGCTGTGGGCGGTATCGGCAGAGGCGCAACTAAAATATGTCGACACATCTGATCTTCGGATTGTGTATTACGATCCCGGCACTTCTTTTTTGGTACCCAGTGCAACACGCGCTTTTTTAGATGCGCTGGATGCACAAAACAAACTCTTCGCCTATCGGCCTGATCACAAGGCCAACTTACTGCTGCAAGATTTTAGCGATGTCTCCAACGCCACCGCGATTGCAACACCGAGGAATCGCATTTTCTTTGAGGTCTCGACCCCCGACGATCCCTATGAATCCGTGACGCCAGCTGATGCTTTTGCATCGACTGCGGCTCATGAAACAACGCACCTCGTTGTCAACGACAGCGCCAATTCCACTGATCGATTTTTCCGCACACTGTTTCGCGGCAAAGTCGATGTGGATGCGCAGCACCCTGAAAGCCTCCTTTACTATTACTTGACGGCCCCTCGCTCCACCGCACCGCGTTGGTATCAAGAGGGGAGTGCGGTCTTCATGGAAACGTGGCGAATGGGGGGAACCGGGCGCGCTCAGGGAGGCTATGACGAGATGGTTTTTCGAGCGATGGTCGCTGACGCCATTCCTTTTTATGATCCACTGGGTCTCGTTTCTAAGGGAACGGATGTTGATTTCCGCGCCGGGTCCAATGCCTATCTGTATGGCACTCGTTTTATGAACTACCTGGCGCTGACCTATAGCCCTGAGCAACTGCTTTCGTGGTGGCGGCGAGGGGAAGGCACCGAGCGCTACTATGCTGACGACTTCAAGCGCGCATTCGGTTTGACGCTTGATCAGTCATGGCAAAACTGGGTGCGTTTTGAGCATGCTTTTCAAGCAAAAAATATTGCCGCGATTGAAGAGCATCCGCTGACGCCATTTGTTGATATCACTAAGCAACTACTCGGAGCTGTTTCGCGCATCGTGATCTCCGCCGATGGCAAGACGTTGTACGCAGCAGTTCAATATCCTGGGCAGATATCGCGACTGGTTGCGATCTCCCGCGCCGATGGTACGGTAACCCCGCTGCATGACATCAAAGGCCCCGGTGGTTTGCGAGTGTCTTCGCTAGCCTATGACAGCGTGAATGAAACGCTCTTTTTTACTACCAATAACACGACCTATCGCAATATCGAGGCCTTCGATTTGCGCGCCCACAAGGCGCGCACGCTGTATCGGGGGGCGCGTATTGGCGATTTGGCATTTAATGCAGCTGATCGTTCACTGTGGGGTCTGCGGCATAACCGAGGGATGGTCATGCTAGTACGCATGCCTTATCCATACACCGACTGGAAAGTGGTCTCTGTTTTTAAGTTGGCAGAGCAAGCGATGGATCTGGATCTCTCGGCGGATGGTCAGTGGTTGGCTCTCTCGGTGACCCGACCGGGATCAAAGCCGACTGCAGTACCGCTCACAGAAGTGAGGGTGATGAGTACAGAGGCAGTCCTAGCGGGTGATTCGAAGCCGGCGCATCGTTTTGAACTAGAGGGAGCGGTGACGGAGGACTTTGTGTTCTCCAAAGATAGCCGGTATTTATTCGGAAGCAGTTACTACACTGGGGTCTCAAACATTTATCGCTATGAGTTAGCGACGGAGGAGCTGGAAGCGGTTAGTAACACCTCCGTTGGATTCTTCAAGCCTTTACCGCTCGATGACTCCACCTTGATCGTGCAAAGATATTCTGGCGTTGGCTTTGTCCCCACGGTGATTAACGCCCATCCAACGGATGATTTGAGCGCCATCACCCTGTTGGGCAGCCAAGTGGCCTCCCTGCATCCAGTCGTATCGAGTTGGGGGCTGACGACTGGCGTGGTTAAGGACTACGACGCGCGTATCACTCAAAAAGGTGACTATCGACCGCTACAACAATTAGGTCTCAACTATCTGATCCCGGGCATCGAAGGTTATAAGGGCGCTAAAGCCTTCGGGTTCAGTGCGCAATGGTCCGATCCATTGGGCTTCGATTCCGTTAAGGCGGCTGTGAGTTACAGCCCCGATGCTAGCTTGCCAGCCAAGCAACGCCTACATGCCACGGTCGACTTGCATATGGGGGAGTGGACCACCGGCGCCAAATGGAACGGCGCTGATTTCTACGATTTGTTCGGTCCAACCAAGCGGGCGCTTGAAGGCTATAGCCTTTACGTCAACTACGATCGACCATTGGTTTTTAATCCGCCAGAAACGCTCGACTTTGTGACGAGGGTGGCTTTTTATGGCGGTCTTGACTCATTACCTGGTTTTCAGAATATCGCGTCTCCGTCACGAAATTTGTCCACCATTGATACAGGCATCGTGTCAGTCGATACGCTTTCCTCACCAGGCGCTGTGGATGCTGAGGGGGGACATACGTGGTCGGTGATGGCACACACCTACGGTGCAGCGGGTGATCTGATTCCCAGCGTGACCGCGCGCTATGACCTGGGGCTGTCATTACCCATTGACCATTCCTCCGTGTGGTTGCGTAGTGGCATCAGTGTGTCCGAGGGTAGCAAGCGCAATCCGTTGGCGAATACCTACCTAGGTGGCTTCGGCAATAATTATGTCGATAATTCCGCGAATGGCGGTGCGCAGCGTTATCGCGATCTACTCACTATGCCGGGGTTTGCGCTTGATGAGCTCAATGGCAAGACGATTGCTAAAACTCAATTGGAATGGAGCTTGCCGCCGATTCGATTTGAGGGCGTTGGCAGCCCGGGTTTTTATCTCAGTTGGGCACGACCTGAGATCTTCACCAGCGTGCTCGTGACCGATATTCAAGATCATCGGCTGCGAGAATCTGCTGAAAACATCGGTGCGCAGTTAGACTTTAAACTGCAAGTGATGCATCGCTTGCCGATGATGTTCTCCATCGGGGTGGCGCGGGGCTTCGGTGGCGCGGGTCTTGGAAAAACTGAATTTATGCTGTCGCTTCAAGTGCTTTGATGGGCTGGTGTTAAGGGATGATTAGGAATGAATATCGACTTCTTGTTGAATTGGCATACACCCATTGCTTTGTTACCTGTGATGCTATTTCTCGCTGCGTTAATCATCTTCGATAGTTTTAAGTTGGTCTCTATCAAGTGGATTCTTGCCGTCATTGCGATAGGCGCGTTAATGGCGGGTGCCAGCTTTTTCGTCAATACGACAGTCTATGGTCATATGGACATCGATTTTGTGCCCTTCACTCGGTATGTGTCGCCCTGGATCGAAGAGTTCCTTAAGGGTTTAACGGTCATTTATTTCGTACGCAGCCGACGTGTTGGTCTGTTGGTGGATGCCGTGATTGTTGGATTTGCCCTCGGCGCGGGCTTCGCTCTAGTGGAAAACGTTTTCTACTTGGCTGAGCGATCTCAGGCGGTTTTAATCGTGCAGGTGATCCGCGGATTTGGAACAGCGATCATGCATGGGGGGACGACTGGTCTTTTTGCGATGGTGTCAGTGGCCCTATATGACCGTCGCCCGAGCAGCGGACTGATTATTTTTCTACCGGGATTTCTGTTTGCGGTGATGGTGCACTCCGCTTTTAATCATCTGTTAGTACAGCCGATTATCGCGACCGCCGTGATGGTGGTGGTACTCCCAGGCGCGCTGTATGTTGCATTCAAGCGTAGCGAGCAGGGATTGCGTGATTGGATGGAATCCGATCTGGATGCCAAGATAAACTTACTAAAGGCCATCAATTCGGGACAGTTTTTGGGAACACCGGCAGGCATGTACTTGCAGGCGTTGCGCGCTCGGTTCAGTGGTGAGGTGCTGGCTGATTTGTTCTGCTATTTGCGTCTGCACGGGGAGTTGGCTTTACGCGCTAAGGGCCTACTGCTGATGCGAGAATCGGGCTTTGAGGACTTGCCGCTGGATGATCAAACGCGCCGTAGTTTGGCAGAGCTGGCTCAGCTAGAGCGCGTTTTAGGAAAGACTGCGTTGTTGGCGCTTCGGCCGATTATGGCGGTCACTGGCAAGGACATCTGGCAGGTAAAGCTGTTTACCAGTTAATCGGCCGCGACAAGATAAAAAAACGCCCGCTCTCGGCGGGCGTTCATCACATCAATGCATGGTTTATCGTTTGTGTTCCGACGCTGCGATGTCGGTGATCAGGCTGATGAACTGCTGTTCACCACCGGCCTGTCCAACGTCGCTGGTAAACTTGCCATTGATCACGCCCATAGGGACTCCCGTCACTTTGTAGCGACGGGTCAGTTCCTCTGCGCGGCGCAGTTTGCTTTCTACTGAGAACGAACGGTAGGTGCGATCAAAATCAGCATCAGATACGCCATTGGCTTTCAAGAAAGCGCGCTGCAACCGCTCGGTTTCTGCCGAGTCTTGTGCGGCCAGAAAGTTCTTATTGACGTTAATTTCGCGAAACACCGATGTATGAAGCTGCTCGAGTTTGCCGAGCGCCTCTAGGGTGTAAAACAGGCGCGCGTGCGCTTTATGCACATCGCCCCACATCACGGGTACGCGCTGGAAATTGACATAGGGAGCCTGGCCTTTTTGGCGCCAACTCTCAATGTATGAATCCAAGTGGTAGCAATGACCGCAGCCATACCAAAACACTTCCACCACCTCGACTTTGTCTGGGGGGGTGCTGGTGGGTTGCGCGGGCGACAGCGTTTTATAGTTTTTATCTTCGATCCATTTCGAGGGGATTGGTGCTGCCACTGCCGGCGTACTTGCGGCAACGGCGCTCGCGATGGGCGACAGTCCGGTCAGCGCTTCATTGATACCGTCGCTTTCCTCTGGCATGCCCGCGGCATGCTCAACGGGAGCCGACTTGGCGGCATGCGGTTGGACAACGGCGGCTGCGGTGGCGCGATGGTTGGCGGCGATAGGGGTGGCGTGACGATTGCAGGCAGTCAAGCCTACTGTCGCCAAGACCAACAGAAGCAGTGGTCTACGGAAGGGTGTATTCATCAGAACTCCTTAAGCTGTCACAGGCGATGCCGAATCGTCATGGCTAATCAGCGCAGACCTTGCACGTAAGCGGCTAGGGCCTTGATTTCATCCGGTTGCAAGCGCTTGGCGATCGTCGTCATGATCTCGGCGTTGGCATCGACGGCGGGCTGTCCGGCAACCGATGTGTAGCGCGCGTTCTCGGCGTAGTGGCTCAGTTGAGTCGCTACATAGCTCGCATTTTGACCGCGAATTTGTGGCCATTTGGCAGGACCATTGCCCCGGCCATTAGGGCCGTGACAGCCCATGCACGAGGGGATATTTCGGCTCGGGATCCCGCTGCGGTACAGTTTTTGGCCGGTCTGCGCCAAGCTGGCATCCCCCTCGAGGCCGGTGGGCGTCTGTTTTTCAAAATAGCTGGCTAGATCCGCCATATCTTGGACGCTCAAGCCTGCTGCCATGGGGTTCATGGCTGCTGCCACACGTACCCCAGATTTCAGGTAGCCCAATTGTTGTTGGGTGTATTCGTGGTGTTGGCCCGCCAAATTAGGCCATTCTGGGCTCAAGGACATGCCGTTAACGCCATGGCAGGCGCTGCAGGTGACGGCTTTGGCCGCGCCAGCGGTGGCATCGCCCACCACAGGGGCTTCCCCAGCGACTGCTGAGCTCACGCCCAGGATCAGACTCAATACGGATCCACCGATGGTGGAAACCCAAAAAAACTGCTTCATCTCTATGTGACTCCGTGGGCACTCGCGTCGCCCTGATAGACTGGTGGGCCACGCACGTTGAGATTCTACACGATGTCGGCTTTTCCTCACGCACGCTACCTGAAAGGTGCGCATGAACCATCGCAGTTCGTGGCCGATACTGGCGTCGAAGTGGTTTTCGCCGGCCGCTCGAACAGTGGCAAGTCCAGTGCGATCAATGCCATTACCCAGCGCCATGGCCTAGCCAAGACGTCTAAAACCCCAGGTCAGACACAGTTAATCAATTTTTTTGAGTTGGAAGACGGTCGCCGCCTCGTTGATTTACCCGGTTATGGCTTTGCCAAGGTGCCGCGGCCGCTGCAGGCCCACTGGAAAGGGCTGCTGGAGACCTATTTTAAGTCGCGTGAGTCGCTTAAAGCATTGTTTTTGATCATGGATGCCCGACGCCCCTTGGGGGATCAGGACTGGCAGATGATCGAGTATTCCCATTCCTGCGGGCGAGCGGTGCACTTATTGCTCACGAAAGCAGACAAGCTCTCGCGCAGTGCCGGAGCCACGACCTTGGCAAAGGTGCGCCGAGAAGTGGAAGGGCGGGCGACCGCCCAACTGTTTTCAACCCCCGCCAAGACGGGGGTCGAGGAGGCGCGTCGAGCCTTGAAGCGTCACCTGAATTCAAAAGAGCCCAGCGTCGGCGAACCGACGCTGGGCGAGACCGACCCAATACGTGGGTCAGAAACCCGCTGAGGGAGAACAACGGGGCACGTTTCGCGACGTACATAGACTCAGACGGCCTGCTGGCAGCTAAGTTCCCTGTTTTTTAGACCGCGGGGCAATTATTTTGCTGTCGCTATCCAGTTAATGCGCCTCGTCCCAATTGGCGCCTACGCCGATATCGACCTCTAGCTCGACCGCCAGCGTTGCCGCTGCACACATCAATTTCTCTAGCGTAGGTCGCACCACCTCGAGTGCCTCAGTATCCACTTCAAGTACCAGTTCATCGTGCACCTGCATCACCAAGCTTGCGGGCACGCGCTCGGTCTCTATCCAGTGATCTACTGCAATCATGGCGCGCTTAATAATGTCGGCTGCGGTGCCTTGCATCGGCGCGTTGATTGCTGCCCGCTCTGCATATTGCTGCAGTTGCTTATTGCGCGAGCGAATGTCTGGTAGATACAGTCGTCTGCCTTCTACCGTCTCAACAAACCCTTGCTCGCGTGCCACGCGGCGCGTCTCCTCCATATAGAGGCGCACGCCGGGATAGCGTTCGAAGTAGCGCTCAATGTACTGCGCGGCCGACGCGCGGCTCACATCCAATCTGGCCGCCAGCCCAAACGCTGACATGCCATACATGAGTCCAAAATTGATGGCCTTGGCGGCGCGCCGCTGCTCATCGGAGACGTCTGCTAAGGGAACCCCAAACATCTCTGCGGCGGTCGCCTTGTGCACATCCAAGCGTTGCGCAAATGCACTGACTAAGCCCGGATCATTCGAGAGATGCGCCATGATGCGCAGCTCAATCTGCGAATAGTCCGCCGCTACGATCTGTCTGCCCGGGGGCGCTGTGAATGCTTGCCGTATGCGCCGTCCCTCCTGGCTGCGGATCGGGATGTTTTGCAAATTCGGTGCGGATGACGACAGCCTTCCTGTGGCCGTGATGGCCTGATGGTAGGAGGTATGGACGCGCCCGGTGCGGGGATTCACCTGTTGGGCCAGCGCCTCGGTGTAGGTGCTGCGTAGTTTCGCGAGCCCGCGAAACTCCAAAATCAGTTTTGGTAGCGCATGCTGTGACGCGAGCTCTTCTAAGACATCCTCGGCTGTGGAGGGTTGTCCAGTAGGCGTGCGACGAACCACAGGGATCGCCAATTTTTCAAACAGAATCTGCTGCAGTTGCTTCGGGGATTCCAGATTGAACGGACCGCCTGCCGCCTCGTGCGCGCTCTTCTCTAGCTCCTGGAGTCGAACGCCGAACTCATGCCCCAGGGCGCGCAAAAACGCAGAGTCGATATACACGCCGCGTCGTTCCATCCGATGCAGTACTGGCTGCAAGGGTTGTTCTAGCGTGTCATACAGACGCGAGAGCTTAGGCATTGCCTCTAATTGTCTATGTAGCACTTGATGCAATCGCCAAGTGATATCGGCATCCTCAGCGGCATAGTTGGCTGCTATGTCGATAGGCACCTGGTTAAACGTGAGTTGCTTGGCGCCTTTGCCTGCAACTTGCTCAAACGTAATGGTGTCGATACCCAAATAACGTTTAGCCATCGAATCCATATCGTGACGCGTCGTCACGCTATTCAGTACATAAGACTCCAGCATGCTGTCGTATTTCACCCCAGCGACCTGAATGCCGTGATTTGCAAAAATATGCATATCAAACTTGGCATGTTGCGCCACCTTTGGGCGCGTTGGATCTTCCAACAACGGCTTGAGGCGCTCTAGCACCCTGTTGCGATCGAGTTGCGGCGGTGCATCTGGCCCGTCATGCGCCAAGGGAATATACGCTGCGTGACCTGCCTCAACGCACAGAGAGATCCCAACGATTTCAGAACTCAGATAGTCGAGTCCAGTGGTCTCTGTGTCAAAACAGAACACCGCCGCTTCACTTATTTTATTGATCCACTTATCTAGCGCGTCGAATGTGGTCACCGTTTCATAGTGACGAGGTATGGCCGCAAGTGCCGATGCGAATGAATCCAATGCCGCCGAATCCTCTGGCGGCGTGGACTCACTCGCCAAACTGCTGGGGATCTCTTTTTTTAAACTGCCGCCTGGCTGCAGGTCGCGCAATAAGCTTTTAAGTTCAAGATGCTGATAGAGCTCAGTGAGGCGCGCGATGTCTGGGTCACGGTAATGCAGCTCATTTAACGTGAGTGGCAGCGTCAGATCACAGCGAATTTGCGCGAGATTTTGTGATAGCGCCAGCACCTCGAGATGCGCTCGCAAGCTCTCACCGACTTTCCCCTCAATAGCATCCGCATGCGTGACGAGATTGGCGGCGCTTCCGTAGGTAGTGAGCCACTTGGCAGCCGTCTTTGGGCCCACCTTGGGCACACCCGGGATGTTGTCTGAGCTGTCACCGATCAACGCCAAATAATCAATAATTTGCTCAGGGTAAACGTCAAACTTTGCCTTCACGCCCGCACGATCTAAGGTGGTGTTGGTCATCGTATTGATTAAGGTGACCTCAGCGCACACCAGTTGTGCCATGTCCTTGTCGCCGGTGGATATGACGACCTGCATGCCAGCGGCCACTGCGGTTTTGCTTAGCGTGCCAATCACATCATCGGCTTCCACACCCTCGATGCGCAGTAAGGGCAAGCCCATGGCCTCGACCGCTTCTAGCAAGGGCGCAATTTGCGAGCGCAATTCATCTGGCATCGGTGGACGATGTGCTTTGTAGGCCTCGAATAAATCATCACGAAAAGTACGGCCCGGCGCGTCAAACACCACTGCAATATGCGTTGGCGTTGCCTCGCGCAAAAACTTTTGCAGCATGTTGATCACGCCAAATATGGCGTTGGTGGGCTGGCCCTGTGAGTTTGAAAAAGGCGGCAGCGCGTGAAAAGCGCGATATAGGTAAGAGGAGCCGTCGATTAAATAGAGGCGTTGGACGTCGGTCATGAAATTTAAGGTGTGGCGGCTGGACTGGCCAACGGCGCATCGGGCGTGGGCGCTGGGCTGGTTGATGGAGCGTGGGGCTGCTCAGGTTTGGTGCGGTTCGGTAGCACCAGAGGGCCTTTCTGGCCGCAACCGGCGATGAAAAAAGCGATGAGTGACAGCAAGACATAGCGGTGCATACGTTGTCCTTTCTGCTGATGGTCGAACGATTGCTGCATTAGCGTCGTTGTATCACGGCAACCGACAGTCTCGATACGCAAATCATCGCCCCCTGCTCGTCAGTGATATCGATCTGCCATACATGACTGCGGCGACCAATGCGTAGCGCGCGGGCGGTGCCGGTGACGAGGCCTGATGCGGCGCTGCGCAGGTGGCTGGCGTTAATCTCTTGGCCGACACAAACGTACTGATTGGGGTCTATGCATAAATAGGAGCCGACACTGCCTAGGGTTTCGGCAAGTACCACCGATGCGCCGCCATGCAGTAGGCCCATCGGCTGATGGGTCCGTTCGGTCACCGGCAAAGTGCCTGATAGCCAATCGTCACCAATCGTGGTGAGGTTGATGTCTAAATAGGTGGCTAGGCCTTTCTTGAAGCCTCTATTTAGCGCAGTAATATCAGGCGTTTCAGAAAACCAGATGCTCATAGTGGCGTTTTATTGTCCTTTGGAGCGTAACAATGAGCCGGTCAGCGCGGTACTCGGTGTGGTGTACACGGCCAAAACAGATGCCTCATGCATTTTATACTGTTCGTTGCACACCCGCCCACTGTTTGCGATCACTGCGTAAGCTGCCGATTAACCGCTTGTCTAGTGCGAGTCAGTCGCCAGCGTATGAATGATGACATCCCAGTAGATCAGGCCGTTATAAAAACGCTCAACTGGAATGCGCTCGTTCAGCCCATGGGAGTAGTTCTCAGCGTCTTTGATAAACATACTGCCAACCCCGTAGGTTGGTATACCCGCTTTTCGAAAGACAGAGCCATCGGTGGCATAGGCAACCATGGTGGGCGCAACGACTGCGCCGGGGTTTGCAGCATCCACAGCTTTTTGGACCGCCGCTACGACATCGGATCTGAGTGGAGAGGGATCTGAGTAGGTGGGTGGATAGTTCGAGGTGATGGTGATGCGTGGCCCTGCTAATGCCTGAAGGCGGCTTTGCACAGTCTCTGCCGAGGTGCCCGGGAATATCCGGCAGTTGACGACTGCAGATGCGGTCTGTGGGAGGGCATTCTCAGCGTGGCCACCACTGATTTGTGTGGCCACACAGGTGGTTTTAAGCTTGCCAACATACGGTGGTGATTGCGCAATACGCGTAGCTGCAGCCTGATCAGTGGGGTGCTCGGCAAATCGCGCCATTGCCTGGCCGAGTGATCCCGGTGTGACGGTGCTGGCTGCTTTGAAGTCGCTGATTGTCCAACTATTGGTTTGGGTAGGGAACTGGTAGTGACTGATCGCAGTGAGCGCGCTCGCTAGTTCGTAAATGGCATTGTCGGGTCGTGGTTGCGAGCTGTGGCCACCAGGATTTCGGGCAGTTAAGGTGAAGGAAGCGACGCTTTTTTCAGCGCCTTGAATGTAAAACAGCAACGGCTTGCCGCTGCTAGCGTCTAGGACGCCACTGCCCATGTCGCCATTCAGTGCATAGTCAGCATCGACTAACTCGCGGTGGTGATTCACCAAGTCGATGGCGGTTTCTTCAGATGTTTCCTCATCTCCGGTGAATACCAAGATGAGATCACGGCTGGGCATAAAATGATTGCGCTTTAATCGGATAAAAGTCTGACTCAAAAGAGCCACGTCCTCTTTCATGTCTAGTGTGCCGCGCCCAAAAAAATAACCCTGCTCTTCTACTAAAGTGAACGGATCGCGTTGCCACTCACTGCGATTGGCCGGGACGACATCCATGTGCGCCATGAAAGCGATCGGCTTTCCGCCGCGACCATCGCCGTGGTAGCGGACCACCAGTGAGGCCGTGTCGCCTAACGGAACGAGCGTGATGTCGGTGCGCTCGAAGCCAGCTGCTCTAAATTGAGCGGCCAGATACTCCGCCATTTTGGGGACCTGCCCGTGTCCGCTCGCTGTATCGAAGCTGACCACGGCGGCTAGGATGGCGCGCGCTTCTGCGCTCGAATCAAGAGGGTTGTCGCTGTCTGCCCACGTGGGGAGGGTGAGCATCGTGAGTAACAACGCGGTTGGCAGGGGCAGCTTCATGGCATTACATCCTTAGGGCTTAACCGCGATCATAAGGCTTCATATCGCTGTACGGCGCACCTCATCGCCTGCGTCGTTTTGGACCGAGGTCTGAAGCGTGCCGAGGGTGATAGCCGAGGGACTAATAATTTGTTTTTCCTCAATTACTTATGGGATACCTGCTAGATAGCGCAAGTCTCGCGGCGGCGACAGCGGCGCTCATTTTGTCGCGTGCGCCGGACGCTGAAGTCGGCGATACTGCACCCAGATTGAATGACCCGTTGTCGTTAAACCGTCAGGAGAGTGAGTGATGAAGACGCGTGCAGCCATTGCCTACGCCGCTGGAAAGCCATTAGAGGTTGTGACCCTTGATCTCGACGGCCCAAAAGCGGGTGAAGTACTGATTGAGATGCGCGCCTCCGGCGTCTGTCATACCGACGAGTTCACGCGCTCAGGTGCTGATCCCGAAGGCTTGTTCCCCGTTATTTTGGGACACGAAGGTGCGGGTGTGGTGGTTGATGTGGGGCCAGGGGTTCGCACCCTCAAAAAGGGGGATCACGTGATTCCTCTGTACACCCCCGAGTGCCGCGAGTGCAAAAGCTGTACCTCTCATAAGACGAACTTGTGTACGGCGATTCGAGCGACCCAAGGTCAAGGTGTGATGCCGGATGGCACCAGCCGATTCTCCATTGGCAAAGACAAAGTTCATCACTACATGGGCTGTTCCACATTTTCAAACTACAGCGTCCTTCCGGAAATTGCAGTAGCCAAGATTCGTAGCGATGCGCCCTTTGATAAGGTTTGTTATATCGGTTGCGGTGTGACCACCGGTATCGGTGCAGTCATCAATACCGCCAAGGTGGAGCCAGGCGCCAATGTGGTGGTGTTTGGCTTAGGTGGCATCGGTCTCAATGTCATTCAAGGTGCGCGCCTGGCTGGTGCCAATAAAATCATTGGTGTTGACCTCAATCCGCGACGTAAGGAATTAGCGGAGAAGTTTGGGATGACCCATTTTGTTAATCCCAAAGAGGTAGAGGGTGACTTAGTCCCCTATTTGGTATCCCTGACCGATGGCGGCGCTGACTACAGCTTTGAATGCGTCGGTAATGTGAATTTAATGCGACAGGCCCTGGAGTGCTGTCATCGCGGTTGGGGTGAGTCCATCATCATTGGTGTGGCAGGTGCCGGCCAAGAGATCTCTACCCGCCCATTCCAGTTAGTGACGGGTCGCGTATGGAAAGGCACTGCCTTTGGTGGCGCTCGTGGTCGCACCGATGTGCCTAAGATTGTCGATTGGTATATGGATGGAAAAATTCAGATCGATCCACTGATCACTCACCAGATGCCACTCGATCGCATCAACGATGCGTTTGACTTGATGCACTCTGGTGAGTCTATTCGAAGCGTGGTGGTGTATTGATCTTTCACCTTAGGCGCACATGAGCACTTACGAAACGATATCAGAGCACCGCTGTTTTGGTGGCGTGCAGGGTTACTATAAGCATGCGTCGAGCGCATGTCAGACGCCGATGCGTTTTTCGGTTTACCAGCCGCCGCAAGCACAGTTAGGCCCGGTGCCTGTTCTTTACTATTTGGCAGGTTTAACGTGCACAGAAGAAACCTTCGCGATTAAAGCGGGCGCGCAGCGACTCGCTGCGGAACTAGGATTGATGCTGGTAGCACCGGACACCAGTCCACGTGAAGTCAGTATTGCGGGTGACACAGCTGATTGGGACTTTGGCCGTGGCGCTGGCTTTTATGTAGATGCCACAGAGGCGCCTTGGTCTGCCCATTATAAAATGTATCAGTATGTGAGTGAGGAGTTGCCTGCGCTCATTCAAGGCGCGTTTCCAGCGCGCGCTGATGCGCAAGGTATCTTCGGTCACTCGATGGGTGGTCACGGCGCGCTGGTCATCGGCTTGCGAAATCTTCACCGATATCGATCCATTTCTGCGTTCGCACCTATTGCAGCGCCGAGCCATTGCCCTTGGGGTCACAAAGCATTCACGGGGTATCTCGGTGCCGATCAAAGCCGCTGGGCCGCTTATGATGCCAGTATGCTGGTACGGGAACAGCAGTGCCGGACGCGTATTTTGATCGATCAAGGTGCGGCGGATCCATTTCTCGTGAAGCAACTCATGCCAGAGCGCTTTGTCGAAGCCTGTCGGTTATCAGGTCAGAAAGTAGAGCTGCGTATGCACGCGGCCTACGACCACGGCTATTACTTCATTCAAAGCTTGATGGAAGACCATCTGCGGCATCACGCCGCCGTTCTGGGCGGCTGATTTTCTTTTTTTAATTCTATTTTTCTGAGAGTTCAGCCGCGACTCGTCGGTAGGCGTCTCGAAAAGGAATGCCTTCCTCGACGACTAAGCGATTGGCGCGCTCAGCTGCATGAATGGCCGGATCAAGATGCAGATGGTCAGGCCTAAACTGTAATCCGTCGAGCGCCATTGGCAAAATCTGTAGCGTCTGCATCGCGAGATCGATGCCTCGGAAAAGTGGCACCTTGATGAGTTGTAGATCGCGCTGATAACCGCTCGGTAGTTTGGCAGTGATTCCCAATACCTCTGACAAACAGGCGTGTGCTGTGCTGCTGCGGCCACGGATCAGTTCAAACACATCCGGATTGCGCTTCTGCGGCATGATCGATGAGCCGGTCGTGAAATGATCAGGCAGCGTTACAAATGCAAACTCTTGTGTGTAAAACAACAACAGATCGGCGGCCAATCGACCTGCATCAATCATCAGTAAGCAGATTTCAAATAAAAGATGCGCTTCCGCTTTGCCACGCGACAGTTGTACCGCAGTGACTGGCTCGTGATTGACAGCAAATCCCAATCGTTCCTTGGTATCGTTGCGATTGAGCGGTAGCCCCGGCGTGCCGTAACCGGCGGCCGAACCGAGCGGGTTTTTGTCGGCGCGCGCCATCGCGTGGCCTAACTGAGCGGCGTCATCTCTAAACTCAGAGGCAAAGCCGCCCGCCCATAATGATATAGAGCTCGGCATAGCCTGTTGCATGTGGGTGTAACCGGGGAGTGCCACCGCTGGATATCTCGCCGCCAAACGATCAAGCGCCAAGGCGACGCCTTCGGTGCCGGCGGTGAGCGCCTGATTGACGTCCTTGAGGTAAAGGCGCAGAGCGGTCAGTACTTGGTCATTGCGTGAGCGACCTAAGTGAATGCGCCCACCCACAGCGCCCGCTCGGGTCGTTAGCTGAGCCTCTAGTGCCGTTTGCCCATCTTCCTGCTGTAGCGTGACCTGCCAAGCGCCACTCTCATAAGCCACGGCAGATTCCTGCAGGGCTGTTGTCAGGATGGCGAGGTCTGCTGCCGATAGTAGCTTGGCGGCGTGCAATCCTTGGGCATGCGCGAGTGATGCCTTAATGTCATAGGGGACTAGTCGTGCATCGAGCGCATAGTCCTCACCGGCGGTGTATTCGAGTACGGCCTCATCAAGCGGCTTCCCCTTGTCCCATAGGCGACTCATGGCGATTTGGCTCCGCCGCTCTGCTCAGCTGGCGACAGCGCCTTGATGTCCGCCACGATCAGGGTGCCTAGGCCTTCATTGGTAAAGACCTCAGCAAGCAGGGCATCCGTCGACTTAAAGGAGATCACATGTACTCGCCGTACGCCACCTTTGATGGCCGTCTCGATGGCGCCTGCTTTGGGCAGCATGCCATCAGCGAAACAACCGAGCGCCTCCAGTCGTTTAAGACCTGCCAAGTCGGTGTATGACACCAGGGTGGACGGATCTGCGAGTTGCTCGAATATGCCGGCAGCGCCTGTACACAAAAGCAGCTTCTCCGCATTGAGTGCGGCGCCGAGATGTGCGGCGACGGTATCCGCATTGATATTCAGTACATGACCCTCTGCGTCCGCTGACAGTGGACTAACGACTGGCATATAACCGGCATCTAATAGCGACCGAATCACATGAGGATCGACGCCCTCGATATCACCAACCTGTCCGTAGTCTACGAGCGTGCCACTCGCGCTTTTGACCGGCGCTCTTTTATGCGCGCGTACTAATCCGCCATCTAATCCAGAGATGCCGACCGCGTCGAGTCCCAACTCGCGACACAGACTCAACAGTTGCGTGTTGAGCAGACCGTTTAAGACCATCACAGTGACATCGAGGGTCTGTGCATCGGTCACTCGTCGGCCATCGACCATCAAAGGTTCCATGCCTAGGGAGCGCTGCATCTCATCAAGCTGAGGGCCGCCGCCATGCACTAAGACCACGCGGATGCCCACTTGATGCAAGATTGCCACCTGCTCAACCAGCGAGCGAACCGCCGAGGGGTTGGCGAAAATTGCGCCACCGATCTTTACAATGAAGACCTTGCCCTTGTACATACGGATGTACGGTGCGGCGCTGCGCATGGCGCGAATGGCGGCGGCTTGTTCGGGGCGGTAGCTCATGAAAATTCCTACAATTAAAGTGAAATAAAAAAATAAAAATGGGATGGTCGTTATTTTAGTAAGCGATACAGTACGGCCATTTGCACCACCAATCGATTGTGTGCTTCGTGCAGCACTACGCTGCGCGGACTATCTAGTAGCGCCTCTGCGACTGCCACATTGCGACGCACCGGTAAGCAGTGCATTAATTTGCAATTCGGCGTGGCGTTTGCAAAAGACTGCTCGTTCAATTGCCAGTCACTCAGATGGCGGCGTAAGGCTCCGTCACCATCCGCGTCACCATAATGTCGTGTCGAGCCCCATTCCTTGGCGTACACGATGTGCGCACCCTTGAGTGCGGCTACCCGATCATCAGTTTCTGTTACTGAGCCACCACTGAGTTTGGCAGCGGCATGCACGCGATCCATCACAGGAGAGGGCAATGCGAAGCCATCGGGGCGTAGCACGACGACGTCGTGGCCGCGCAGGGCCGCCATGTGGGCTGTCGCAGCCGGCACCGCGAGCGGCAGTGCGCGCGGGTGGGGTACCCACGACAACACGAACTTGGTTCTTGGAGCGATGCGCAAGTCATCCAGGGTCTTCCAGTCGGCAAGCGATTGGCAGGGATGATTAATGGCTGACTCAAGATTAATAAGCGGCTTTTGAATGAGCTCTGCCATGGCTTTGAATGACGTATCTGCTACATCCATCGCAAGGTCGCGTCCCGCGGCAAAGGCACGAATGCCCAGTGCGTCACAGTAAGAGGCGAGGACCGGTAGGCCCTCGCGAATATGCTCCGCAGCGTCGCCATCCATCGCGACGCCGCTACGGGTCTCCAGCGCCCACGTGCCTTGCCCCGGCGTGATCACGAAGGAACTTCCACCGAGGCGCGCCATGCCAGCCTGCATAGAGGCGAGTGTTCTAAGCGAAGGATTGAGAAAGATCAGGCCAAGAATTTTCCCTGCGAGTGCCTGCGGCTCGGGATGTTGCTGCAATCGTTCAGCCAACGCTAAGAGATCACGAATTTCCTCAGGCGCGAGATCTGCAAGGTCTAAAAATCGGGAAAGACTCATGGGGTAAGCTCCTGCAGTGCCTGCGCCAGCAGTGCCACATGATCTTGGCCAATCGTAAAAGGCGGCAGCAGTCTGATGATATGCGGATCAGCCGCTGTGCCGACAAAAATGCCACGAGCCAGTAATTCTGCTTGGATCGCTTTGGCGGGGCGCGTGGTTTTAAGACCCAGGAGTAAGCCTGCGCCTTGCACGCCACTCACGACGCCGCCGACACAGCTTGACTGAATCAGGGCTGACATCTTTTTTACATTCTCGAGTAGCCCTTCGGATTCGATAATGTCGATGACGGTCTCGACGATGGCGCAGGCCAGCGGTCCGCCACCGAAGGTGGTGCCCATGTCTTCAATCTTAAGAGCGCCTGCAACGTGGGGTGACATCAGCAAAGCCGATACCGGAAAGCCTGCGCCCAGGGCTTTGGCCGTGGTCAGCATGTCAGGTGTGACCGATACACGATTAGCGCCAAATGGGTAACCTGTGCGACCGACACCACACTGCACTTCATCAAAGATCAAAAGCGCGCCCACTTCAGTGCAACGCGCGCGCAGCGCGCGGAGTACATCGGTGGGTACTTCAAAAGCGCCGGCAAGGCCTTGGATCGGTTCAACGATCACGCAGGCCGTGTCGTGATTGATCGCAAGTGCGCCGGCAGGATCCGTGCGCGAGATCCACTGCACATCAAAGGGCGTCTGCGGGAAGCCATACCATTTGTCGCGCGCCCCAAAGGTCACAGCACCAGCGGCGGCTGTTCGTCCGTGCCACCCTTGCTCAAGCGCAATGGCTTGTCGGCGACCTGTTAATCGGAATGCGGTACGTAGTGCGTTCTCATTGGCTTCAGCACCTGAGTTCACAAAAAACACTTGATCGAGCCCTAAGCCTGCAAAGGCGACTAAGCGTTCGGCCGCACGTTCACGTACGGCCATCGGGATGGCGTTCGTTTGAAATTGCACCGAGCGCGCTTGTCCTTCTAAGGCTTCGATCCAACGGCTATGCCCATAGCCAAGTGCGGCCACCGCATGGCCGCCATAGAAATCCACCACGCGCTGTCCATCGCGCCCCTCAAGCCAACAGCCATGCGCTCGCACAACCTCTAAGGGGTACTGCGCGAACACGTGAGCTAGGTGACTGCCGTGGTTAGGAACTGCCGTGGCCATGATGTACCGATACCTTGAAATTAAGTCCAACCGGGCGCGGGTGCGCTAAGGCCGGTGATTTGATCGAAGCCAAAAAGTCGATTGGCCCATTGCACGGCGCCGCCGGCCGCGCCCTTGGTTAAGTTGTCGATCGCCGATACCACAGCAACGGTTTGGCCGTCTGTCGTGGCGGATAAGTGAGCGTAGTTGCTGCTGACCACATCTTTAAGGTGAGGTGCTTGGTTTGATACCCGAACAAAAGGCTGGCCCTTGTAAAAGTCGTGCAGCGCCGCCATGACCTCGTCGGATTTGAGCGGCTTTTTCAAAGTCGCCTGTGTCGTGGCATGAATGCCACGTGCGAAAGGGCCTGAGTGAGGCACGAAGTGACATTCAATGGTGTCGCCCGTTACGGTCTTAACAATCGACACCACTTCCGGCGCATGCCGATGCTGGAGTGCGCCATAAGAATAGAGATCGCTGTGCCGTCTAGGATGATGCGTCCCTTCAGTTGGGGTTCGGCCGGATCCTGTGCTCCCCGTGATACCGCTGACAAATACACGAGGTTCAATCAGCTTGAGCGATATTAAAGGCACGATCGATAGCAGCATGGCTGTCGCAAAGCAGCCTGGATGAGCGACGTGCTGGCTGGGTAGGGTGCTGATATGCTCCGGCAGGGCGCAGATGAAATCGCTCAAGCGCTGCGGTGCGCCATGCGCATGTCGATACACCGATTGATAGGCGTCGGCCTCTCTAAAGCGATAGTCAGCAGAAATATCCACCACTTTGGGATGCCGCCCGGCCTGCGCGGTATGTGTCAGTAGTTGATCGATGAGTGTTGCTGATACGCCGTGTGGCGCCGCCGCCAATACGAGGCTATCGGGTGCATTACACAGCAACTGTTGCGCGATCTCGATAGAGACAAAGCATTGTTCACCCACCACGGACGACAGATGGGGAAAGGCATCAGCTACCGCGGCGCCTGGTTTTGAGTCAGACACGATCGCTCGCAGATCGAAATGAGGATGAGCCTGTAGTAGGCGTATGAGTTCGCCGGCGACATAGCCCGTACCGCCTAAAATAACCGTAGGGATTTTTTTGACGCCGTTCATTAGGCCGCCGACTTCACTGGAAACTTAGTCGCGAGGCCCGCCACTTCTAATAGATGATCGCCCAGTTCTGTTCCATGGCTTCGCGCATTGAAGGCGCTGACGCCCATCTGTGCGGTGATGATGTCTACGCCCACTTGGTTATCGGTGGCGGGCCCTGTGACCACGGCGGGTTCGATGAGAAATTTATCTCGCAACAGTTTGACGCCGCCCCAGGCGGCCACTGGATCGTTGGCGGACAGTACAACGGCAGTGAGTGACTGGCGGATGTCGGCAGCCGACAAGATCGCCTCGACACCATAGGTGCCTAATAGGCCGTCTCCCAATTCAAAGACGATGACATCAGGCTGACCAATCGCCATTTCAGTCAGCATGGCGCGCGTCAGTGCGGGGCCTACGGCTGCCGTGGTGGTGCCCACCCCAAAGTCAGTAAAGATCATCGAGCGACGGGCGCCAGCATCTTCCATGGCTAAAATGTCACGACGCAAGGAGACGCCGGTCGCCTTGAACGCGTGTACGGAAAGGCCACGATGGCGCATGCGCGAGATGATGGCGCAGGCCGCTGCTGTCTTACCTGCCTCCATGCAAGTGCCTGCTAGGGCAATCACGGGGACACCCTGTGTGTTGAGTGAGGCGGCCAGATCGAGCGGTCGTTGCCCGATGCGTGCGGGTACACCGATGCGCTCACCCAAAAAAGGAAACTGCAGAACCACGCCCAGCACTCGACAGTCAAAAGGGCGGCCACGATCTGCATTCGCGGAGTCGCACACACCCAATACGCCACCGATGTTGAGCATCTGAATGACATCACCCGGCTTGATTTGCTTCGGCACATGACCGGAGTAGCCGAAGAGTGCTTTGCGGTGCCCAAGAGCGCCCGCCACAATGTCTCCTTTAGATACTTTAGCCATACGACCGCTGGTCAGTTCCAGCATGTTGTAGGTATTTTTTTCCGTTAATACTTCAACCACGACGATCACTCCCTCTTCGCAAGGGATGTCCTCGGAAATACGCAGCTCATGACCCAGTGAGCGTGCTTGGGTGATGGATGCGATTTTATCTACAACGACAGATTTCATGACTTAACCTTTGCTTGTTGTCCGGCGCGCGTATAGAAAGTGCCTGGGAGCGCCAACATCTTGGAGTACCCCAGCGCATCGGCGGGTGTCCATTCACCAGCCGCCTCCCCATAGACGCCTTTGGAGGCGGTCATCAGAGACCAAGGCGAGGAAACACCCTCGACGAATACGCTGCCGGGCCTAAAGAGCACATGAACATCACCTGTGACACGCTCTTGGGACGAGATGAGTAGCGCCTCAATGTCGCGGCATACGGGATCCAAATGATGGCCTTCATGCACCAGATCGCCGTAAGGCATGGCCACCAATTCTTTGATTCGCGCCTGACGACCGGTGAGCACTAATTTTTCTAATTCCCGATGTGCTGTGAGCAGAACATCAGCCGCTGGTGCTTCAAACGCCACCCGTCCCTTGGTGCCGATGACGGTATCGCCTAAATGAATGCCGCGACCGATTGCGAAGGGTGCAGCCAGTGCTTCTAATTTTTCAATCACCGCCACCGGGTCCATGGTCACACCGTCAAGTGCGCAAGGTACGCCGCTTTGAAACGATAGGGTGTGGCGAGCAGGCGCACGTGGTGCGCTAAACGCATCGCGACTGAGAACCCATGCATCATCCGGAATGCTGCCGGTGGACGTTAACGTCTCTGTGCCACCAATCGTGACACCCCATAAGCCGCGATTCACGGAGTAGGCGGCGCCATGCGGCGGTACCGGCAAATGCCTGCTCTGCAGGAATGCCAATTGCTCCGTACGTTTAAACGCATGATCACGGACGGGCGCCAAGATCTCTAAGCCGGGCGCTAGGGTGCGTAGGGCCACCTCAAAACGCACTTGATCATTGCCGGCCGCGGTGCAGCCGTGTGCCACCGTGGTAGATCCAAGCGAAGTCGCCATGCTCGCAATCATTTGCGCTTGCAAGACGCGTTCAGCGCCCACGCAAAAAGGATACAGCTGTCCGCGTCGTGCGTTGCCCATTAATAAGAACTTCAGAACGCGATCAAAGTACTCAGGTTTCGCTGGCACCAGATGATGGCTAATCGCACCGAGTTGTTTTGCGCGCTCGGCCAGTGTTTTCGCGGCTTCAGCATCAATGCCACCGGTATCGACCGTGACGGTGATCACTGGGCGTTGATAGGTCTCAATTAACCAGGGCACGCAAAAAGACGTGTCGAGGCCACCAGAAAATGCAAGCAAAATGGGCTTAGCGCCCGTCGTTGATTGGGTCATAGGGATTCTTTAGCGGGGTTGAAAGGATTTAAGTCGGGCGAGTAACGCGCGTTGCGCGTGCAGGTCGGTGGTGGCGACAAATATGGTGTCGTCTCCTGAGATCGTGCCTACGATTTCTGACCATTGGCGCTGATCGATGGCCGCTGCGACGCTAGAGGCTGAGCCGGTGGTTGTGCGAATCACGATCAGATGCGGGCCCGCGGCGACGATGCTTTGTACAAACGCGGCGACCGCCGATAAGCCTGCGGCGGGGGAATTTCCGCTGGTCTCTAATACGTAGCGGTCGCCGATCTTGGCTACCCCTAGATCGCGCAAGTCGCGACTGACGCTCGACTGGGTGACCTCGTGCCCTGCTGATTTGAGCAGACGGACGAGTTCAGACTGCCGCCCGATGCGGCCCTCACCGATGATTCGCTTGAGGGCGTCCCGTCGATCCTCGGTAGGCCTTGGGTCGGAGTGAGATGGCAGTGGGGGGGCGGTTTGCATAAAGTGCGCATATTTTGCATATTTATGCGGACCTGTCAATAGGTCGGCACCGCCCGCCGGCCAAAGCGACTGTCCTTCTCGGGCGGGGCCCGTTTAGAGGTGGATCTGTTCAGACCGTAGGTCGGCTTTCTGCCCGTCTGGCGAAAAAGATTGCTCGACTAACTCAATGACCTGGCCTGTGTGGCGGATCGCGGTGGTGCATCGAGTGCCATAGGTGTCGTCAACGATAAAGGCGCTGGATAATTGGCGTTCGCGGGCAGCCGTCAGGCCGGTCTCGGGGAGATCGTGCGCGGCCGCTTCTGTGCGATCGGCGAGTGTCTCTAACAGGTCGCGTGTGGAGACACTGGGTTTGGCCAGAGCCGCCATGAGTGCGGTGCGCGCTCGGCGCACTTTGGGCCAGTCTGAGTCGAGTGCGTTGTTGCTGATCGCATATACTCCGCTCGATAAGCGGCGTGGCTGATCCGGCTCGGCGCTTGATAACACCAGTAACTCATCATGATCGCCGAGTATCAAATTGAAACCGGCATAACGACGCACGTCGGGTGCAAGTGCCTTCAAGAAGTCGCTAGGACGCAGATCTGACTGTAAGAAGCGTGGAATCAGCTCGCCGCGACTGGGCGCTTGTGCAGGATTGGGTGCGCCGCGTAAGTTAGTGATCACACCGAATCGTCCTTGACGATCCATTGCGAGCCAAGTACCGCCGCTTTGTAAATCGCGTCCACCCAAAATAGATGCGTGCGGCCACCAGGCCAATGCAGCGCTTGGCCTCGCGTGTAGTTCATCTCGATTGGCGACTAAAACGAGGGGCCATGTCGCGTGCGTCTTCCAAGCGAATGCCAATAGACACATCGTTGTTTACCCGCGCTGCAACAAGAGCAGCGCATCGCGACCGGTTTTGATGATCAGTACCGACACGACTGCGATAAATAAAACACGGACAAAGGCCGAGCCTTGCCGAATAGCCAGTCGCGTACCGACTTGTGCGCCTGCTACGTTGGCGGCCGCCATCAAAGCGCCTAACAACCAAAACACTTGCCCATGACTGCCAAACCACAAGAGGGAGGCTGCATTAGTAGCGCAATTCACCAAACGTGCAGACGCCGCGGCGTTTAAAAAGTCAAAACCATAAAAGCGAATGAATAGCAGCATCAAAAAGCTACCGGCGCCGGGCCCAAAGAAGCCATCGTAAAAACCGACTATGCTGATCAGGATCAGACCGATGCCAGCCACTGCGACTGTTAAGCGCCTAGGGGTGTGTGCCTGTCCTAAATCTTTTCGAGTCAAGGTATAGATTAATACCAGCAGTAAGGCGATCGGTACCATCGGTCTGAATAGAGCGGGTGATACATGCGCGACGGCGATCGATCCACACAGCGAGGCTAGGAAGGCGATACCAGCAGCGGGTGCCAGTATTGTCCATGACAGAGTGACCGTGCGAGCGTAGCGTAGGGCCGCGCTACCAGTTCCCATCAAGCTTGCAAATTTGTTGGTCCCTAATAGAAAGGAGGGCAAAGCGTTCGGTAGGCCCGCCAGCAGTGCTGGCAACTGAATTAATCCACCGCCGCCAACGATCGAGTCAATGCAGCCGGCCGCGAAGGCCGCACTCAGCAAAAACGCGGTACTCCCATCCACTAGCATTAGGCGGGGCGTTTTTGTTGGTTTACGACGATGGGTTCATCGATAAGCGTACGACCTGTGCCACGCACATACCAGTCAGCAATTAATTGGAAAGAGATGGAGGCGGGCGGCGGTAGTAGAGGCGTTCCTGCTTGAATGTCCGCGTAGCTAAACCAACGGGCATCTTCTAGTTCGCCATCGGGACAAGCAACCACATCGCTCGTGGCCTGTGCTTCAAAGCCAATCATCAGTGAGGAGGGGAATGGCCAAGGCTGTGAAGAGTGATAGCGTACTTGTGTGGTGTCGACACCTGTCTCTTCTTTGACTTCTCGTCTCACCGCATCTTCCAAACTTTCGCCCGGCTCTACAAAACCTGCGATCGTTGAGTATCGTCCGCTTGGCCAACTGGCTTGTCGTCCCAGTAGAGCCCGCTCTTGATGCGTCACGAGAACGATGATCGCCGGATCAATGCGGGGGAATGCTTGTGTGACACATCCTGCGCGCGTGCAGCGCATGACGTGACCGGCGTCAGCTGCAACCGTGGGAGCACCGCATTGACCGCAATGACGATGGCGCGTGCGCCAATAGATCAAGGCGCGTGCGTAGGCGAGTAGTCCCGCCTCCGGGTTGGCCAGTAGACCGCCCCACACCCGCAATTCTTTAAAGTCGCTATCTGGTGGCAGCGAGCAGAGTGAGCGGTCGGCAAGATCGATCGCAAAAAATGCGATGTCGTCTCGTTGCCCCAAAAAGATACTCTCGGAGAGCGCTTCGTCGGGTAGGCAGGTGCGATCCACCAGTGCCGCTTGCGGCTCGTGCGTTGTATGAATCAGATTGTGGTCTTGCCACAGCACCACAAATCGCGAGCTCGGGCGCTCAAGCGCTTCGGCAACCCAGGCGACGTCCTTGCGGCGTTCGCTGGATCGCTGGATATAGGGGCCGGCAAAAATATGAGGAGGGCGTGACATGAGCCTTGGCGCGCGCGACAAGCGCATGCGCCTAGTCTAACTGGCTTTTAGTAACTGATCTCGCGCGTGCTCACCGCACCACTCACAATGAGCCACCCGAGCGCTTAAGACATCAATGACCCGCAGGCTTTGGCATCCGCGGCAGGTGTCTGGCTTTAGTTCCGATCGACGCTGTAATAAAGACAGCAGCCGCAAGGCGTGTTCAAAAGACAAGTGAATCGGGTTTTGTAAGGCGAGATACGTTTCATAGGTGCGGCAAAGCAAGATGCCGCGCTCCAGTGCCGCGACGCTGCCGACGGGTGCGGATTCGGTGGTCTGCAAAAGACCTAACAAGGCGAACAGGCCCGCTAGCGTGGCGGTTTGGCGACGATGGGCGGCATTTTTTAGGAAGAATGCAGTTTGCGTCGGGGACTTTCCGCGGTGACGACGCACGCCCGGTGTGACCGCCACGACGTAGGTGTGATACAGCTTTCTAATCCGGTCATCGGTCAGGCCCGTCCAATGGCGGATGGTCGTTGTCCGTGCCTCGTGGTGGATCATTCGTAGCGCAAGGTCTATGCGCTCACGATCCTTGGTATATCGATCTTCTATTTCTTTCATATTGCTGTAATTCCTAGTTATTTATATTTCACGAGAAACTATTTTTGGTAAAAATCCACCAAAACTGTACTCTGACACTCGCCGAAAGCCAATCCCTCCCGCCGATTTTTGGAGCAGACCCGTGGAGAAAACCAACCATCTGATGGCCCCAGCGAGCTTGGCTTCTCATCACGTGGTGCCTGCGGCTCTTTTGGACGACGGCACACTGCAGTCGATTTATGAAATGAACGAGGCCTTTCTGGCCTTAGTGGTCCACCGATATCAACAGTCCCCCGAGGACCCTCCCTTTGGCTTGCGCGCTTCGCTGGCGACCCAATTAGGTCTACTCGATGGGGTGGCGATCCGTGCGGTCGCTACGTGTCCATACACCCTGTTCGATATGGCATTTGATGACATCAGTCCTTGGCGCCAAACGGCGCCTGCCTCCTTAACGCCGCTGCTGTCAGAGTCAGAGCGTGGCTTCGCGCGCATGGTGGCTTTTTTCGCATGGCACTTGACGCGCCGTGATCTGATGACCGCAGCACTCGCGCTTGGCATGACCCCGGCTACGCATCGGGCGTGGCGGGGACTTCCGCTATCGGCTGTCGACAGCAGTGCCGATCGCGCCGCACCGCGGTTGATGGCGCGCTGGGGCTACCACCACACCTTTTGGCATGGTCTGTTGGCGCCTTCTCTGCGCGCCCATGCATCGTCCGTACCCGACACTCACCTGCTCGGTCTGCAATTGCTGGCTGCTGACGGGCTACGCCCGTTTAAAAAGCAAAAAGAACTTCGCGTGTGAAGTAGTGTTAGGGTAATCACGCTTGCCGCTGGGCAATGATCGTCTTACTCTTGCGCCCGACCCAGCGCTTCCTTTGCTTCTGAGGCACTACGATGGCCATGCACGCCCTTTCGATCCGTCAGTTAGTCAAAACCTATGCCAACGGTGTTCAAGCCTTAAAAGGGATTGATTTAGATGTTGAGCAGGGGGACTTCTTCGCCCTGCTAGGACCAAACGGCGCGGGCAAAACCACCACCATCGGAATATCGACGTCGTTGGTGCGCAAATCCAGCGGGACAGTGTCGGTCTTTGGTCATGACATCGATCGGGAAACGGCCATCGCAAAGTCTTGCATTGGGGTCGTGCCGCAAGAGATCAACTTCAACCAGTTCGAATCTGTTGAAAACATTCTACTTAATCAGGCGGGCTTCTATGGCATTCCACGCCCGCTTGCCCGTGAACGTACGGAGCGTTACCTCAAGCAACTGCAGTTGTGGGAGAAACGCAAAGCGATCGCGCGCACGCTATCCGGCGGGATGAAGCGGCGGCTGATGATTGCGCGCGCCCTCGTGCACGAGCCGCGCCTCTTGATTTTGGACGAACCAACGGCAGGCGTTGACATCGAAATCCGCCGCACCATGTGGGATTTTTTAAGAGAGACCAATGAGCGTGGCGTCACCATCATTTTGACCACGCATTACCTCGAAGAAGCCGAAAATTTATGCCGACATTTGGCGATCATCGATAAGGGTAAGATTATTGAGCATGACTTGATGAGTAATGTGCTGAGAAAGCTACAAACAGAAACCTTCCTGCTTAATCTTCGCGAGCCTTGTCTGGCGGTGCCTCATCTGCCGGGCTACATCGTGTCGCTGTCTGATCCGCGTACGCTTGAAGTGGAAGTCTCTAAGAACCGTAGCCTCAACGACATCTTTGTTCGATTGGCGGCTCAAGGGGTGGACGTGATTTCCATGCGCAACAAGGTCAATCGCTTAGAAGAGCTGTTTATGCGCTTGGTGAGCACGAACCAGGCCAAAGACACCGACGTGACTGCGGTGGGGGGTGGCCAATGAGTCAGTCTCATGCGGCCTTAAAGACCTCTCGTGCGCGTGCCGACTGGATCGGCTTCACTACCATTGTGCGCCG
>CAIYVA010000047.1 GCA_903929455.1 uncultured Pseudomonadota bacterium | reverse complement strand
GCTGTCGCAGGAAAACCTCAGCATCCCAGAAGACACCCGCGAATTCGCCATCAACATGAGCAATATGCGCCACTGGGACAAGCCGGTGTCCGACTACATTGCTGAGTGCTTGGCTGGAAAAGACGGCCCGCGCGGCAAGGATTTCAATATGCGCTGGGTTGCCAGCATGGTGGCGGATGTGCACCGCATACTGACCCGGGGCGGCGTGTTCATGTACCCATGGGACAAGCGCGAACCGCAAAAACCCGGCAAGCTGCGCCTGATGTACGAGGCCAACCCCATGAGCTGGCTGGTGGAACAGGCTGGCGGCATGGCTACGAACGGTCGTGAACGTATTCTGGATATTCAGCCTACACAATTGCACGAACGCGTCAGCGTTTTCCTGGGTTCAAAAAATGAAGTGGAACGCGTGACGGCCATGCACAAGGCTTCTTGATCAAAGGCTGTTATTATTTTTAAGGAATGCCGGTGTAGCCAGTCAGATTGAAAATTTACTAAATCAATTTAAGAGTTGCTCACATTGTTCTACAAATAAATTAGCGAATTTATTATCATTCGTAAATTTCAGCATGTATTCAATTACTTGATTTTTATTTTTACTTTCTTTAATTCTCAACTGTGACTGTCGTTGTATTGAAGAGAAGTGGCTCGGTTGATTTGAACAAGTTAACCCCGATAGATAAGTGCCATGGGGTGGGTTTGAAGGGATGCAGAGTTGTCCACGGCGGCGGGCGTCGCTTGGCGACGAACGACCGACGCGGTGGTCAACTCGGGGCGCACCGGAGATTTCATTTTATGCAGCCTCTCGTAAAGGCTGCAAGTTCGATAGCCAAACCTGCTCTGGCGTTTTGTCACCAAGACTTGAATGACCACGTTCACTGTTGTACCAGCTGATGTATTGCGCGATGTCCGTGCGCGCGTCGCTCACGCTGTCGTAGGCTCGAAGATAGACACGTTCGTACTTGATCGAGCGCCAGACCCGTTCGACGAAGACGTTGTCACGCCAGGCGCCGCGTCCGTCCATGGACAGTTGCACGCCATGGCCAATCACTGCGTCGACGAACTCCTGTGCAGTGAACTGGCTGCCTTGGTCGGTGTTGACGATGTCCGGTCTGCCGAACCGGGCATACGCCTCTTGCAGCGCCTCTACCGCGTGCACGGCCTCCAGCGTTATCGCCACTCGGTGCGCCAGAATCTGCCGACTGTTCACGTCCACCACCGCCGTCAGGTACACAAAGCCACGCGCCATGCGAATATAGGTCGTATCCAACGCCCAGACTTGGTTGCTGCGCTTGATTGCCAGCTTACGCAGCAGGTAAGGAAACACCTTGTGCTGCGCGTTTCTCTGACTGGTGCCCGGCTGCGGCGCCAACGCCGATATACCCATCTTGCGCATCAGCGTGCGGATGCGCAGCCTGCCCGCATCATGGCCCTGCCTGCGCAATGCGCTACGCAACTGACGCGAGCCCATGAACGGGAAGTCCAAGTGCAACCTGTCCATCGCATTCATCAACACCAGATCCCTTTGGCTGGTCGGCTTGGGCAGGTAATACACCGCCCCTCGACTGATATTGAGCAACTCGGCCTGACGCTTCACGCTCAGTGGGTGGCTACGGTCAATCATTTGCCTGCGCTCAGCAACCCCGCCTTGGTGAGCGCGCGTTCTAAAAAATCGATCTCCAGCGCCTGCTGCCCTATCTTTGTGTGCAGCGGCACCAGATCGACCGGCTCCTGTCCCTTGGATGAGGCACCAAACACGCCAGCTGCGCTGCTCAGTAATTGCTTCTTCCACTCAACGATTTGCGTGGGGTGCAGTTCAAACTGTTG
>CAIYVA010000046.1 GCA_903929455.1 uncultured Pseudomonadota bacterium | reverse complement strand
TTTAATCTGCGTGGCCTGGGTGGCAACGGCCAAATCGGCAATGGTCGCATCCTCCGTCTCACCCGAACGGTGTGAAACGACAGACGCGTAGCTCGCGTCACTCGCCATTTTAATGGCCGCCAGTGTTTCCGTCAGGGTGCCAATTTGATTGGGCTTAATCAAAATCGCATTGGCCACTTTGCGCCGGATGCCTTCCGCCAGGATGGCTGTGTTGGTGACAAACACATCATCACCGACAATTTGTCGGCTCGCACCTAACTGCTTGGTGAGATGAATCCAACCATCCCAATCCCCTTCCGCCATGCCATCTTCAATCGTGATGATCGGGTAATCCGTGGCGAGCTTACTCAAATAGCCAGCAAAGCCAGCTGAGTCAAACTCAAGCCCCTCACTGCTCAGACGATACAGGCCGTCTTTGTAAAACTCCGAACTCGCCGCATCAAGCCCTAACCAAACATCGCGGCCGGGTGTGTAACCGGCTTGGCGTATGGCATCTAAAATCGTCTCTAAGGCAGCCGCATTAGAGGGAAGGTCCGGCGCGAAACCACCCTCATCTCCGACCGCAGTCGACAAGCCCTTGGCATTCAAAATCTTCTTCAGCGCGTGAAAAATCTCAGCACCACAGCGCACCGCTTCCGCGAGCGACGGAACGCCCGCTGGCACGATCATGAACTCCTGAATATCGAGACTATTATTGGCGTGCGCACCGCCATTGATGATGTTCATCATCGGCACCGGCAGCGTGAAACGCTCGGCATTCGGCGTTAAATACCGATACAAGGGCAAGCCCGCCTGTTTAGCCGCCGCGTGTGCCGTCGCCAGCGACACCGCCAAAAGCGCGTTGGCACCCAAACGAGACTTTGCATTGGTGCCGTCAAGGGCAATCATGCGCGCATCGACGTCTGACTGAACCGTAGAATCGACACCGCGCAAACACTCGTTGATTACACCATTCACATTGGCGACCGCTTGGCGCACGCCTTTGCCGGCATAACGCTTGGCATCGCCATCGCGCAACTCAACCGCCTCGCGCGATCCGGTCGATGCACCTGATGGCACTGCCGCTCTGCCCATCACGCCGCTGGCTAACCACACGTCAGCCTCTACCGTTGGGTTACCCCGCGAATCAATAATCTCACGACCAACAACTTGTTTAATGGTTGCCATCAGCTAGCTCTCCACGGCACGGGCATTCAAATGATCTTCTTCGTAAGGCGCGCGCTTGGTGGCCCGATCGAGCTCCAGTAACGTCGACAACAGTGACTGCATCCTATCCAGCGGCCACGCATTGGGGCCATCGGAGAGCGCCTGCTCTGGCACAGGATGAGTCTCCATGAACAGTCCAGATATGCCAGCGGCGACCGCCGCTCGCGCCAACACCGGAATAAACTCACGCTGACCACCGGAGGCGGTGCCCTGCCCGCCAGGTAATTGCACCGAGTGGGTCGCATCAAACACCACCGGACAACCGGTGCCTCGCATGATGGCAAGCGAACGCATATCAGAAATCAAATTCTGATAACCAAAACTAAATCCACGCTCACACACCATGAGACTTTGATTGCCGGTGGAGCGCGCTTTATCCACCACATTCTGCATTTCCCACGGGGACAGGAACTGCCCTTTCTTAATATTCACAGGCTTACCCTGCGAGCAGACATTCAAAATAAAATTGGTCTGGCGACACAAAAAAGCCGGCGTCTGCAACACATCCACGACGGAGGCTACCTCCGCAAGGGGCGAGTCCTCGTGAACGTCGGTTAACAGCGACACGCCCAACTGGCTTTTCACCTCAGACAGTATACGTAGCCCTGCCTCGATGCCAGGACCACGATAACTGGTGCCGGATGAACGATTCGCCTTGTCGTATGAGGATTTGAAGATGAAGGGCACATTGAGTGCGCGCGTGATCTCCTGCAAGCGACCCGCCACATCAATCTGTAACTGCAGGCTTTCCACTACGCACGGACCCGCGATCAGAAACAAAGGCTGGCGCGGACCAATGTCGAACCCAAGCAACTTCACGCAACACCACCCGCAGCCTGCGTCGCTTTAGGCTTGGCAGCCTGCACACGCGCGGCTTGAATGAAACTCGTGAACAAGGGGTGACCATCTCTTGGCGTTGACAGAAACTCGGGATGAAATTGCACCGCAACAAACCAGGGGTGCCCAGGCAACTCAACGATTTCAACCAACCCATCTTCAGAGAAAGCCGAGATCTTAAGCCCCGCCGCTTGAATGCTTGGCAGATAGTTGTTGTTAAATTCATAGCGATGGCGATGACGCTCATGGATCTCCTGACGTCCATAGATGGTGTGCGCCAAGGTGCCCGCCTGCACTTCTGCTTTTTGCGCGCCTAGGCGCATCGTGCCACCCATTGAGGAACGCTCGTCGCGCGTCACGGTGACGCCTGAACGGTCCTGCCACTCGGTAATTAAGGCAATCACAGGATCTGGCGTATTGCGATTGAATTCAGTGGAGTTGGCCTCCTTCAAACCGAGCACATGACGCGCATACTCGATGGTCGCCAGCTGCATGCCTAAGCAAATTCCTAAATACGGAATCGCGTTCTCGCGGGCAAAGCGGATGGCTTGAATCTTACCTTCCACGCCCCGCTCACCAAAACCACCGGGAACCAGGATCGCATCTATCCCCGCCAACTGAGCGGTGCCATTTTTTTCAATCTCACTGGAGTCGATGTAGTGCACCTGCACCTGCGTGCGGGTTTTAAGACCAGCGTGCGTGAGCGCTTCATTCAACGAGATATACGAATCTCGGATCTGCACGTACTTGCCGACCATCGCAACATGCACGGTGGCCTCAGCCGCTTTCTTAGCCGCCACCACCGCACTCCAGTCAGCCAACTGCGGCGGCTTTGCCTGCAACCCCAGACGCTCCACCACGATGTCATCTAAGCCCTCGGCATGGAGCAACAGGGGGATTTTGTAAATATCGTCTGAATCCACCGCCGAGATGACGGCGCGCTCTTCCACATTGGTAAACAGAGCAATTTTGCTGCGCTGCTCATCCGGCAAGGCAGAGTGACTGCGACACAGCAAGATGTCTGGCTGAATACCGATACCGCGCAGTTCTTTAACCGAATGCTGCGTCGGCTTCGTTTTAATCTCTCCACCAGCCACCGTCGGCACCAAGGTCAGGTGCATATACACGCACCGCTGCCGCCCTAGCTCCACGCCCATCTGACGAATCGCTTCTAAGAAGGGCAACGATTCAATGTCACCGACCGTACCGCCGATTTCCACCATACAGACATCCGCGTCACCCGCTCCCAGCTTGATGCAACGCTTAATCTCATCGGTGATATGCGGAATCACTTGAACCGTGGCGCCTAAATAGTCACCACGACGCTCTTTCGCGATCACGCTCTCGTAGATCCGTCCGGTGGTAAAATTTGAGTTACGCGTAGCGGTGTAGCGCACGTAGCGTTCGTAGTGGCCGAGGTCTAGATCGGTCTCTGCGCCATCTGCGGTCACAAAGACTTCGCCGTGCTGAAAGGGGCTCATGGTGCCCGGGTCGACATTGATGTAGGGGTCTAGCTTCAGCAAACACACTTTGAGTCCACGCGACTCTAAAATGGCGCCTAAGGACGCGGAGGCGATCCCTTTGCCGAGCGAGGATACGACACCACCGGTGACAAACACGAAGCGTGTCATAAACTCTCCCGTCAAGACGTTGGCCAACGAAAAAGGGCCTTGTCAGGCCCTTGTGCGACGGGAGATCAGTCTAGCGGAAAGCCTGCGCCGGCTCAATGAAGGAAACGCCAAAAAGCACCGCTGGCGGGTCAAGCCAAGCAATACAAAGGCCCGTCTCCTCAATAATGGGCTGGGCACTGACCGCCCACCACGCCACACGCGGGGCAATCACACCCAGCAAGGTATCCCGGTCATAACAGAGCACCGCCCGCGTCCGCGCCCACGGTGGAATTCCCGCCTCGCGCAACCAATCTTTGACTGGCCGAGTAGCCCCGTTGGGGGCGCGACACAGACGCTCACCCCCAGCCCGTCGCCGCAGCCAAAAGCGCCCAGCGTCCAGCGCAACCCCGGCATGCACCCCAATCTCTAAGGCGCCCAAAGACCCCAAATCCAAGCGACCAGGCACCAACGGAACCGCCGTCGTCCATGGCAAGTCGGCCAGCGGGGCACTGGCATATAAGCCACCGGCGAAGCGCCGAACCTCGACACCCGGCCATACCACCCTAGGCGTGCCATCTGACCTAGCCCCTAGCACGCCCTGCTCAATCGCCAACAGACTGGCCGTCGGCGGCAGCGGCAGTCCCTTGGCGCGCAACCAGTATCGGAGCACCTCAGCGCGTCGCTCGGCTGACAAACGCTGCAGCGCGGCCACCTGCAGAACGCCGTCGCACTGCAACCCCGCCAACTGCGCTACTGAGGACTCATCTAGCAGGCGTTGCGCAGAGGCCAGGTGCGTCGCTGAACGAGCCAAAGTGCGCGCCGCCTGCGGCCAACGTGCTGTGAGCGTAGGCCACAGCACGCGCCTGAGATACGCGCGATCAAAGCGCAGATCGGCATTCATAGGATCCGACACGTACGGCAGGCCATGCTGGTCGGCGTAGGCGGCCAGTTCGGCAGCCGGCACGGCCAACAGCGGCCGCCACAACTGACCGTGACCTAGCATCGCCACCGCCGGCATGGCAGACAGTCCGGTGACACCGGCACCACGCAATAGCTGTAGCAGCAAGGTTTCGGCTTGGTCCTCTTGGTGATGCGCAGTCAACAGCACCTCCCCTGGTGATAACGCCGCGCGGAAGGCATCGTAGCGAACACGTCGCGCCTCCGCCTCCACGCTTAACCCAGGCGCCGATGACATCTGCACGCGAGCCACCTCTAGCGAGACACCGAGCACGCGTGCGATCTGCGCTGCAGCATCTGCCAACGCATCAGACCCAGACAAACCGTGATGGATATGCAATGCACGCACGGCCCTCTGAGACGAGCGCGTACAGCACTCGATCAGAGCCGCTAGCAAGGCCGCAGAGTCAGCGCCACCCGATAAAGCCACGGTGACCCGTGCCGAAGCCGGCAGTGCACCGAGTGCGTGAAGGGACTGGGCAAGCCGATGGCTATCAAAGCCATCCGTCGACGAGCCCGGACACATTTCCGGGGCCCGTCTTAGGCTACGCGAAACGCGCCGAAGGACTCGAGCCGTGCGGCCCGCATCGTCAGCAGCTGTTCCACGGATTGGCTCGACAAATCGTCTAGCGCTGCGACCAGCGCCGTCTTGAGCGACTCGGCTGTCACCGCCATATCGCGATGTGCGCCGCCTAACGGCTCAGGCACCACCACATCCAATAAGCCCTGCGCCTGCAACCGATCAACCGTCAATCCCATGGCATCAGCGGCTAACTGCTTCTTGTCCGCACTCTTCCATAAGATGGACGCACACCCTTCTGGTGAAATCACTGAATACACAGAATACTGCAGCATCAGTAAGCGATCACAGACACCGATTGCTAACGCGCCACCAGAGCCACCCTCACCGATCACACAACTGACAATGGGCACCTTGAGGGTGGCCATCTCAAACAAATTGCGCGCGATCGCCTCACTTTGATTACGCTCCTCCGACTCAATGCCTGGATAGGCACCGGGGGTATCAATTAAAGTGACCACAGGCAACGAAAAACGCTCAGCCAAGCGCATCAGGCGCAGCGCCTTACGATACCCCTCAGGACGCGGCATGCCATAGTTACGACGCACACGCTCTTTGGTATCGCGACCTTTCTGGTGACCGATTAACATCACGGGCCGACCCGCCAAACGCGCCGGGCCACCCACAATGGCGGCATCATCTGCATACATACGATCGCCGTGCAGCTCTTCGAAGTCAGTGAACACCAGCGGCAGATAGTCGAGCGTGTAAGGGCGCTGCGGATGGCGCGCTAATTGCGTCACCTGCCACGCGTTAAGACTTTGAAAAATGCTACGCGTCAATGCACGGCTCTTCGCCTGCAGTCGTGCGATCTCTTGCGCGACATTGATCTCTGTATCGCTGTTCAACAACCGAAGCTCAGAGATTTTCGCCTCAAGCTCAGCGATTGGTTGCTCAAAATCCAAAAAATTTAGGTTCATAGGCTGTCAAGGTTCCAGAGCTAGCCTGCTACGTCAAGGGGCAGAGCAAAAATAGCCCTGTCAACCGGTCATTTTCAAGGGCAAGGTCGTCACTTCGCCTTGCGCACCCCACGCAGTCAATGCCTCTTGCTGATCACGGGAGTGGTACACCAAGCGCACGCAATCCGCACCAAAATGCTTGACTAGGCTTTCTAACATTGCGCGCGACGGCTTCACCGACCAGTCAGCACCCAAATCCAGCAACGCCTGCGCAGCCGCCCCCGCATAGTACACAGACACACCGGCTCGACCGCCACGCGCCGGACGGAGCGCTGCGTCTAAGGCCGCCAACACCGTACCCGACTCGGCTCCTGGTGGCCAACGCACCAACACGCGTCGCACCTGACCCTCACGCGCGGCATCCAAGCTGAGCAAGCGCTTCGCTTGCAAGCGCCACCCCTCAATGAAGTTATCCCAGCGTAGACCGCCCTCTACCAACAGCAGCGCGTCTTTCACAATCAATTCGCGATGCGTGGTCAATATCTCTTCATACAATGACACCTCGAGTCGCGCAGTGCCATCCTCCAACATCAGCGAATGCCGGTTGCCACGGCGACGAATCTCAGACACCAAGCCTGCCACCGTGAGCTGCCGAGGCGGACTCCATTGCGCTTCTCCGCCACTGGGGCGACCAGCGGTCAGCTCAGCCAAGGTACCGGGCGCCAAATAGCGACGATCATGTAAAAACTCATCCATCGGATGTCCCGTGAGGAACAAGCCAAGGGTTTCGCGTTCCCCCGCAAGGCGCACTGACGCGGACCAGTCTGGCAGCACCTGCACGACCCGATCGGCATTCGTGTCGCTAAGCGGTGCAGCCCCGCCAAATAAATCATTCTGTCCCAACGCTGTCGCACGTGTGTGTTGCTCTCCCGCCTGGATGGCACGCGCCAATTCAGCCATCAGGGTAGCGCGGTTAGGACCGAGCGCATCAAACGCACCCGCTTTCAATAATGCATCCAAGCAGCGTCGGTTCACCCGGCCCAGATCAATGCGCGAGCACAGATCGCGTAAGTTTCGAAAGACACCACCGGACTCACGCGCTTCGACAATCGCTTCAACCGCCGACTGCCCAACACCCTTAATCGCACCTAAGCCATAGCGCAAGGAAATCTGACTGGCGACTGCGAAGCGGTACTCCGAGTGATTAACATCAGGAGGCAGCACAGCAATTCCCGTCTCGCGACAATCCTCAATGCCCACCACGATCTTGTCGGTCTTATCCAGATCGCACGACAAAACCGACGCCAAAAAAGCCGCTGGATAGTGCGCCTTTAGCCACGCTGTTTGATACGTCAGCACAGCGTACGCAGCAGAGTGTGATTTATTAAAACCATACCCTGCAAATTTTTCCATCAAATCGAATATGTGCGTGGCCTGCGCTTCGGGCACTTGATTGGCCACAGCACCACTAACGAAGATTGCGCGCTGCTCTGCCATCTCCTCGGCTTTTTTCTTACCCATCGCACGACGCAACAAATCTGCACCGCCCAAAGTATAGCCAGCGAGCACCTGTGCAATTTGCATCACTTGTTCTTGATACAGAATGACGCCATAGGTGGGACGCAGAATGAATTCTAGCGCAGGATGCAAGTAGTCGATTTTTTGACCTACGGGCGCATGCTTACGATCGATAAAGTCATCGACCATTCCAGATTGCAACGGCCCTGGTCTAAACAACGCCACCAAGGCAACGATATCTCCAAATCGATCCGGCAGCAGCCGCCGGATTAGATCGCGCATCCCACGAGATTCCAACTGGAAGATGCCTTTTGTTTCGCCTCGCTGCAACAAGGCAAAAGTCGCTTTGTCGTCCAGCGGCAGTTTGACGGGATCGAGGTCGATTCCGCGATGCTTCTTCACATTCTTGACGGCTTTGTCGAGAATGGTCAGATTCCGCAGGCCGAGGAAGTCCATCTT
>CAIYVA010000045.1 GCA_903929455.1 uncultured Pseudomonadota bacterium | reverse complement strand
CAGCAGGCTCAGACGCGCGCTGATGCCGCTGCTGCGCTCGCTCAAGACGACAAGGTCCGCATCGACAGCTTGGAAGCCAAGTTGACCGAGAAGATCACCAAGGCGTTCAAGCGCGCCAACCAGAAGTAAGCGACGGATGCGAATTCGGTCAGCCTAACGGTTGACCGATCCTCGCCCGATCGATTCACAAAGCCGCGGCCTTCCGCGGCTTTGTTTTTTTCACCATCGACTGGGTATCGCCTGAGGCCGTCACCCAGCACAGGCCCTGTGGCAGATCAGTGCGACCGCTCAGGCCCTTCACTCACAGCGACCGGCATACCAACCGCCTCCGAGAACGCGCGCTCCGTATTCGACCACGTGATCGGCCCCACCGGCTGCCGACGCGCCACACCAGCCACTAGGCGCGCCAAGTCGGTGCGATCCGGCGCCACAATGGCGCTACTGGTTGATTCCAACGGTGGATGGATCTCCACATACAATCGGCCACCACTCAAACCCACCTTGAAGGGTTGGTTGACGATCCGTACCGGCGTGTTCACCGCGACCATCTTAAACAACTCTTCGATGTTCTCCGGGTACAGACGCATGCATCCATGGGTGACATCCATACCCACACCGTCCGGATTGTTCGTGCCATGAATCATGTACGAACCGCCACCAATCGCTAAGCGCATGGTAAATAATCCCAGTGGGTTATCAGGCCCCGCTTTGACCATCTTAGGCAAAATATCGCCATTTTGAGCGTGCTCTTTGCGCACCGACTCCGGCGGATACCAAGCCGGATCTTTAATCTTGCTGGCGATGTGCGTGAGCCCTAATGGCGTCGACCAATCCATCTTGCCGACACTCACTGGATAGGTCACGACGACCCGCACCTCACCCGCTTTAGCGACCGGGTAGTAGTACAGACGATGCTCGGGAAGATTAACCACGATGCCTTCACGCGGTGCATCCGGCAGTAACCGTCGCAACGACAGACGGATCGGCGTCCCCGCACCGGGCGTCCATGGATCCACGTTTGGGTTGGCGTTAGTGATTTCTTCATAGCCTAAGCCGTAGCGGCGCGCGATATGAATAAGCGTGTCTTCTTCCTCGGCCAGCACCTCACGATACTCACCGGTCAGATCACCCTCGCTAGGCCACGGCATCACCCCTGCGGACGCCAATCGCGCCACACACAGCAGACCGATGAACACGCCGCTTAGTCGCATCACGCCTTCCTGTCATCAGTGCCAATCGCATCCACCCCGTCAGCGTGCAGACCGCTGGCACAAAGGTGGCTTGGGCTTAATAGCGAATAAGCGCCGAACCCCAAGTGAACCCACCACCGAACGCTTCCAGCAACAACGTCTGGCCGCGCTGAATGCGTCCATCGCGCACCGCACAGTCGAGCGCCAACGGCACCGATGCCGCAGAGGTATTGCCCTGCTGGCGCACGGTCACCACCACCTGCTCCATCGGCAGGTCTAGCTTTTTAGCGGCCGCCATAATAATGCGCAGGTTCGCCTGATGTGGCACCAACCAATCCACATCCGTGCGTTGCATGCCCGCTTTTGCAAGCGTCTGATCCACCAAGCGTGACAAGGTGTTCACCGCCACTTTGAACACCTCATTGCCTTTCATCGTAAGTCCGGCATGTGCACCCGCGCGTAACTGATCAAAGCCATAGGACACGCCAAAGGGGTAATACAACAGGTCGCGGTATTGACCGTCTGCTGAAATAATCGTCGTGACGATGCCTGGTTCCTCGGCGGGCTTTAAAATCACCGCACCTGCCCCATCGCCAAACAAAACGCAGGTAGAGCGATTGGTCCAGTCCATGATGCGGGTCAAGCAATCCGCACCGATCACGAGCGCACACTTCGCCTCACCGAGCCGAATGTATTTATCGGCGATCGACAAGGCGTACATGAAGCCACTACAGGCGGTCTCCACCGACAGCGCCGGCGTATCGTGGATACCCAATGCCATCTGCACCATGGTGGCGACATTCGGAAACACCAGATCCGGCGTGGTGGTACCGACCACGATAAAATCGATCTCATCCGCCGTGACGCCCGCCGCTTCCATGGCGCGTTTAGCCGCCTCGGTCGACATGGTCGAGGTGGTTTCCTCTGGCGCGGCCATGTGGCGCTGTTCTATGCCGCTGCGCGAACGAATCCACTCGTCGGTGGTGTCGATGATCTTCTCGAGATCAGCGTTGGTGACGACTTTCTCAGGCAGATAGCTGCCGGTACCAGCAATACGCGAATACATCATCACGGCACCTGTGACTGAAGGGCTTTGGCGATCTGCGTGGGCACATTGGACTGTGCTTCGGCGATCGCGCGCCTGACAGCGTACCCGAAGGCGAGCGAATCGGCACCTCCGTGGCTTTTCACCACCACGCCGGCCAAGCCCGCCATGCTGGCACCATTATAGCGACGCGGATCCCAGCGCTCTTTGAGACCGAGGAGCGCGGGTCTGGCAAACCACGCCGCTAGCTTGCGCGACAGGCTTAAAGTGAACTCCTCGCGGATGCCTTGCCCGATCATGCGGGCTAAGCCTTCCATACTCTTCAAAGCGACATTGCCGCTAAAGCCATCGGTCACCACCACATCGACCGCCCCGGTAAAGATCTCATCCGCCTCGACGTAACCCACATAGGTGAGCGCAGAGACCTGAAGTAACGCATGGGCCGCTTTGACAGTGACGGTGCCTTTGATCTCTTCGTGACCAATGTTTAGCAGCCCCACCCGCGGGGCTGAACCATCCGCCCGCACGCCTGCGACCACCGACCCCATGGTGGCGAACTGGCACAGTTGTGTTGGCGTGGCGGTGGCATTCGCGCCAAGATCGAGCATCACCGTGCGACCAATCAGTGTGGGCACGCCCGCCACAATGGCCGCGCGCTCCACTCCCGGCACCGTACCGAGCACAAAGTGAGCGCAACCCATCAACGCACCGGTGTTGCCGGCACTGATGCAAGCCTGTGCTTGGCCGTTGGCCACACAGTCCAGTGCACGTCTGAGGGAGGAATCTTTTTTGCGCCGTATGGCATCGCGAGGTGACTCATCCATGGCCACCACTTCGGATGCCTCTAACACCTCAACACGCGCCCGAACCGACGGAGGACACGCGACCAGCAAGGGGTTAATGCGCGCGCTTTGACCGACTAAGATCAATCGCACCGCGCGCGCGTCCGATAGCACGCTCAGAGCACCTGGTATGGTGATGGCAGGGCCCACATCGCCACCCATCACATCCACCGCGATGGTGACGGGGGTGGCACTCATGACAGCGACATCCGACAGGACAAGCTGTCAGTGACCGACAATGCGTTACTCGTCCGGCGTCTCGACCGGCGTCTCAATCACTTTGCGACCACGGTAGTAACCATCGCGGGTCACACGGTGACGCAGATGGGTTTCGCCCGAGGTAGGATCCACCGACAGCGCAGGAGCCGTGAGGTGATCGTGCGAACGGTGCATACCACGCTTGGACGGGGTCTTACGGCTTTTCTGAACGGGCATAGTCTCTAACTCCTCACAATCACTGTCAGCGCTT
>CAIYVA010000044.1 GCA_903929455.1 uncultured Pseudomonadota bacterium | reverse complement strand
GCACACCAAAGAAAACGCCTGTGGTTGCGCCGGCATCTATTCCTCCCATGCGGGCATTGAGCTGTATGCCGAGGTGTTTGAGCAGGCAGGCCACCTAGATCGCCTCGAAGCGTTTGCTAGCCATCATGGCGCTGACTTCTATAAACTGCCTCGCCATACTGATTGCATCACGCTCAGCAAAGAGGCCTGGACCGTCCCTGAGAGTTACACTTTTGGGAATGACCGCTTAATCCCCTTCCGCGCGGGCAGTACCGTCGCGTGGCGCCTCATCTGAACTGACACCGTTGACTTATGCTCCCTGAATACCAAATTAAAGATCGATTCCGTGGCTTTTTGCCTGTGGTGGTCGACTGCGAGACCGGTGGATTCAATTCGGCGACCGATGCCTTGTTGGACATCGCAGCCGTGTTGGTTCGCTTAGAACCCGATGGCTCCTTGCATCGAGCCAATACCCTGCGCTACCACGTCCAGCCCTTCCCCGGCAGCCGCTTGGACCCTGCGTCCTTAGCGGTCAATGGCATCGACCCCCATCATCCGTTGCGCCCGGCCATCTCTGAAAGCGATGCACTCGGTCGCATCTTTAAAGAAGTACGAGCGGCTGTTCGAGACTCCGGTTGCACGCGCGCCATCTTGGTGGGGCATAACGCTGCTTTTGATTTGGGCTTTTTAAATGCAGCGGTGGTGCGGGCAGGCATTAAGCGAAATCCGTTTCATCCTTTCAGCTGCTTTGATACCGCTACATTAGGCGGCGTAGCCCTCGGACAAACCGTCCTCTCACGCGCAGCCATCGCTGCGGGTCTAACGTGGGATCGAGATGCCGCCCATTCCGCTGCTTATGATGCTGAACGCACCGCGGATCTCTTTTGCGATATTTGCAATCAATTCAAACCGATTTTTGAGCGTGCGCGATCCCGCTTAGAAGGCGATGACTTATACGCCGCCTTCGGTGAAATATCACCGGATGCACAGGTGGAACCACAACCGATGGAACCGGAGGACGGGTAACCGACCTCCGTACGCCAAAAGTCTAAAGGACGCCCGGAGCCGTTAACCCGTGGTGGCGCCCGCTTCGATCAGGGCTTGTTTTAACTCGCCACTGCGAAACATCTGCAAGGCAATATCACAACCACCGAGCAACTCACCCTGCAAATACAGTTGCGGGAAAGTCGGCCAATTGGAATAGGCTTTTAAGCCCTCCCGCAGTTCTGGGTCTTCAAAAATATTGACCGCGTGAAAGCCCGCCTGACATTCTTTCAGCGCAGCGACCGCCTGAGCTGAAAACCCACATTGTGGGAAATCGGGGGTGCCCTTCATAAAGAGCACCGCAGGGGCTGTCGCTAAGTGGGCTTTGATACGCGCCGTGACTTCAGTCTCGCTCATCACATTAAACCTCGTAAATCAATAAGTTACGCTAATTATGGGGCGCCATTCGGTACTTTCAAGTCCTGCGCTCGACGCTCATCACAGGCGCGAATCACTGCCCACTGGGCATCTGCTCCCAACCGAATCCAGCCCGATATTTCACTGAGACTACGATAACACCCCTCACACCATCCTTTTGGACCGATGCGGCAGGTCTGGATACAGGGGGATGTCGGGCCAGATGCGGTGAGCACAAGATCAACCACTCAGTGTAATAAGCGAACAGGCGGTTGAATCACACGCGCCACATGCCTATTCTAGCGTATCTGCTTGGCCTGACACAGCATGTGATCAGCGAACAGCAGACCACTATAAGGAGAATGCCGAATGAATCCACTCACCTCTATTAAGGGCTCGATTATCACAGGTCTCGTACTGGCGGTGGCGATTAGCCTCGCGCTCACCTCGATGGCGGGCGGCGAATTAGGCCTGAACGCCCCTCTGATCGGTCGTTGGTTTCACATCGTTGCCGGTGTTATGTGGATCGGTCTGCTCTATTATTTCAACGTGGTGCAAATCCCTGGGCTTGCGGCAGCGGGCTCCGACCAAGGCGGTCCAGGCGGCGCTGGCATCAGCAAATACATTGCTCCACGCGCCCTGCTGTGGTTTCGTTGGGCGGCGGTCGCCACGTGGGTGAGCGGCGCTTACTACCTGCTGTTCGGCTATGGCTCATTGGATACGCTGCACAAGGCGTTCTCACTACAAGAAAGCTTCCGCACCATCGGTGTCGGCGCCTGGCTTGGCACCATCATGGCGCTGAACGTCTGGCTGGTGATCTGGCCTAACCAGAAGAAAGTCTTGGGCGTGGTGTCTGCAACCGATGCGCAAAAAGCAACGGCCCGCAAAGTGGCGATGCTCGCATCGCGCACCAACTTTGTGCTCTCGATCCCTATGCTGCTGTGCATGGGCGCCCAGAGCCACGGTCTGCCGTTCTGATCTGACTCGGGGATCGACGCTAAACCGTCGATCCCCCTCTCCTATCGACTGTCCTTGCCGCCTCTGGCGATCTGAGCCTTCATGACGCTTGATACCCCACTGCGTCTCGCTTTGCGCCAATCCGTTGACATGGCCTTGGCTGAAGACATGGGCTCTGGCGATATCACTGCCCAGTTAATCGATGCAGCTAGCCAAGCGCGTGCCATCATCATCAGTCGCGAAGCCGGCATCGTGTGTGGCACGGCATGGGTCGATCACGTCTTTCATTCGCTCGACCCTGCGGTATCCCTTGATTGGAAATGCTCCGACGGGGAGCCGGTCTCCACCGATACAGTGATCTGCGAACTGCATGGCCCCGCCCGCGCACTGCTCAGCGGTGAACGCACGGCACTTAATTTTTTACAAACGCTCTCTGGAACAGCAACCACAGCGCACCAGTACGCCTTAGCCCTTAAAGACACCGCCTGCGTCGTGCTGGACACACGCAAAACGATCCCAGGCCTGCGACTCGCGCAGAAATACGCGGTGCGCTGCGGCGGCGGTCAAAACCATCGCTTAGGCTTGTTTGACGCGTTTTTGATTAAAGAAAATCACATCGCGGCGGCAGGCTCGATAGCGGCTGCCATCACGCGTGCACGCGCCGTAGCCGCGCACGCACCGGTTGAAATTGAAGTGGAGTCACTCGCTGAATTTGATCAGGCGCTGGCGGCACGCGCTGACATCGTGATGCTCGATGAGTTAAGTCTTGAAGACATGGCAGAGGCCGTCAAGCGCAATCGCGCACTTGGATCACCTGCCAAGCTGGAAGCATCGGGTAGTATTGATTTGGCGCGCTTAAGAACGGTCGCCCTCACGGGCGTCGATTACATATCGATCGGTGCACTTACCAAGCATGTGCACGCACTCGATCTCTCGATGCGACTCACGATCCAAGCCTAGTCAGCCAGTCGCTCGACTAACCTTCGCCGCTGAGGCTTCGCGCACTGCCACTGTGCGCAATGCGCGTGGGCAGATCAACGCCATAGCCTTGTGCGTAATCGACACCCAAGGATCGCAACATATCCACGATCCCCTGCGTCTCAGCGAACTCAGCGATGGTCTTTTTGTTGGTCAGATGGCCAATCTCATTAATGGATCGCACCATTTCGCGATCGATCGGATCGTTCAGCATGCCCTTGACGAAACTACCGTCAATTTTTAGATAATCGACCGGGAAGTGCTTTAAATAGCCGAAGGATGACAAGCCCGTGCCAAAATCATCCAGCGCAAAGCGACAGCCCAGTTCTTTAAGGGCCTGAATAAAGCGATTGGCTTGCGAAAAACTGGCTATGGCGGCCGTTTCTGTGATCTCGAAACAAATACGCCTTGCATCAATACCCGTGCGATGAAACTGATCAATCACAAAGGGCAGGAACTTGTCATCCCCTAAGCTTTGCCCAGACAAGTTAATCGCGCACATGCTGAGTTTGTCGCGCTCATCCGCTTCTGACACCAACCAACGAAACGTGTTCTCAACTACCCAGCGATCAATCGCTGGCGTGAGACTGTAGCGCTCAGCCGCTGCAATAAAATGATCCGGCGTCACGGTCATGCCCTGCTCATCCCGCATGCGCAACAAAATCTCGTAATGCAAACCGTGATCTTCGCCCTGCAGAGGTAGAATCGTTTGCCGATAAAGCTCGAAGCGACCTTCATCCAAGGCCGCATTGATGCGCGCAGCCCACTGCATCTCACGCCGCCTGCGCATTAAATCCAAATCGTTTTCTTCGAAACAGTGGACGCGATTGCGCCCCTGCTCTTTGGCGGCCTGACAGGCATTGTCGGCTGCAGATAAAATCGAGGCGACATCCTCATTGGAGGCGGTCACCGGCACGACCCCTACGCTAACGGCAATCCGAAATGGACGGTTTTCCCACTCAAAGCGGCAATTACTGACTACTTCGCGCAATTCCTCAGCAGACTGCAACGCCTCTTCTAGCGTACACGCCTCTAACAGGACCGCAAACTCATCCGCACCGAGCCTTGATAAGGTGTCGCGCCAACGCACCTTAGACTTAAGCAACTGCCCCACTTGGCCTAGCAGCACATCGCCTGCGGCGTGACCACAGGTGTCATTCACGATCTTGAACTGATCGATGTCCAAGTAACACAAGGCATAGGAAGTCTCGCGCGCACGCGCACTGTGTAGCGCGCGCTCTAGGCGTGATTCAAACTCATGGCGATTAACCAGTCCGGTCAAGACGTCATGACTGGCCTGAT
>CAIYVA010000043.1 GCA_903929455.1 uncultured Pseudomonadota bacterium | reverse complement strand
TGGCACCATAAACCTCACGCGCCCGGGCAACAAACACATCCACTAAAGAGTTCCAGGTTGACTCAAACAGGGGGCCCGCGAGCAAATCCAAAGCGGCATTTTTAAACTCAAAAGACACCACTAACTCAACCCGACAGCCTTTGAGGCGGGCGGGCGCACCATCGCCAGACGCCTCGGTAATCGGCACAAAGCGCCAAACCCCCGAAAACGCGCGAAAAGGTCCATCCAAGAGCGCCATATCAATCTGCTCATCGGGTTTTAAGGTGTTTTGCGTGGTGAGCGCTACCCCCACCCCCGCCCGACCCACCTCCAAGGTGGCCGACAGCGCGGTCGGTGTCTCGCTAAGCACACGAGCGCCAGTACACCACGGCACAAAGCGTGGATAGTCGCCAACGGCATTCACCAGCGCGTACATCTGCGCGGGCGTGTGCGGCACTAAGGCGCTCCGTTTAACGTCACGCATGAGCAATTATCTTCAGTTTGGCCATAGCGGCATTGTGAGGTCAGAGCGCGCAGACGACAACGCAGATAGAATAGCAGACCGACCGCTGGACCCTGACCCATGGCTGTGAAGGATAAAGACGCCCACGAAGGCACGATCGCGCTTAATCGCAAGGCGCGGCATGACTATTTTATTGACGAGCGCTATGAAGCGGGTCTTGTGCTGATGGGCTGGGAAGTCAAATCCATGCGCGCCAGCCGCGTGCAACTGGGCGAAGGCTACGTGGCGGTCAAAAACGGCGAGGCGTGGCTGCATGGCTGCCATCTGTCGCCCCTCAACTCTGCCTCCACCCACGTGATAGCAACCCCCACCCGCTCGCGCAAACTACTGATGAAGCGGCGCGAGATTGATCATTTAGAAACGGCCGTCGATCGCAAGGGTTACACCCTGATCCCGCTGTCTCTGTATTGGAAGGACGGTCGGGCCAAACTGGAGCTCGGTCTCGCGCGTGGCAAGAAAGACCACGACAAAAGAGACACCGAAAAAGAACGCGACTGGAATCGGGAGAAGGCACGCACATTGCGTGCCCGCAACCGATAAATGACCGAACCGCTGCCGACTAAGGCAGCGCTGCGGTAATGACCATTTCTACCAAATAGCCCGGATTGGCTAAGGCGCCCTCACAGGTAGCACGCGCCGGTGCGTGCCCTTTGGGTACCCAGGCATCCCAGATCGTGTTCATCGCTGCAAAGTCACTCATATTGCGCAGAAAAATACCGGCACGAAGAATGCGCGTTTTATCGGTACCCGCTTCTGCCAACAATCGATCGATGGATGCCACCACCTGCTTCGCTTGCGTGACCACATCGGCGGTCGGATCATCCGCCACTTGACCGGCCAAATAGACCGTCTGGCCGTGGATCACGGCTTCAGACATCCGCGCACCCATATGAAGTCGCTTAATCATCACTGAATCTCCCTCTGCGTTGAATCCAAGGCGCCTAAGCCGCGCCGTAAACGACGCATGCTAACGGGGATTGGCGCATCTGGGGGGACTGAATGCGTTATACTGGCGACGCCAATGGGGGCGATCGGGCTCGACGTGGGTTACGAAACTCCAAGTGCATGCCGAGGTGCAAGTTCCTCGTTAAACTGTTTGCAAATTGTTAGCTGCGAACGACAACAGCTACGCTCTGGCGGCTTAAGCCCCGCCTACTCCACTCCTTTTCGTGCCTGTGCGGGGGGAGATGGGGTCGCAATCACAGGATCGCGGTCCACGCGTGTTTCGGGTAGTGGATAGCTAAAAAGGACGAGGCTGGCATCAGCGCACCCTGCCGACCGGGAGGCCTGACGTGAGAACAGTCGATCGGACAAGCATGTAGATCTTGTAGCGTAGGATTCGCGGACGGGGGTTCAGTTCCCCCCGCCTCCACCATTATTTGAAATCCCAACTCTTATCGGTTGGGATTTTTTTTTGCCCGTTCCCCCGTGAAAACTGCAATGACGTCGCGCGCGTCGCTTCGGTGGCGGCGCGATTTTCCGCCTGATTCCCGCAAATTCACCTCTCTGTTATTAGTAGGGACGCGAGCGCTCGCGACCCCACTTCG
>CAIYVA010000042.1 GCA_903929455.1 uncultured Pseudomonadota bacterium | reverse complement strand
GCCGATGCACTCCACAACAACAGAGGCATCGAGTCACCCGATGGCAGCGCCACACCTCGGCATGATCACACCGCACAAGCGCACGTCTTTGGCTATCTAGACAATATCCTGAACGAACACAATCGCCTCGCACTCATGATCGGAAGCTCCGTTGGCACGTTCCAAATACCTAATCGATATGGCCTAGAACCTAGCCTAGGACTGACCGTGAGTGGGGTAACGCTTTATCCCAGCCAAAATCTTGATCAGCACCAACGCGAGGTTACCCAATTCGCGGTCATGAGCTGGCAGCATGCGGCCGATCGACTCAACGTCCAATCATCCGTCATTGCGCGCTACTCAAGCCTTACCTTCGTTCCTGATCTATTAGGCGATCTGCTCTACAACGGGCTGGCACAAGCCGCTTTTAAGCAAAATGTCGCGTACGCTTTTCAAAGTGATGGCGCGTTTGAACTCAACGATACACACACCCTGCGTGCGGGCGCTTTTTTACAAAGCGATCAGTCGCGAAGCCTGATGACCTCCACCGTGTTGGCAACCACCGATCAAGGCATCCCCCTCAATGACACACCGCTGTCTTTGACCAGTAACAGCGCACAAACCGAGTCGATTGTGAGCGCCTATGCCCAGGATGAATGGAAGCTAAGCGCTGATCTCACACTGAACTACGGGCTGCGCTTTGACCAGTTCACGGCATACACCCGCGCTCACCAACTGAGTCCGCGCCTTAATGTCGTGTGGAAGGCGCTCCCTCAGACCACCCTACATGCAGGTTATGCACGTTACTTCTCGCCGCCACCGTTTGAATTGGTCGGCAGCAAAGACATTGCACTCTTTAACAACACCACCAATGCGCCGCTATCTGACGGCGCTGATTTGCCACAACCGGAACGCGCGCATTATTACGATGTGGGCGTGCAACAAAAAGTTACCCACTATCTCACCATCGCACTCGATACTTACCTTAAGCAATCCAGCAACCTCATTGATGAAGGACAATTTGGCGCACCGATCATCCTGACCCCTTTCAATTATCGTTATGGCAAGCAAAAAGGTGCGGAGCTTACCCTCAACTACGCCGCACATGAGCTGACCGCTTATCTGAATTTGGCGGTACAAAGTGCTAAGGGAAAAGCCATTGACTCCTCGCAGTTTAATTTTGCCCCGACCGATCTTTTATACATCGCAGCACACGACATCCACCTAGACCACGAACAACAACATACCGCCTCCGGTGGCGTGTCTTATGGATGGAATGAAACACGCGTGAGTGCCGACTTTTTGTATGGCTCAGGACTGCGCGCCGATCAATCCTTGCCCAATGGCCAAGTGACACCCTTCAGTGGCGCTGGCATACCCAACGGGATGAGCCTGCCGATGTACACGCAAGTCAACGTAGGGCTATCGCATACGCTGCACCCAAACGGCTTAGGCCCCTTAAGCCTACGTCTTGATGTGATGAATGTGTTTGACGCCACCTATGAGATCCGTGATGGCACCGGCGTCGGCGTTGGCGCACCCCAATTCGGCCCACGCCGTGGCATCTTTGCCGGCGCGTCCTTTCGCTTTTAATGCAATCCGCACCCTAGATCAGCACCGAACGCCTGCCACCTCTTGACGAACCTAGGTGCCCACCGCAGACTGAACGCGTTCAGGTGCTCGTCCGGCGAATGGCGTCCGCGAGTTAAACGGGAAACTGGTGATCTCTAAGGCATCGCTTTAGACAAACCCAGTACTGCCCCCGCAACGGTAAGCGAGTGTGATCAGGTCCGTGGCCACTGTGCAAGCGCATGGGAAGGCGACCTGAGGGGGATGACCCCACCCGCGAGTCCGGAGACCGGCCTGTCACAGCGCGGCAAGAGTTGCGGTGGGCAACGTCGATGCGAATCCGGAGGCGCAAAGCCTCCCTTCGCCCGACGCCATGGCACTCATGCCCTCATGATTTTAATGGCGCACGGCGGGTGCGCTCAGGGCGGACGGTATGCGAGCACATCACTCTTGGTCAGTCAGCGCCCTAAGCGCGATCGCCCGCTTGAGCCTCAGCGCAGCGCTCACGCTGATCACCTGCACGCACACCATGGCCACCCCATTATCCGGAGGCATGTCCGTGACGGATGATCGCGGCCAGATCATCCACTTCGACAAGCCACCCCAGCGCATCATCACGTTGCTACCCTCTTTATCAGACATGGTGTGCGAACTCGGCGCCTGCGATCGCTTAGTGGCCACCGATCGCTACGCCAACTGGCCAGCACGGGTACGCGCACTACCCAAGGTCGGTGGCATTGATGACACACCGATAGAAACGGTGATTGCCCTTCGTCCCGATGCGGTCTTAGCGGCCAGCTCCTCACGCGCCATTCATCGCCTAGAAGAACTCGGTGTTCGGGTTGTGGCACTTGAGCCTAAAACCTTTGCAGATACGCATCGCGTCTTGCTGATCGTTGCGACGCTACTCGGCACACCCGATCAAGGCGTGCTGACCTGGCAACGGTTGGAGCAGCGCATCCAAGCGGCCGCACAGCGCACGCCGACGGCATCGAAGGGAAAAACCGTTTACTTTGAGGTATCCGATGCCCCGCATGCCGCCAGTACCGCGTCTTTTGTGGGCGAGCTGTTAGCCCGCCTAGGCTTAGTGAGCGTCGTGCCTGGCGCTCTCGGACCCTTCCCGCAACTGAACCCTGAGTTTGTGGTGCGCGCACAGCCCGATCTCATCATGGCACCCATCGACACTTTAGGCAGCATGCAAGCGCGTCCAGGCTGGTCACAGTTGCTGGCATTTCAACAGCATCGAGTCTGCGGCTTCACCACAGCGCAGTTCGAGATTCTGGTGCGCGCAGGACCTAGACTGGCAGAAGCCGCCGATGACATCAGCGCGTGTGTGGCACGACTGTACGCGGATAAAAAGCAGTGAGCCAACGGATGACGCAGTCGAAGAACGAGTCGATTAACCAGTCGATTAACCAGTCAATGCGCCAATCGTTTGGCGCGCTGCATTTGGCCGTTTGGCTTGGCGTGGCGGCCCTACTGTTAGGCGTCGGCGGACTCGCTGCTGGCAGCGAGGGCTGGTCTTTTGCCTTCGTGCAGGACTGGTGGTTCATCAGCATGATTCGTGCACCGCGCACCTTAGGTGCCTTTCTAGCCGGCGGCTTACTGGGACTGGCCGGCGCCATCGCGCAAGGGGTGTTTCGAAACCCGCTGGCAGACCCTTACTTATTGGGTTCCGCCTCCGGTGCCACTTTCGCCATTGTATTAACCCTATCGGCTGGCAGTGCGCTTGGGCTACCGATCGGCATGTTAGGTACGGATTGGTTCTTGCGACTGGGCCTGGTCGGTGCGGCTTTTGTCGGCGCCCTAGGCGGCATTAGCCTTACCCTCCTGTTGGCACGCGGTGCGAGACAGCCCACGGTGTTACTGCTCGGTGGGGTTGTCGTTGGTGTCTTACTGGGTGCGGTCTCAAACCTACTCATGCTCGTGTCACCCGAGGCACTGCGCGGTGCACAGATCTTTTTATTGGGCACCACGGGCTTTCTGGGTTGGAACAGCGTCTGGCCGCTACTGGCCAGTCTCGTGCTGTGCTTACCCCTTGCAGCACGCTTCGCGCGCGTCTTAGACGCTCTGGTATTAGGCGAAGAGACTGCCATCACCTTAGGCATTCGCCTGCCGGCCGTGCGCCTACTGCTGGTCTTACTCCTAGCGCTCGCCACCGGCACCGCCGTGGCAGAAACAGGACTGATCGCCTTTGTAGGCCTCGTTGCACCCCACCTGGTCAGGCGTACCGTGATTGTGACGCACGGTGCCTTACTGCTGTTATCCGCACTGGCGGGCGGTGTGTTATTGCTCGCGGCTGATGTGGTCGCGCGAAGCGTACTCGCCCCGCAAGAACTACCCGTCGGTGTACTCACCGCGGTGTTTGGTGGCATGTATCTGTTAATTTTGTTGCATCGCCGCTCTGGCCGCGAGGCCATCTGATGAGCGCGCCATTACTCGAGACAACACAGCTCAGCGTACGACGCGGTAACCGCTTAGCGGTTGATCAGGTCTCAGCCGGTTTTTACCGAGGCACCTGGACCACCATTGTGGGACCGAATGGTGCAGGCAAAAGCACCTTGGCTTCAGCGCTCGCAGGACTACTGACGCCTCACAGCGGCGATATTTTGTTGGACTCACAGCCATTACGTCACTGGACCCCCAAAGAGCGCGCACATCGACTGACCTGGTTAGGACAAAGCGGCACCACGGAAGGCGATTTGGCTGCGCACGAGATCGTGCGTCTTGGCCGTCTGCCTCGCTATGGCTTACTGGGCACACCAAGCGCACAAGACGAACAAGCCATCACAGAGGCCATGCTTGAGACCGAGGCGCATTGCTTTGCGAATCGCCGACTGCGTGAACTCTCAGGAGGCGAACGGCAACGCGTGCTGTTGGCACGCGCCTTCGCCGCCAACACGGCCCTGCTGTTAATGGACGAACCGACCGTCCACCTGGATGCGCCACATCAACGACGTCTCATTCAAAGCTTTAAGCGCCGTGCGCAAGCAGGCTGCGCGGTCATTAGCGTGCTACATGATTTAACCTTGGCGTTGGCGGCTGACCGTTTGTTGGTGATGGCCGACGGACAGGTGTTAGCGGATGGGGAGCCTACCAACCCCCAGGTACAGGAGATGCTCATGCGCGTCTTTGACCACGCCTTTACCATCGAAGCCATCGGCCAGGGACCGCTGCGTCGCTTAGCCGCGGTACCGCTATTTTAGGCAGCTGCTCCGGATGCGCGCCTACCCGAGCGACGCAAACACGCTTACACTAAGCACCCGCTTCTACGCACGTCTTTTTGCATGGCACGCACCCATCGATACCTGCCGGTAGCGCCTGTGAGCGTAGGTCTCGCTGTGCTCGCCATCCTGTGGGCGATGGGCGAGGTTACGGCCCAAGCGCTGCCGCGCCAAGCGGCAGGACTCGGTGGATATGAATTCCCCTTAGAGCCCGAACGCCATCCCGGCAGTACACCGCCGCCGATCGCTAACCTGCCTTTGGGTGATTTGGCAACGGCAGCCAAACCCACCAATCAGTGGTACTCCTCCTTGCTCTTCAGCCATGCCCCAGCACCTTTGCATGCGCACCCGATGAGCTATCGCGTGGTGCCGGGTGGATTCGAAGTGTCTCGGCCCGTAGGCCACCTGCATCTGACCGCCAATGGTCAGCAAGAGATGCGCTTCCCCCATCAGCCCGCCATCACCGTGCTGCCGAATGACACGCGCCTAGGTGAAGGCCACCTATCCAAAGCATCTAACTGGCTAGTGCAAGTGACCTTTGAGGGGTCCGCCAATGAAGCGCTGACCGCCACCCTCCTGCACGGCAACCCCTTTAGTTACTACACCTACACAGGCCGTGAGGTGCATCTGCACCTAAGCCACGCAGTAGACACGCCTGTTGCTGCGGATAATGCCTCGAGCACACAAGGACTAGACCCTCGGGTGACCTTGCTCACAATCAATCAGCAGTCCTACGCCTTATTCGCACCGATCGGCGCTCGCATCGAATGGACTAGCCCCACTGATCTCATCCTGCACCTGCCCACCGACCGTCATTATTTTTCCCTCGCGGGCTTACCCAACACCGACCGCACCACGGTGGCTGATTTCTGGGAGGTGGCCTATGCCTTTCCAACGGAGACGTCACTGACGTGGGCCTATGACCCAAAGACCAGTGAGGTGACCACACGTCTGTCGGTGCACACCGAGGCCAAGGAAGGCACTAACCAACTGAGCTTCATGGGCTTGTACCCACACCATTGGTCGCATCTTGTGGCACCTGCATCCTCACGCCATCAGTACGCCTCTGTGCGCGGCCCGATTCGACTGGTCAAGACCAACGAGATCACCGTGAGCGATACCTTCCACGGCATCTTGCCGCGCTGGCCCGATATGGCGGCGCCATCCGATCAAGGGCAGGTGCAACATCTCCTGCAAGGTGAACTCGCGCGCGCCAAGAGTCGTTTCAGAGAAACCGAACAAGGTGCCTACTGGATGGGAAAAAGTATCGCGGCCGTAGCCCAAGTCGCCAATGTAGCCGATGCCGTGGCCAGACCCGAGCTGAGTGATCAGTTAATCACTGCATTGAAAAAACAGATGGAGGCCGGTCTCGATGGCCGCCATCCACTCTCCTTTGCATACGATACGACGCTTGGAACGATGCTGTCGTTGCCAGAAGAATATCGCAGCATCAGCGCGATGAACGATCACCATTTCCACTACGGTTATTGGATCTCAGCAGCCGCTCAGGTGGCACTACGCGATCCGGTGTGGGCTGATCAGCAACACTGGGGCGCCATGATTGAGCGATTAATCGCGGACATTGCCACCACCGAACACGGGCGCTCTGATTTTCCTTTTGTGCGCAATTTTGATGCCTACGAGGGCCACTCTTGGGCCTCAGGCGAAGGCAACTTGGACGCGGGCAACAACCAAGAATCATCTTCAGAAGCGATCAACGCCTGGGCCGCTATCGTCTTATGGGCGGAGGCCACGCATCAGCCCGCCCTGCGTGATCTCGGCATCTATCTGTACACCACAGAAATAGCCGCTCTTCAGCAATACTGGTTTGACCTTAACCATCAGGTGTTTTCTCCGCAGTTCACAAGCCCCTTTGCCAGCTTGGTGTTTGGTGGGCAATACGCCAACACCACGTGGTGGACCGCTGAGCCACGTCAAAGTCAGGGCATTAATCTACTGCCGATCACACCGGCCTCGGTCTATCTGGCAGACGACCCCAACTACCTGATGCGCTACATCGCCCGATTGCCGAGCGCGCGCGCAGCGTATGAAGCCAAAGGCGTATCGGATGGTACGGATCCCGACATTTGGCAGGATGTGTTTGCGGAAACCCTAGCGCTTGCCGATCCCGTGGCAGGCCTTGCCGCGTGGCAAAAAAATGGCTCCGTTGAATACGGCGAAACACGCGCGCATACGCTTTACTGGCTACTAAGCCTGCGAGCGCTCGGCACACCAGATCTCACGATCACTGCCAATACGCCACTGTATGGCGTATTTCGTCGCGGTGAGATTCGCACGTATGTAGCCTATAACGCCACAGACAGGGTCTGTGACGTTTTATTCAGTGACGGCAAGCACCTCAACATCGCACCGCACAAGCTGGCGCAAACGCACTAGGTGGACGCTACGTCCACCTACCTTGCTCACCACATGAGCACGCGATCCGTAGGCGCCCGATACATCTGATCACCTGGCTTAATCGCGAAGGCCTCAAAGAATCCCGGCTGGTTAGCCACCGTACCTAACACGCGATAGGTCGGCATCGAGTGCGGATCCGTCTTGATCAGCTCGATCATGAACGGCTCACGCGCCTTATCACGCCAGATCTGCGCAAAGCCCAAATAAAACCGCTGCTCGCCGCTAAAACCATCCAATACCGGCGCGGGCTTTCCTTGCAGCGACAGCTGGTACGCTTTAAAGGCGATCGCAAGGCCCGAGTTATCAGCAATGTTCTCACCGAGGGTGAGTTCACCATTCAGATGGAAGCCCTTGACCGGCTCAAACACAGTGTATTGCGCAATCAATGCCTGCGTTTTCTTGGCAAAGGACTCATGATCGGCCTTGGTCCACCAGTCACGCAGATTACCCGTGCCATCGTACTGCGCACCCTCATCATCAAAACCATGACTGATCTCATGGCCAATGACGGCACCAATGCCACCGTAATTAACGGCATCATCCGCCTCGGCATTAAAGAAAGGCGCTTGTAAAATCGCCGCTGGAAACACAATCTCATTGAGTTCGGCGTTGTAATAGGCATTCACCGTCTGCGGAGTCATGCCCCACTCAGAGCGATCAACCGGCTGGCCTAACTTAGCGACATTGCGCTTAGACTCAAACTCAGCCCCGCGCATCACGTTACCGATCAAGTCATCCGCTCTGACCTCAAGCGCTTGGTAATCACGCCAGCGATCTGGATATCCAATTTTGGTGGTGATCGACGCAAGCTTCGCGTGCGCCTCACGTTTCGTCTCAAGCCCCATCCAATCCAAGGTATCGATGTCTAATCGATAGGCTTCTAGGAGATTTTTGACCAGCGCATCTGCGCGGCGCTTGCTCTCCGGTGGGAAGTAACGCGCCACATAGCGCTCGCCTAAGGCCTCACCCATCATGCGATCCACTAAGGAAATGCCGCGCTTCCAGCGCACACGGTTCTCAGGAACCCCTTGCAGCACGGTGCCATAGAAAGCGAAATGGGCATCGACGAAGGGCTTTGAAAGATAAGGGGCGTAGGCAGAGAGCAGGTGCCATCGCAGATAGCGCTTCCAGACAGACAACGGGGTCGTCTGTATGAGGCCACCGAGCGCCTTAAAGTAACTGGGCTGGCTTACGTTGATGGCAGTGACCTTATCGGCAATACCCACCGCCTTAAGATAAGCGGTCCAATCAAGCCCCGGCGCCACCACAGCCAAATCATGAAGAGACGTGAGGTTATAGGCTTTCACCGGATCACGATTCTCAACCTTGGTCCACTGGACCTTGGCGAGTGCGGTTTCGAGCGCGAGAATTGCCCGAGCTTCCTGGCTAGGGTTGCCATCCCCCGCTAGGTGGAGCATCTGCGTGATATGCAAGACATACTGCTGGCGCATGGCCACCAGCGTCGCCTCATCACTGAGGTAGTAATCACGATCGGGGAGCCCTAAGCCATCTTGAGCCACATCGTAAACATAGCGGGTAGAGTCTTTGTTATCCAGATGCACATAAGGCACATAGGGCACCGTCACCTCAATGGCCTGCAAGTGCGCAAACAGCTGCAGCAGTTGCCGCTTCGTTTTAATCGAATCAATGCGTGCAAGCTCCGCAGCGAGTGGTGTCAGACCCTTCGCCTCCAGACTCTTTTCGTCCATAAAGCTGTGATAAAAGGCCGCCACCTTGCGGCTGTTGGCCGAGGCGCTCACCCCACTCGCGAGCGAATCCTCCACAAGACCTTTTAATTGCAGCTGCGCATCGTCGTACAGCTTATCGAAGGAGCCGTAGCTAGATTTATCTGCTGGAATCTCAGTCGCTGCCAGCCATGGTCCGTTGACGTAAGCGTTTAGGTCATCTTGCGGGCGCACCGTACGGTCAAACTCCGCAACCTTAAGCCCCGACGTTAAAGGGACGGTGGCTGCGATCGCGCAACCAAGACAAGCGGTCACCACAAGGACAGGAACCGAAACAGCACGTACTCGCCACATACTTAAACTCTCCTAAGGTCAATGCAGACATCCGCTCGACAAGACGCCCCGGCTGTTGACCGCGGCGGCTCACATCACCTCTATGCGCTTATTTAAATATCGGCAGCGGCAGACCCGCTTTGGGATTAAAGCCCAAATAATCCTCACCCACGAGTGCTGCCACCGTGGCTGCGATCTGCGACTGGGTCACCGTGGCCACATGACTGCGCTCACCAAGCGCTGGCGTGTCAGGGCCCATCACCGCAATCCACACATTCTCAGAGCCGGGATCTTTCACACCATGCTCGCGCCAAAGCCGCCGACCACCGCCGCGTCCATGGTCGGTGGTGATGATAAAAGTCGTCTGATCCCGGTACTGCGGAATCGACTGCATTTGCGCCCACAGCGCACCGATAAAGGCATCCGCCGACCGTGCAGCGGTCAGCACGTTGTCGTAGCGACCTAAGTGACCCCAATTATCGGTATCTCCATAACCCACGAACAACACTTTCGGGTGATGGGTCGCTAGATGCTCACGCAGCACCACCTGGACGAAAGAGTCCATCGGATCGCTCTCTTCCAACCGAGTCGTTGTCTCATACAACTCACGCAATAAGCGCGCTTCCGGCGTCGTCGCGGTACGCTCAACTAAGCTGTCGCCTGCACGAATGGGCAAATGGCTCAAGGCAGAATTGAAGATGTCATGAAAAACAGACCAGTTGCCAAAGATCTCTACTTGACCCTGAAAGCGCGGATTTTCGTTCAACCAACCAAACACGGTCTGATTGGGATTGGGACCGAATTCGTTCTTTTTAATCTTCAGATCGACCGAACCGGTTGCCATCTCGTTATAGCCCGGATAAGAAAACCAAAATGGATTGGTCACGACCGCCCGGCTACCAAGCGCTTGGTTGCCAAAGATCTCACCTTGCTGTGCGACCGTACCCCATAAAAAGGGCATGACGCGCTTGCGCCTAGCCTGAACATCGTCTGCCCAAAATTCTGCTTTCAATTTAGGCAATGGCGTCCAACTACCGCCGGCTTTTTCATTATTGATTAACAGCGGATCTGCCCCGTTAAATACCTCCTGCCAGCGCAGGCCATCGAGCACAATCAGCACCACATTCTGAGTCTTTAGAGCCTCGGACGATGCCGCAGTGGCCCAACCCAACATGGCCATCAATAAACAACCTAAGCAGACAGAGATACGCATATCGACTCCTTATCATTCAGCAAATTCGTTCGTTTTACCCAAGCTCTGTGACCGATGTAAGGCGCTAGCCTTTAAGCCGCGTCTCACCCGGCGCGTGGTAGGCCCGCGAGCGCCCGCCTAACCCCAAACTCATGCGACGTAGCTCCGCGATTTCATCACGAAGCTTAGCAGCCCCCTCAAATTCAAGATTGCGTGCCAATTTTTGCATCTCGCCCTCTAATTTCTTGATGCGCTTGACCATTTGTTCTGGGGTCATATCAAGCGGTATACCCGCCTCGATGCGTCGGCCTCGCTCATCCGAGGTGCGCGCCCCCTCCATCACATCTTGCACCGCTTTTAAAATGCTGCGCGGCGTGATGCCATGCGCCTCGTTATAAGCGATCTGCTTGGCACGGCGCCTGGCGGTCTCATCCATCGCGCGACGCATGGAGCCTGTGACGGTATCAGCATAGAGAATCGCCCGGCCATTTAAGTTTCGCGCCGCACGTCCCATGGTCTGAATCAATGCACCCTCGGAGCGCAAAAAACCTTCCTTGTCGGCATCTAAAATGGCCACCAGCGACACTTCGGGCAGATCCAAGCCTTCCCGCAATAGGTTAATACCCACCAACACATCAAAAGTTCCCAGCCTAAGATCGCGCAGAATCTCCATACGCTCAACCGTCTCCACATCCGAATGCAGATAGCGCACCTTGATCCCATGCTCATGCAGGTAGTCGGTTAAATCCTCTGACATGCGCTTAGTTAGGGTCGTGATCAGCACGCGCTCCCCGCGCGCGATGGTGAGATTAATCTCCGATAGCACATCATCCACCTGGGTGCGCACCGGTCGCACCTCAACCGGCGGATCAACGAGCCCTGTCGGGCGCACCACCTGCTCAATCACAGCGCCCGCTGAGTGCGCATACTCATAAGGCCCCGGTGTTGCTGAGACCAAAATCATCTGTGGCGCTAAGCGCTCCCATTCCTCAAAACGCAGTGGCCGGTTATCAAGCGCTGATGGCAAGCGAAAGCCGTAATTGACTAAGGTTTCTTTACGCGAGCGATCACCCTTGTACATGCCACCAAACTGCGGGATCGACACGTGGCTCTCATCGACCACCAGCAGCGCGCCCTCTGGTAGGTAATCAAATAGGCACGGCGGTGGCTCACCGGGTGCACGCCCAGAGAGGTAGCGCGAGTAGTTTTCAATACCGGCGCAATAGCCCACCTCATTCATCATCTCTAGGTCAAACATGGTGCGCTGCTCAAGACGCTGCGCCTCCACCAACTTTGACTGCGCCCGCAACTCCGCCAAACGCTCACGAAGCTCATCTTTAATGGCATCTAAGGCACCGACGAGGCGCTCTTTTGGCGTGACATAGTGACTCGAGGGGTAAATGGTTGCGCGCGGTACGCTTCGGCTGATCTCACCGGTCAGTGGATCAAAATACTGAATCGACTCAATCTCATCATCAAACAAGCGCACCCGTACGGCTTCTCGCTCTGATTCGGCGGGGAAAATATCAATGACATCCCCGCGCACGCGATACGTGCCCTGCGACAGATCAATGTCATTGCGGCTGTACTGCATATCCGTCAGTCGATGCAGAAGCTTACGTTGATCAATGCGCTCACCGCGCACCAGATGCAGCACCATCGACAAATAAGCCTGTGGATCGCCTAAGCCATAGATGGCAGAGACTGTGGCGACAATAATTGAATCTTTTCGCTCGAGCAAAGCCTTGGTGGCTGATAAGCGCATCTGCTCGATGTGATCGTTAATCGATGCGTCTTTTTCAATGAAGGTGTCAGACGCCGGTACATACGCCTCTGGCTGGTAGTAGTCGTAGTAGGACACGAAATACTCAACCGCATTGTTTGGGAAAAACTCTTTGAACTCTCCATAGAGCTGTGCTGCTAAGGTCTTGTTGTGCGCCATCACAATGGTCGGGCGCTGTACCCGCTCGATCACATTGGCGATCGAGAAGGTTTTGCCGGAGCCTGTCACCCCAAGCAAGGTCTGATAGCGAAGGCCCGCGGATAGATTATCGAGCATCTGCTCAATGGCGGCCGGCTGATCACCCGCCGGTGCGTAGTCAGAGACCAACTCAAATCGGCGACGCTCGGCGCTGGTGGCTTCGGCAATCAACGCCATTGGAATTGATCCTTGGGTGCATTTACGGGAGAATTCACGCTCGTTACCCTGCTGTTGGAAATCACTGTGACCATTGCCGTGTCAAAGCGCGTTAAGCGCATCAAACCCTCTCCCACCCTTGCCGTGACCGCCCGCGCGGCTCAGCTGAAAGCCGAGGGCAAGGACATCATCGGCCTAGGGGCCGGCGAGCCTGATTTTGACACGCCCGCCCACATCGCAGAGGCCGGAATCGCAGCCATCCGCAGTGGTTTTACCCGCTACACCAATGTAGACGGCATTCCGGAGCTTAAAGACGCCATTATTGCCAAATTTAAACGCGATAACGACTTGAGCTACCAACGCAACCAGATTCTGGTCTCAGCGGGTGCCAAGCACACCATCTTCAATTTGGTACTGGCCCTGCTGGATTCCGGCGATGAGGTCATTATCCCCGCGCCCTACTGGGTCTCGTATCCCGATATGGTGCTACTGGCCGATGGGGAGCCTGTGATCATCCACACGACGGCTGCGCACGGCTACAAGATCACGCCCAAGCAGTTACAAGCCGCCATCACGCCCAAAACGCGACTGGTGATCCTAAACAGCCCCTCTAACCCAACCGGTGCGGCCTATACCCGCGCGGAGCTCGCGGCTTTAGGTGCCGTACTGCTAGAACACCCGAAGATCATCGTCGGCACCGATGACATGTACGAGCACATCTGGTGGGGTCCAGAGCCTTTTTGTAGCCTGGTGACCGCCTGCCCAGAGCTCTATGACCGTACCGTCACCATCAACGGCGTCTCCAAAAGCTACGCCATGACCGGTTGGCGCATTGGCTACTGCGGTGGCCCGGCAGAACTGATCAAAGCCATGGCGACGATCCAAGGCCAATCGACCTCCAATGCCACCTCGATTAGCCAAAAAGCGGCCACCGTGGCGTTAAATGGCGACCAACAGTGCGTCGTTGAGATGAATAAGGCTTTCAAGGCCCGTCACGACTACGTGGTCGAACGCTTAAACCGCATCCGTGGCGTGTCGTGTTTACCGGGCTTTGGTACGTTTTATGCCTTTGCGGATGTCAGCGAGGCCATGAAAAACCTGCAGATCAGCGACGACAATGCCTTTGCAGAGCGCTTAATCACCGACGCCTTAGTGGCGGTGGTCCCAGGCTCAGGCTTTGGGGCACCCGGCCATATGCGACTGTCCTTTGCCTGCTCAATGGAAACCCTGGAAAAAGCCCTCGATCGCATTGCCAAACTCCTCGACTGAAGGCCCAAGGCAATCTCTGACGCGAACTGCAGGGTTTTTTAGGGATGAGGCCGCCAAGTAGCCGATTTTTAAGGCGAAGACCTTCTTTCCTTGACTTGCTCGGGCGCGGTCGGGACAATGCGCGACCGCTTTAGAGAAGCTTTTTTTGCTGTTCCTCGGTAGCTCAGTCGGTAGAGCAAGCGACTGTTAATCGCTGGGTCGCAGGTTCGAGTCCTGCCCGGGGAGCCAACTCTCGTGTTGGCGCTAAATTCACATAGATAACAGTACCTTGGTGACGTCTAACTGACTCACCGACCGGTGGTCTTTTGACCGTCGCCGGATAAATTTCAACAGGCGGCTACAAAGATCACAAACTGCGCGACCTAGCCTGTACTGTGACTGGGTTGATACCTGTCCTAGACAGATTTCCCGACCCTAAAG
>CAIYVA010000041.1 GCA_903929455.1 uncultured Pseudomonadota bacterium | reverse complement strand
CGCGCTCGTCTATAAAAAGAAATATGATCTGGATAATGCGCTCAAGGATCTGAATAAAGTCATCAGCATGGCCCCCAATTTTCCTCAGCCCTATGCCGCTCGCGGCCAGATGTACGCCGATAAAGGCCAGTGGAACAAGGCTTTTGCCGACTATAACAAGGCCCTCGAGATCAGCAATACCTTTGGTCCATAGATCGCTTGCGAGGGACTCGACCAGTCGAGCCCCTCGCGGGTCGTGACTTTACTCATCAACGGCCGGCGTAGTAAGTCCACAATGTAGTCCGCGATCTGACCGCCTTCGTTGTAGCGCTCGTCTAAAATCAGTGCCTCTTTACCCACCTGCGGAAAGAAGTAGCGATTAAACGACGTGTAGCCACCGCCACCGGTGTTAGGGACATAGGCATACGCGACGCGACCACCTGTGGCCTCGTCCACGCGACGCCGATTCGCCTCGATCCACGCACGATTTCTAAGTGCGGTTTCACTCGCGAGCGGCACGACAGTGACGTCGCGGGCATTTTTTCCATCCGCTGTGGCGCCTACACGTATCACGGTCTGACGGTTGGCAGTGCCTTCTAGCGCACCATAGACGCTCTGCGCTGCTGTCAGTTCGCGGCCGTTGATGGCTAGTAGATAATCACCCGCATGGACATTCACGCCAGGTGGTGTCAGTGGGGCTTGTAGTTCGGGGTTCCAGTTCTCCCCATCGTACACGCGCGCAAACCGGTAACGGCCATTTTCGAGCCGATAGTCTGCGCCTAACAGGCCGCCCTTGACGCGCTCAACGACGGGCCCGTCACCACCATTGACGAACATATGGCCAATGGTCAGCTCACCGAGTGCTTCGTTCAGCAGATAGGTCAGTTCATCACGCGAGGCCAGTTCAGACAGATACGGCCGGTATTTTTCAGCTGCTTTGGCAAGATCAAGGCCATGATGGTTCGGGTCATAGAGGAAATCGCGCTCAATGCGCCAAGTCTCCGCGTAGATCTGTCGCCAGACAGCACGTGGATCGACATAGGTCTCCCAGCCATCGAGCTTTAAAGGCCCGAAGCCAGGTTTAGGCGCGCCATTCGCTGTCTCATCGGTGGCAGCAACCGTCCACGCGTCGGCGCGCTTATACAAGAGCTTGAGCCCGTCGCGTGAGACGGTGTAATCGCTGACGTTCTCCAAGAGCTTGTCGAGCTTCTTTTTTGAGACTTCAAATCGCCACACGCTTACCAACGGCTCGCTCGCTGCATCGGCGCTTTGAACCTCAGGCGCTTCACCAAGCAGCAACACACCGGTTTTTGGGCTGGTCAGTGCGGTGTAATTGCGCGCGGGAATCGGCAGGCTGAGAATGCGCTGCGCCATACCCTCAAGATCAACAGTCACGCTGACAGGACTTGCCTTTGCAGCATCGGGGCTTTGGCAATTGGGGCAGGGCTTCGCTGTGCTCGTCACGGTCTTTGGTGCGGGCTCTTCATCGCTAGGCGGCGCCAGTGGCGAGGGCGCGTCTTTTGCCAGCACAGCCACATACACGCTACGGGTGACGCGGTGCTCGTTGCTCGACATGTCGAGACCTTGCACGGTCAGACCCACGTTGGTTGAGGCGGTGAAATACAGCAGCTTGCCGTTGATATCAAACGCGGGGTAGCGCACATCACTCATGCCATCACTGAGCATGTGTGCGCTGTGGGTTTGCAGGCTGTAAACAAACATTGCCGATAGTCCACTGGCAAGTTGCTTGCTATAGCCCAGCCATTTGCTATCAGGGGACCAGGTGGGGTCAAAATGGGGGCGTCCAAAACTTGCGTAGCTGGTGGTGTCGACATGCGTAGTCCGCTGATCTGACAATGTGACGTACCACAGGTTCAGCTTCTTATCCGTGTAGGCGATCCGGGTGCCGTCTGGCGACCAGACGGGCTCGTAGTAATACGAGGGCTTCGCATCAAGTCGGATGTGGCGTATCTCACCGAGTCCATCTTGGCGGCGCAGACACAGCTCGTACTCGCCCGACTCATCAGAAAAATACGCGATCAAGGTGCCATCGGGTGACCAGGATGGATCGCGATCCGCAATGGCCGTACTGCGGGTGAGGTTACGGATATCACCTTGCTCGGTGGGCACGGTGTAGATATCGCCGCGCACTTCAAACACAGCGCGGGCGCCAGTGGGGGAGAGCCCGAAATTTCGAATCTGCGCCGCGTTCACCTTCGCATAATGTGGCCGGACCTGCGGCAAGTCGCCGTGAATACTGATCGTCACGTTACGCGCGGTGTGTGTAGCGGTGTCATAGAGCTTGATCGCCCCAAACTGCTCGATGACCACCGCATCTGGCGCGGCACTAATGGACTTAAAGTCGAGGCCATCGCTGTGCAGCGCCTCCTTCACAACGCCGGTGGTGGTGTCATACACAAATAGGCTCACGGGACCGGCGCGGTCCGATAAAAAATACACGCTCTGACCAACCCAGATCGGGTGATGATCGTTCGAATTCTCACGCGGGATTGCTTTGATGCTGGAGTCCTTCAGATCCATGATCCACACCGGAGTCGTTTGGCCGCCGCGGTAGCGCTTCCACGCCTCTTGCCACTTCGCATGGGGCACATACGCAATGTGGGTGCCGTCGGGCGACAGACTCGCCTCTGTCGCCGAAGGAACGGGCAGAGG
>CAIYVA010000040.1 GCA_903929455.1 uncultured Pseudomonadota bacterium | reverse complement strand
TGCCAAGTTGCCATGGTTGGCCCTCAAACATGACAACGACAAGGGCGGCGCTTGGGTTGGTTGCTTGGCTTGCCACGCCTATGCTCAAGAGCGGCCCCAAAAGGTGCAGGCCAACCCTTACGCGGGCTTCAGCTTGCAACCAGCCCAGTACGTGCGTAGCCGCAAATAGCCAGACCAAAATAGCGCCACGGAATTCCCAGGCACGTAGTTGGTGATTGCGGCTTAAAGAGACGCGCACTAAAAACGCGAGGCCGTGAATACCTGCCAGCAAGGCAAGCAGCTCGATGCTTAGGGTGATGAAGCGTGGGTCGAGGGCGTCTAGGCTTTCGATGGATTGGGATAACAGCAAAAGCAAAAGCATCGCGCCATAGGGCGCCGCAATCAGTGCTACTTCTCGTGCTAAGTGATTGGCGGCGAGGGGCTGCCATCGTGCAACTAGGCGAGAAATAAGGAAACCCACCAGTAGCGACACGCCTAACAAGACGGTACCGATCAAGGTGCCGGGTGTGAGCCAAGGCGTGATGAGGGCGCTTAGGGTGATCATCAATTTATGCATAATATTAGCTTACCCAGTGTGGTGGGGCGTCAGGCGTTAAGATCAGGAATCTGTTCGCTTTCTAGGCGCGTGATCTGATCCTTGAGGAGGAGCTTGCGCTTTTTAAGGCGCTTCATCTGAATTTCATCCACTTTGAAATCAAGCTGCAGGCGAGAGATCACATCATCCAGATCACGGTGCTGAATGCGTAATTCGCGCAGCTTCTGTAGGCGCTGCACGAGATCAGTGCTGATTTTGCTGCCCTTGTCAGTCATGTGTTGCTTGGCCTAGTCGCCTTTAAACCCAAAACGGTGCCATACCGGCACAAGCGCACTGGGAAGCTTAGCCAATCGCCCCGGCCGTTGCCATGCCAGCGAGGGATCGTGACAATCCGAGCCTTGCGACGCCTCAAGACCGGCGCGCAGCGCAAGGCCGGTGGCGGTTTCGATTTGATGCATGGCAGCACCGCCGGTGACCACCTCTATCGCGACACCACCTTCGCTTTTAAAGTCGGTCAACAGCGTCCGGCGTTGCCCGGCCGATAGACGGTAGCGAAGTGGATGGGCGAGCACCGCCGTACCGCCACCTTGCGTAATGGTGCGCAGCGTATCACTGAGGGAAGGCCATTCGGTTTTGACGTAGCCTGGTTGCCCCTGGCTCAGCCAGCGCTTGAAGGCGATATCCATGCTCGCGGCGGCCCCCAAAGCGACCAGTGCTTGGGCAAAGTGAGTCCTTGTTGGTGCGCCGTGCTGATTAAAGCGGCGCAGCGCCTCACTGCCTGGCTGACCGGCGCGATCGAGTTTGCTGGCGATCTGTTGCGCCCGTTCACGTCTTACAGTCAAACGGTGTTGCACCGCCTCCGTGATGATCCGGGCGCTCGGGTCGATTCCTAAGGCCAACACATGCAGCGTTTTCCCGCGCCAGTCGGTGGATAGCTCAATGCCGGGAATGGTGGTGATGCCGACTTTTGTAGCGGCGTCAGCAAATTCATCCAGTCCCGCGACGGTGTCGTGGTCGGTGAGTGCGCAAAATTGAATCGCGTGTGCGGCCAAGACGGCCGCGAGCTCGCTCGGACTCAACAGGCCATCCGAGTGATGGGAATGCAGGTGCAGATCGACCGTACTCAATGCAGTTGCTCATGCATCAGGGTTGGGCCAAGGCCCACCAGTTCTACCTGATGACCTCGGAGAATGACAAAGCCTTGGCGCCGCGTACTGCCATCGTCACAGTAATCGAACAGATAAGTGCGTTCTAGTATGCGCAATCGACCTTTGGTGCGAGCCAGTCGCCACGATTTAAAAACCACTGCGCCGTCTAATAACTGAGCATGTGCCTCGCGACAGGCACGTTGGGCCGCTGCGAGAGCCAGACCTCGACCGTCAACCCCCTGTCGCCACAGTAGGGCGGCGAGACCGCCGATGATGATGACCCAGACGAGCTCCATTTAAAGACTCCTCGCCTGCACCCTGGTGCGGGGTTGTTGGCACGTCGCGACGCAGGCGTCTACTGGGAGCATCCAGACCATCACATGGGCAATTAATTTCAACAGTAACGGCGGCATGATCGATCCTGTATGGACGGCCGTTATATCATAGCGGCATGAGCGCCCAAGAGTTGCCGTTGCCGTGGGATCAGATTGACACCGTCCTGCTCGATATGGATGGCACATTGCTTGATCTTAAATTTGATAATTGGTTCTGGCTGCAGCACGTACCCACGATGTACGGCTTGCGCCACGGGTTGACTGTTGATCAGGCGCGCGAACAGTTAGCCCCGCGTTTTGCTGCGCGCCAAGGGCAGTTAGCGTGGTACTGCATTGATCATTGGAGTCAAGAGCTGGCGTTAGATATTCGTCAGTTAAAGCACGAGCAACGTCAACAAATCGCTTGGCTCGAAGGCGCGGCTGATTTTTTGAAACGTTTGCAGCGCACCGGCAAGCGTCGCTGGTTGGTGACCAATGCACATCCAGATGCCTACGCTTTGAAAAATGATCAATTGGGTTTGGCCGTTTATATGGATGCGGTGTATTCGACTCACCCGTTAGGGGCACCGAAAGAAAGTAGCGAATTTTGGCCGCGATTGTTGCGTGTGGCGCCATTTGATCCAGCTCGCACCTTATTGGTTGATGACAGTTTGCCGGTGTTGCGTGCGGCGCAGGCATTTGGGATTCGTTGGTTGCGATGTATACGTCGGCCTGACTCAAGACATCCGCCACGTGATACGGCGGAATTTGTTGGGGTGGATGCCGTGACGGATTTACTGTAGTCACCGTCGCGCAGCAGGGCGCGACGGTGCTGTCGGCTTAAGGTCGAAACGCGAAGCGTACCAGCAGTGCGCTGATGGCGATCAGTAGTGCCATGCCCGCCCACCACCAGGGATTGGAGCGAAGCGAGGGTGTTTCCCGCGTCTTAGCCGTTTCGCTGGCACGCCTAGCCTGTGATCCTCGCCCCCCTCGTCGACGACGGCGTTTGCGCGGCGCTTCAGACGCCGCCGGCGCGTCTGTGGCGGTGGGGCGAAGCGCGGGTTGGCTACTGACGTTTGCGACTTTTGCGGCGACTGGCGCGGCGCTTGGCGCTGGCCGCTCATCCGCGCGTGGGCCGCGCTGGGCTGGCGATGAGCCTGGGCCTGTGCGGCGTCCGGGGCCTGGTCGTGGACCGGAGCCTGGTCTCGCACGGCCGCCTGAGCGTGGGCCGCCACGGCTATGCTCGCTGCTAAAGTTCGGTCGAATGATGTCGGCAACCATGGCAGATTCAACGCGCTCAACGGGCAGCTTTCGGCCGATGTAACCTTCAATGTCAGGCAGAGACTGTACGTAGTCTTCACAGCCGAAGCTGATGGCATCACCGGCGGCGCCCGCTCGGGCGGTGCGACCAATACGGTGGACATAGTCTTCGGGATCTTGCGGCAGATCATAATTAAACACGTGACTGACTTCCGGCACGTGTAGCCCGCGCGCGGCCACGTCGGTGGCGATGAGAACCGGTAAGCGGCCGTCATGGAAGTCTTGCAGCATACGCAGGCGTTTATTTTGCGGGACATCACCAGACATCGCCTCGGCATGAATGTCATTGGCCCGAAGGGTGGCCTCTAAGCGCTCCGCTGTGCGCTTCATATTCACGAACACCATGGTTCGTGTGGCGCCGGATGAGCGCAATAGACCGATCAATAGGCCTGCTTTTTCTTCCATAGCAGGGAAATAGATCATTTGCCGGACGCGATCGGCGGTGACTTTCTCAGGCTCAATACGTACCAGTACGGGCTCGTTCATGTGCTCGTAGGCAAGTTCGAGTACGCGCTGTGATAGGGTCGCTGAGAACAGCATGGACAATCGCTTGGCGGGCTCTGGTAGGCGACGCATGAGGAAGCGAATATCAGCAATAAAGCCGAGATCAAACATGCGATCGGCTTCATCTAAGACCAGCACTTCGACGTGCCTTAAGTCGAACACATGCTGTTTGAAAAAGTCGATGACCCGGCCTGGCGTGCCAATGAGGATGTCGACGCCGACCTCCAGATGGTGGCGTTGCTTTTCGTAATCGACGCCACCAAAGGCAAGGCCGAGGCTTAGGCCTGTATACTGCCCCAGAAGCTCTGCATCCTTGTGGATCTGAATGGCCAACTCTCGGGTAGGGGCTAGAATGAAGCCGCGTGGAGATGTGGAGGGGCGGTCTGGGGAGGGTGGGTTGCGTAATAGCTGCGCTAGCATGGCCACCAAAAAGGCAGCGGTTTTGCCGGTACCGGTTTGTGCTTGGCCTGCGACGTCTAGGCCTGCCAGTGCGCGGGGTAAGGTCCCGCCCTGAATAGGAGTGCATCGCTCGAAGCCCGCATCGGCAATACCGCGGGCTAAAGACTCCGGCAGATGAAGGCTGGAGAAGCTAATGTCACTGATGGGGGTCTCGATGGGGGTCTCTTGAGTCACGGATACCACATATTAATTTTATTCATGGATAGGCGGAGGCTTGCAAAGCGACCGTAGAACAG
>CAIYVA010000039.1 GCA_903929455.1 uncultured Pseudomonadota bacterium | reverse complement strand
TGACTTTGTAGGATCCAATGGCCAACTGCGGGAATGGATTGCCCTGCGTCTGCACTTGACCGGTGATACCGCCATCCTTCACATAGCTTTTTTGGCCCACGCCATCAATGAACACGTTAATAGAACTTTGCGTCTGACCACCGCCACGCAAGGACGTATTGCCATTCGAATCCACCGTGAACTGCATGCCAGGGACGAGATCCGCAAACTCTAGGAAGTTACGCGTGACCTGTGGGATGGTCTCAATATCACGCAAGGACACCACAAAACCCACTTCGGAGGTTTTCACCTCACCTGGGGTGGGGCCGGCATCGCGCGCACTCTTCACCGTCACTTCACCTAAGGAGCCTGCTAACACCAGGGTGGTGGTCGATGCCACCGCCAAGGTCACCATGGTCTGGGTACCACTGCCCGCATCGACGGCATAGGTGCCGGAGGGCAGGCCGACTAAGCTGTAACTGCCATCTGTGGATACGGTCGTGCGTCGCACGAGGCCCGTGGCCAGATTCTTGGCAGTCACCGTGCTGCCGGCTGGCGCGGTACCGCGCAGGTTCGCTTCCGCAGACTGGGCCCACGCGCACTCGAGTGGATTCACCGCGAGGATCAAGGCAGCCATCATCAGAGCAAGCCGGCGATAGGCTGCAATACGCGTAATCATGCTAATTTCCCCTACTCACGTTATCAGTTCAGATGCATTCTTCATGGGGCAGGCCAGAGGCCTGACCGCGCTGGCTATACCTGCCATTTTGCGCATATTAGCAAGATTTAAAGGGGGTTTGACGATGGAGGGCACCGCCCCGCCTGAGCGGGGACGATGGACCACCCCGTCTATCGGTGGCGCGGGTGAAACACCCCGTCCCTAGCGCAGCGAAAAGCTTGGACCGCCCGCCGCATCTCCAGCACAGATCTGATCAATCTCGGCCAGTTCACCCGCATCGAGCTTCCAAGCGGCGCCCGTGAGATTAATGTCCAGCTGGGACGCACGACTAGCCCCTGCGATCACCGCGCAGACCCTAGGCTGCGCAAGCAACCAAGCCACCGCCAACTCATGCACCGTATGACCGCGCGCCTGCGCGAAGGCCTGGAAGCGCTCGAGCTTGGTCCAGTTCTCATCGCTGGTGATCTGAAAATAGGCCATCGGCTTGGTGGCCAGCAGTGAATCTTTAGGATACGCCTCACCGCGACGGTACTTGCCGGTCAAAAAGCCGCCAGCCAATGGACCCCACGGGATGATCCCAAGATCATGCGCATCACACGCAGGCAAGTGATCGTTCTCAATGCCACGCTGCAGCAAGTTATACAGTGGCTGCGAGGTCGCCAATCCATTGAGATTGTGGTGGCGCGCCGTCCACATGGCCTCAGACACCTGCCACGCAGCGAAATTACTACAGCCGGTGTAACGCACCTTGCCGGAACGCACCAGATCATCAAACGCGCGGAGGGTTTCCTCTATCGGCGTTGAGGGATCCGGAAAATGGATCTGGTACAGATCGATGTAATCCGTACCCAGACGCTTCAGGCTCGCCTCCACCGCACGGATGACATTGTGACGTGAACCACCGCGCGCATTGGGGCGTGGATCCACTGGCGCACCGGAAGGCCCACCACCCATCGGCCAACCAAACTTGGTGGCGATGACTAAATCATGGCGTTTACCCTTGATGGCGCGACCAACAAACTCCTCGGAGCGACCCATGTCATAGACATCGGCTGTGTCGATGAAGCTAATCCCCAGATCGAGCGCATGATCAAGCACCGCCCGTGAAGTAGCCTCATCATGTAGCCAGCCAAAATAATGCGTACCCAGACCAATCGCAGATACTTTGAGGCCCGAACGACCGAGATTTCGATATTCCACGTGCGTTTTCCTATGCGAGAGAGGCGAGTCGCCTCAGTTGATTTCTTCTAAAGCCTGATAGATCACAGCGCCCTCAGTGTCACGCGGCACCGGCCAACCCGCTAAGTGACAGATGGTAGGCACCATATCGATGCACCAAACGTTGCGCTCGATCTGCGCTGCTTTACGCACACCTGGGCCGCTAAACGCCATGAGGCCGCGAAGCGATCCGCCTTGATAATCTGCGGTCGGCAAAAAAGGCCCATGCTGTGAGCCGTGATCATGCTTTAGGGCATACACCACATCACCGGCTTGCTCACCATAAATATTGAGAAAACGCGCGTCTTCTTTGCGTAGCGCAAAGAGCACGGGTTTTTTTCCAGACACCGGATCCACATAATCCGTGAGCGCGCTGATGATCGCATCCTGTGTCTGACTGTACTCTTCCCCTGCCGCTACAATGCCATCGGGATCACGTCCCTTTTGGTTCACATGCACCCAACAGACGGGACGTGAGATCGCGCGCGTTTTGCTCCACAGCACGTGCCCTGCTTGATCGCGCACCAACAGACCCGCTTTCTGCAAAATGGCATTGGTATCAATACCGGCATTACCCGCAGGCTTAGCACCATGATCTGAGATGAGTACTTGCAACGTGTCGCTCTCATCAATACCAGCGATGAGATCCGCCGCTAAACGATCACAGGCTTGATAGATGCCTAACTCAATCGCTTCATGCCGACGACGCTCCTCCGGGTCTTTGGCTAGGCGCGGATCCAGCACTTCGGATAGCGAGTGCCACGAGGTGTCAGGCAAATGGTAGCGCATGAAAAACAAATCCCACGGCTCGCTCTTCATTAACTGTCGGCACGCATCGCCATACCACTGGCGCTGCATCTCAATCGCCTCTAGCAAGGTATCGGTGCCAAACCAACCTTGGTTGTAGCCATAAAAGCCGCCATCCGGATCAGGCAAGCCCTTGGCTGAGTGAATCTTGGCCGCAATCGGCTTGGGCTCAGACCACCCATCAAGCGCGCACAGGGGACTGTGATACAACTGCACGCTGCTACCATCCGCAGCCAGGTGCAACAGCTTAAACGCGAATGCGCAGGGCATGGCCCCATGCGCCGTCTCAAACGTTCTTTGCACCACCGGACTCCACTCACCGACCTGCAGTGTCGCCATCGGCTTAGACGCATCCTGCGCGTCACACACTAAAGCGCGCGTAAAGCCCTTGCCCTCATCCAC
>CAIYVA010000038.1 GCA_903929455.1 uncultured Pseudomonadota bacterium | reverse complement strand
CCGCCGGCACCATGGCGCTGACATAGGTCCAATAAAAAGCAGAGAACAGCATGCCAAGCTGTGTCGCGGATAACTTAAGCTCGTCTTGGATCAGCGGGGCGGCGGTGGCCAAGTTGCCGCGATCGACGTAGTTAATCAGTACGGACACTGACAGCAACAGGATCAGCCGCGTGGCGGCCCGATTGGATCCCTGACTCGGCACCGACCCACCATCATAAAGCGCCATGCAGATACCTCTTAAAAAGACAACGCCGCCACCATCTGATCAGACGACTAGTCGATTAACCGCCCAGTGGCCGTAATAGGCTTCTCGAGATAATGTGCCGCTGAATCTCACTGGTCCCTTCCCAGATGCGCTCAATACGCGCATCGCGCCAAATCCGCTCGAGTGGCAAATCGGACATCAGTCCCATGCCACCATGAATCTGTAACGCCTCATCAGCGACCATAGCCAACACCTCTGTGGCCTTGAGCTTTGCCATAGCCATGTCCATGTCCGCAGCCTGTTTTTGATCAAACTTCCAAGCCGCATCCAAGGTGAGCAACTCAGCAGCGCGAAGTTCCATGGCCATATCGGCCAACTTAAAAGACACGCCCTGAAACTTACCGATCTGCTGACCGAACTGCTTACGCTCAACCGCCCATTGCATCGCGAGATCCAAGGCGCGCTCGGCACGACCCAAACACGTGGCGGCCACCTGCAAACGGGTAGCCCCTAACCAATCATTAGCGACCTCAAAACCCTGATGCACCTGACCTAACACCGCGGACTTAGGCACGCGGCAGTCGTTAAATTCAAGAATGCAGTTGTTGTAGCCTCGGTGTGACACATTCTGATAACCCGGACGCACCTCAAAGCCTGGCGTGCCCTTGTCCACTAAGAACGCCGTGATCAGTTTTTTATTGCCCCGTGGGCTCGACTCCTCACCGGTGGCTACAAACAAGATGACAAAATCAGCATGATCGGCGTGGCTAATAAAGTGCTTGGTACCATTGATCACAAAGTCGCCACCCTTCTCAACGGCGGTGGCTTTCATGCCACGAACATCAGATCCAGCACCTGGCTCGGTCATCGCCAAACAGTCGACCCGTTCACCGCGCACCGACGGGTAAAGATACTGCTCACGCTGGTCGCCCTCACAGGCACACAAAATATTAGAGGGTCGTCCGACGCAGTTGTAATGCAATGCGTAACCGGTGCGACCTAACTCCTTCTCAAAGAGTACCCAAGTCACGGTATCAAGCCCCGCACCACCGACCTCGGTCGGCATATTTGCTGCATACAAGCCTGCTTCAATCGCTTTGGCTTTCAACTCACGGTGCAGCTCAGGTCGTAAAACGCCGGTCGCTTCCACTTCAGCCTCATGCGGCATCAGTTCATTGGTCACAAAGTCACGCGTGGTCTTGATGATGAGCTTTTGCTCATCGCTTAATGAAAATTCCATATCAATGCACCCTTTTTAAAGACGAACGCTGACGCGCTTTCTACGTGATAGACCACTGTGTTTTTGTTTAAGACCCCGCGGTGCAGCACCGGCACCTGAGCCTGCCGCGGAGACCCCCCAGGCGTGCCATAAATCGATATGCAAGCGCAGCTCCCGCCGCAAACGCTCGGTTGAATACTCTTTGGCGAACAAAGCCGTATTCACGGTGGCCCCATCTACAAAGGTAACGATCGCACCCTGAACGACACGTCGCACACTGGCAGGCCAAGCGGCCCATTCAGGCCAATGCTGCTCAAAACAGCGCTCATACAAGACCGCATACTGCCGATGTACCCACACATTCAACCGCTTGAAATAGGGATCAGACGGTACTTGACCCCAGTAAGCCATCCAAAAAGAAGCTTCCATGGCGCGCGGTTGATCCAGCGGCAGCATCTGCGAGAGCACATCAAACAGACTCTCATGCGGTTCATTCAACCGCTGCTCGACGCGATGCAATGTGAGCCGCAAGGCGGCGTTAATGATCTCCTGCTTGGAGTCAAAATAATGGGCGATCATGCCGGTGCTGTAACCTGCCGCCTCAGCGATACGCACGGTGGTCGCTTGCTCAAAACCTAAGCGCGCCACCACCGAACAGGCGACCTGTGCGATCTCAGCCCGTCGCGCCTCATGGTCGACGATCTTGGGCATGCCAGCGCTTACTTAACCGAGATGCCCCGGCCAGCTTCTGCTGGACGAGCCAGCTTTGCATGTGCCGTGGCAATGGCTTGTAGCTTTGCAAAGACCGGCGCTGGCATCGGCGCCGCTTTTCCCGCCTTAGCGTCGACATGCACAAACAGATGCTCCGCGGTGGCCACGAGCGTCTGATCAGACACACGATGCATGCGATGAAATAACCAAAATTTCTTGGCATCCGCATGTAGCACTTGCGTGGTCACGTAAAGTGTATCCGCCTGACGTACCTCGGCATGATGCCGCACGTGAGACTCGACCGTGTAAGGGGCATGTCCGGCGGCTCGATAAGCCTCATCAATACCAACACGTCGCAACAAGGCGTCCACTGCATCGCCAAAGACATGCAAGTAGCGATAGTCGGTCATATGGCCGTTGTAGTCGATCCACTCGGGTCGTACGGCCGTCTCTAACAGCCGCAAGGGCTGCGAGAGATCTTCTTTGCTGGTCTGAGTGCGCGCCGCAGCTTCATTGTATAGACGCTCTTCAACCGCCTTGAGTGTGGCGCCCGCGCCTAAATTAAATTGCTTCAATACCTGCTGGATCGCGACCAGATAGTCATCGCGCAGACGCTCTAGCTCACGAATCGATCGACCGCCAGCCTGCTCGGAGGTGCCCTCCACCATACGGTCAATCAGCGCCTCGGTTAATTCCGGCGCCTCGAGCTTAGTCCACGGCCACTTTAGGCACGGACCAAACTGATGCAACATATGGCGCATGCCAGGCTCACCACCCGCCAAGTGATAGATCTGATTGGTGCCCATACCGGCCCAGCGAAGACCAGGGCCATAAATAATCGACTCATCTAACTCGCCGGTGGTGGCAATGCCATCGTTCACCAGATGCAAGATCTCGCGCCACAGCGCTTCCTGCAGACGATCGGTCAGATGCCCAGGGATTTCTTTGCGCACCTTGAGTGCGTGCATGCCAATGTAGGTATAAAAAACCTTCGCGGCGTCAATGCTCGCATCATTCGTGAGCTTGCCTTTTACCAACTCAACCAAAGGCAACAAATACACTGGATTGAAAGGATGGCCGACGATGAGTCGCTCAGGCGCCACCATATCGCGCTGCAGATCGGACGGCATGATGCCCGAGGTACTAGACGCGATCACCACATCCGCCGGCGCATGCTGACTGATTTGCGCCAAGATGCGCTGCTTGAGTTCGATGTTCTCCGGAATGTTTTCCTGAATGAAATCCGCCTTGGCGGCCATGGCATTCAGATCCGTGGTGAAGCTTAAGCGACCTTTGGGTGGCAAGGGCGCCTGGGTCAATCGCGCCAATGCGGGTTCGGCATTGGCAATCGCCCCGCGAATCCAGTCTTCCATCTCCGGCTTGACGTCAGCGGCAATCACATCGATGCCGTAATGGAGGGCGCGCGCTGCCCAACCGCCACCGATCACACCGGTCCCTAAGAGTCCAAGCGTTTTAACCTGTCGCATATCTTAAGATTCGCCGCCTATGGTTATTTATTGGTCACACAATATAAAGATCTGAGCATAGCCTACTGGCAGCGAGACCCCAAGTCCACGTCAAAAATACGCACACACCGTGTGATCAGTGACCTATCGATCAGGCCGAGGGCGCATGCGGATAGGCCGGCAACACGGGCCCTAACGCCTCTTTCAAGGGACCGAGCCATGGCTCATAGTGCGGCCACTGATCCATACCCTCCCGATTGATGGGTCGACGCACCTGCTCCGAGCTCGCGGTGCGTACCGCTCGGTCATTTTCATAAAAGCGCAGGCAGCGCTCATCAAAGGGCAGGCCACAATAATCGAGTAGCGCGCGCACCTCCGCTTCGGTGTCCTCAACCATGCGCTCATAGATCACACGGTGTACGCGCCCCGGCAACACGCGATCAAAATGCGCCATCAGCGTCACATAGTCCGCGTAGTAGCGCCCCACATCGCTGAGTGAATACGCAAAGTTTTGGCCGCGAGCAAAGTGCTGCTTGAACGAGGAAAAACAACAGCCGAGCGGGTGCCTTCTGGCATCAATGATCTTGGCGTTGGGCAAAATCAGATGAATAAAACCCACGTGGGCGAAGTTATTGGGCATCTTATCAATGAAAAATGGCGCATCCGTCTTACGCTGGACCCGCGTCTGCGCCAGGTAGCGCTCACCCAAAGCGAGACACTCTGCGCTCGATAATGTAGTGAGAATCGAAGGATACCGGGGCGCCTCATCCGGCGCGCGGGTGCCTGCAAGCTCACGCACCAAGCCACCGATGTCAGGCAACTCCATGGTGCCTTCCACTAACGGATGACTGGCGAGAATTTGCTCTACCAAAGTCGATCCCGCGCGTGGCAAGCCCACCACAAAGATCGGATCGGGTGCCGGCGAACCAACACCAGATCGCTTGGCAAAAAAAGACTCATCAAAGACCGCACAGGCCCGCAGCAGATGCTCATGCGTGCGTTCGGCACTATAGGGCGTGAGTCGGCGGCGGCGCTCATTGCCAGCCGCATAATGCTCAAAGGATTCGGCGTAACACGCGTCATCTTCTAACGCTTTGCCCAGTGCAAAATCAAAATGTAGGCGATCGTCATCGGACAGATCCGTGCGCGCCAATGCCTGCCTCATCAGATCCTTATCATGAGCGGAAAACCGAAAGGTCTTTAAATTAGCAAGGCTCCAATAGGCCTCCCCCAACGTCGGTTGCTGCTCGATGGCACGACGGTAGGCTGCAATGCTGTCGTCTGTACGGCGCGCAGTCTTTAAGGCGTGGCCGTAGCTCATCCAGCCCTTAGGTTGATGTGGGTGGGTGGCAAGCACGCGCTCATAAACTGCCAGTGACTCGGTCAAATCGCCCAGTTGCGCCAGAATCGCCGCCTGTAAACTCTGGTAGCCGGGGTTTTGTGGATCGACTGCCAGTAACTGCAGCACCTCCTCTAACGCACGCGCTATTTTTTGTTGCCGATACAACACGATCGCATAGTTATGCCGCGCCGCTTCAAAGCCCGGCGCCAAACTTAAGCACCGCTCCAACAAGGCCTCTGAATCACCATAGCGGCGCAATCGGCCCGCCACCTCCGCCAACATACGCAAGGCCGCCACATCCGTGTCATGTGCTTTCAGATGCTGGCGTAACAAAGCCTCGGCTTCCGGTATCTTGTTATCCACCAGAGCCGTAGCGGCTGCCATCAGCTGCGGGTCCCGATTGGCGGCCTTTATAAAGCGCGCACGGGCATCTTCCGCCGCTGCCGTCTCACCGGTCACATCGAGCTGATCGGCGAGCAAACGCCACCCATCCGGCTGATCCGCTTTGAGCAACAAGGACTGCCTAAGGGCACTGATCGCAGCCGTGGTCTGGCCACGATAGGCGTGTAATCGGCCTAACTCTACATGCGCTGCCGCCCACCGCGGCTCGGCCGCCACCAGATCGCGCATCAGCTCAAGCGCACGCGCCCACTCCCCTTGCACACGATGGGCTTGCGCCAGCAACAGGCGAGCCGGTGGGTATCCGGGCACGACGTTTAAAATTTCACTGGCTTGAGCGGCCGCGAGCTCCGGTTTGGAAGCCAGCAACCGACCCGCATGCGCGAGCGCTACCTCCAGCGTGCCAGTTGCTTCAGTCCCACTACTCAAGGGCGCTCCTCGCATCAACCGATGCCCGCCTTGCGCTGCGGGCTGATCGATCGATTATGGCAAAACCCAAGGGGAACCGGCGGCTATTTGACCGAGTGAGCCGCTAAACCACACGGCACACCTGTGCCAGTACACATCACAACGGCTACACTAGGGCCTTGTCGTTGAGCACCTGCCATGCCCGCTGCCATTCGTAGACAATCCGTTCCCGTTTTAGTCGGCCATCTGATGGTCGGCGGGACATCGCCTATCCGCGTGCAGTCGATGACCAACACCGATACGGCCGATATCGAGGCAACCGTAGCCCAGGTCAAGGCGCTCACACGCGCAGGCTCGGAACTCGTACGCGTCACGGTCAATGAAAAAAATGCCGCCGCCGCGGTGCCTCATATTCGTGAGCGGCTCGATGCCTTAGGGATCGATGTGCCGCTGGTTGGTGATTTTCACTTCAATGGACACAAGCTGCTAAAAGACGAGCCTGCCTGCGCGCAGGCTCTGGCTAAGTTACGCATTAATCCCGGCAATGTCGGGCGCGGTGCCAAACGCGACAGTCAGTTTGCAGAAATGATCGAGATCGCCTGTCGTTACCAGAAGCCTGTGAGAATCGGGGTCAACTGGGGTAGCCTCGACCAAGACCTACTGACCCGCATGATGGATGACAATTCGGCCAGCGCCTCACCACTCGATGCCATGGACATCGTGCGTGAAGCCACCGTGGTGTCAGCCCTCAACAGCGCCTCCCTCGCAGAATCCTTAGGTCTCGCTCACAACCAAATCATCCTGTCCGCCAAAGTCAGTGGCGTACAAGACTTAGTATCGATTTATCAAAACCTTGCATCTCGATGCGATTACCCCTTGCATTTAGGGCTCACCGAAGCAGGCATGGGCTCCAAAGGCATCGTCGCCTCCTCCGCTGCCATGGCTATTTTGCTGCAGCAGGGTATCGGCGACACCATTCGCGTGTCGCTCACCCCAGATCCGGGTGGTGATCGCACCCGCGAAGTGATCGTGGCGCAGGAATTGCTACAAACCATTGGACTTCGGGCGTTCACGCCCATGGTCGTGGCCTGCCCAGGCTGTGGCCGCACCACCAGCACCACCTTTCAAGAATTAGCACAGCAAATCCAAAACCATATTCGCGAGCGCATGCCCGCGTGGCGCGCCAGTCACCAGGGCGTCGAGGACATGACCGTGGCGGTGATGGGCTGCGTGGTCAACGGCCCCGGTGAAAGCAAACACGCCAACATTGGCATCAGCTTACCGGGCACCGGCGAACGACCGGTCGCCCCTGTTTATGAGGATGGCGTCAAAACCGTCACCTTAAAAGGCGAGCATATCGCTGCAGAGTTCCAAGCCTTACTAGAAACCTACATCGAGCGTCGCTACGCGAGACGTGAGGATGCACCATGACAGCCGCCTTAGCCGATCGACGCTGTGGCCCATGCGGGGGCGGGGTCCTACCCTACACGCGCGAGCAGGCACTGGCCGCACTGAAGCAGATCGATCCCGTATGGCAGCTCAGCGAGGATGGCCGATACATCGAACGACTCTTTCGCTGTAAGGATTACTACCGGGTGATGAGCTTAGTGAATGCCATCGCCCACATCGCGCACAGCGAAGACCATCATCCGGATCTCAAAGTGAGCTATCAGTCTTGTCTCGTGCGCTACACCACCCACGAGATCAAGGGTCTGTCAGATAATGACTTTATCTGTGCAGCGAAGATCGATCGCTTATAACGAGAACATCTGCCGCTCACCGACGCTGTAAGCGCGCGAGCAGCCGCTGTCTGAGGGCCAGATATCCCACCAGCAGCAACGCCATAAAGAAAACCAGCACGCCCCCTGCAAATGCCTGGAAGGCAGGATCCAAGGCCTGCACCGGTGCCGATGCCAGCTTCACCAAACGCTCGGTGGAGACACCGGTCTGTGCGGGATGAGCCAGCGCCCGCGCGGCCAATAGGCCGGGACGGAGCCAGGCATATAAGACATAAAGCGCCAACGACACCATGACGGCTTGTATTGCCGCCAAACAGGCGCCCACCGACACCCGCAGTCGAAAATTATCTTGGGCCTGGCGTTGCACCACCGCGCGCACACCCAGAGGCACACTCAACAGAACAATCAGCTGACTGAGGTACGTCGCCCATTGCGCATCCATGCTGGGTATATACAAAGCAGGAATCCACAGGGCGAGTGCCGCCAGAAGGCCACCCCACACCCCACAACGCCACATGAACCCACGCGCTGATAGCCTCATGACAACCCCAGTGCCCGCTTGATCAGTAACCCCTTGATGGGCGCCACCTGTTGAATCAATCCCAACGCGGTGCGTCGTGCGCTCCCGATCCACGTGTCAGATGCCGTGAACAGCCGATACAGCCCGTCTAAAGCCGCCCCCATCACCGCATTCTCCGTCGCACGCGCGCGCGCATAACGCCCCAAACACCGCGCATCACCAATGTCTTCTTTGGCGTGCAAAGCGCGCCCAAGCTCGGCCACCAATCGACGTGCATCCAAAAAGCCTTGGTTCACACCCTGACCGGCGAGCGGATGCACCAGATGTGCTGCGTCGCCCACCAAGACAACGCGGGTGGCCTGGTAGCACCGGGCATTAAAGCGCCGCAACGGCCATGCTGCACGTGGCGAGGACACCGTGAGCGCGCCTAAGACACCCGCTGAGGCTTCTGTGACGCGCGCAGAGAATGCCGCATCATCGCAAGCCAGCAACCTGACCGCCTCATCAGGCGTGGTCGACCAGACTAAAGACACGCGACCATCGGCCAAGGGCAATAAAGCCAGAGGTCCGGTCGCCAAGAAGCGTTGGCGCGCCACGCCTGCATGCGGCAACTGCGTCGTGAGATGGGCAATGACGGCCTGCTGCGGATAATCCTCAATCGACTCTGACAAGCCGGCAAAACGCCGTGTGGGCGATTCTGCGCCATCGGCTGCCACCACCAGACGCGTCCTCAGGGTGCGACCCTCAATCATCACCTCAGCCACATCAGGACGGAGCACCAATCCTTGCAGCGCACTCGAATACACCGTGACACCCGCTTGCTGCGCACAACGGAGCGTGCTTGCGGCAATCGACACATTCTCAGCGATGGTCCCCAGGTTAGGCTCACCAACCTCAGCGGCGTCAAATAACAACGTATCAGGGCCACCAGCAAGCGTTGCCGCATCCCACACCATCATCTGCTCATACGGGCACGCGCCACGCGCCACGATCTGCGACCACGCCCCTACCTGTCGAAGGAGCGCCTCTGCAGCGCGCGATAAGGCCGATACGCGTAGATCAACCGGATCGCTAGTCAACGGTGGTCGCGCCGGATGAGGCTCCAATACCGCCACCGTGAGCGCCTCCGTCTCAGGGGCTCATCGCCACTAAGGCCGCTACCATAGCCCCTACCATGCCGCCACCGACGATCACCACATCAAAATCAATGCGACTACTCACGGTGCAGATACCTTCGCATGCGCGTCGCGAGTCAAAGCCAAACCGCGCGCGAGCCTAGGCAGTCGGCCTGCAAAACCTGCCGACAACTTAGACAGCGCTGATTTCGCCGTCGGACTTAAATCAAACAGCACCAAGCCCAGAGAACGCAGCGCACGAATCGGCGCAAAGGGACTCGCGAACACCCGCACGAGCCCATCGGTAAAGCCAATCAAGAGACGGCGATCGCGTTCGCGCCACGCAGTGAAGCGCTGTAACACCTCCTCACTACCAACATCCACGGTGGCCTCGACGCCACACGCATCCGCCAACACCTCGGCGAGCGTCGCCGCATCACGCAAGCCCAAATTAAATCCTTGACCGGCAATCGGATGTAAGCCTTGCGCCGCATTGCCGATGATGGCCACACGAGGCGCGCTCGACGCAGACGCCTGGGTGAGTGCCAAGGGATAGCTGTGTCGTTCCGCCACGCTGACAAAACGTCCGAGACGCCACCCAAAGGCGTCTTGCAGCTCAGACAGAAAAGTCGCATCCGGTAAAGCCATGACGCGCTCCGCAACCAACGGTGCCAAGGTCCATACCACCACCACACGTCCTTCAGGCGCCGGCAGAATGGCGATCGGCCCATCCGGCGTAAAGCGTTCATAGGCGATCGCATCCTGCCAACGTTCCGGCATCACTCGGGCGATCACCGCGGTCTGCTGATAATCCACGCGCGTCGCCGCAACGCCACTGGCTTGACGCACCAATGACTGCGCCCCATCGGCTGCCACCACGAGACGCGCGCACACGCGCGTGACGCAGGTGCTTTCCTGCACGGTCAGCACCACATAATCTGGGTGTGCCTCCACTGCCGATACCGTCGCGGGTGAACGCACCTGAAGCCGTGCGACCCCACTGAGCCGTCGCCACAGAGCGGCACCGATACGGCGGTTCTCCGCCACGTACCCTAAGGCAGATAAGCCCTGCTCCTTGGCATCAATCAACGCAGAACCAAAATGTCCACGATCCGATACGTGGATCTGACGAATGGGGGTGGCCTCCCGTGCAATCTCATCCCACAGGCCTAAGCCTGCAAAGATTCGCGCCGTACCATTAGAGAGTGCGGTGGTTTTGGCATCAAAGCTCGGTTGCTTGGGATCCAGAGGCGGCACCGCCTCAATCACCATGACCTCCAGCGGCAGGTGCGCCAACGCAAGCGCGAGACTGGCGCCGACCAATCCACCGCCGACGATCGCCACATCACACCTGACAGGCTCGGAGGGGGCCTCTGTCATCTCACGCGCTGGCCATAAAGCGCTCGATATCATCCGGCGTTTTAATCAAGGCCTGGGTCAGTACCTCGGGCGCCCCGCGGGTGATGACCACATCATCCTCAATACGAATGCCGATGCCTCTATAGGCTTTTGGTGCATTTTTTGAGGTGGGCGCCACATAGATGCCCGGTTCGACCGTCAGCACCATCCCAGGCTCCAATATCCGCCAAGTACCGCCGACCTGATAGTCGCCGACATCATGCACATCCATACCCAACCAATGACCCGTCTTATGCATGAACCACTCACGGTAAGCCCCGTCCTTAATGAGCTTAGGCACCTTGCCCTTTAGAAAGCCCAAGGACACCAGACCCTGCGTAATCACACGAACCGCTGCATCATGTGGATCATTCCAATGATTCCCTGCCACGCACTGCTCGATCGCGGCGTATTGCGCGGCCAGAACAACCTCATACAAGTCGCGCTGTGGGCCGCTGTAGCGCCCATTGACCGGGAAGGTGCGGGTGATATCGGAGGCGTAGTAGCCAAGCTCACAACCCGCATCAATCAACACCAAATCACCATCGCGCAACGCGGCATGATTGGTGCGGTAATGCAGCACACAACCATTCGCCCCGCCACCGACGATCGGTTCGTAGGCAACCTCGCCGTGATGCGCGCAAAACTCATGCACGATCTCAGCTGCCAATTGATATTCCATCACGCCCGGCGCTGCCAGACGCATCGCGCGCTCATGAGCCGTGACCGCCACCGCCGCCGAACGGCGCATCAAGGTCAGCTCAGCTGGACTTTTATACAGTCGCATATCATGCAAAAGATGATCGAGCGCTACAAACTCCTGCGGCGTGTGCAACCCGCTCTTGGCCTGCGCGCGCAGCCCATTCACCCAGCCGATGACCCTCTGATCAAACTCAGGGTGCAGGCCCATGGTGTAGTAGACGCGCGAACGACTCTCAATGAGACCGGACAAGATCTCATCCATGTCATCAATCGGGAAGGCATCATCCGCGCCGAAAGAGGTCACCGCACCCTCTTGCCCAGCGCGCGCGCCGTCCCACAGCTCGCGCTCAGGGTTTTTCTCACGGCAAAACAGCACGTACTCCCCCTGCGCACGGTGCGGCATCAAGACCGCCACCGCCTCCGGTTCGCCAAAACCGGTCAGAAACTGAAAGTCACTGTCTTGCCGATAGGCGTATTCGACATCGCCGTTACGCAGCCGAATGGGGGCGGCGGGCAAAATGGCGATCGCATCGCGCCCCATCATGCGCATCAATTGCTTACGGCGGCGCGCAAACTCCTCTTTCTTCATGCATCCCCACGACCGGTACGGTCTAGAACCAAGGTCTCATAGACGAGCTGGGCGGAGGCGCGCAGGTACTCTTGCAGCTCCACATACGCCTCTTCGTTCGCCTCTTCAGTCTCTTCGGGATCAACCACCGCTTGGCTCATCTGTACAAAATCTCTGACAATCTCTTGCACGACCTCCGGAAGGTCGGATCCCTCTTTTAGGCCACCCGAGCCTAAGCCGTGCAAAAACCCACCGCACCAAGCGGCCAAGGCCTCCACGCGCTGCGCAATGGGACTGTCATCCCCAGGCAGGAGCGGCATGAATTCCATCTGATCGCGCACCAAAGTCGACTGAGTTTCAACAAAAACAAGCTCTAAGAGCTCGACCGCGGCCCTTTCTGTGTCCGAGTCACCCCGCTCCGGGATCAGTTCGGCAATCCAATGCTCAGGCTGCCACTGCCCCCGAACCGCCAAAGTCCCGCATAAACTGCCATGCGCCTCGGCACCCGAGACGCTGGCATGACAGGCCCCTAAAGCGTCGTCCAGCTCTTCAAAAGTCATATTTGGCATAGATGTTCTTATTCT
>CAIYVA010000037.1 GCA_903929455.1 uncultured Pseudomonadota bacterium | reverse complement strand
TCGTCAACCCGTTTTTTCACACCTTCGGTTACAAATCCGGCTGGCTCGCCTGCCTATTACGCGGCGCCACCATCTATCCCATGCCGGTATTTGATGCAGGCCAAGCCCTCAGCATCATCGCCCAGCAAAAAATCACGGTACTGCCAGGGCCACCGACCATTTTCCATGCCCTGTTAAGTCACGAACGACGGACGTCGACTGACCTATCTAGCCTTCGCCTAGGCGTCACGGGTGCAGCCTCCGTACCCGCCGCTCTGATTGAGCGCATGCGCACCGAACTTGGCTTTAAGACGGTATTAACGGCTTATGGCTTAACAGAGTCCTGCGGTGTGCTGACCATCTGCCCGCATGGCACGTCAGATGAAAAAGTCGCTGGCACCTGTGGCGTAGCCATTCCAGGCATTGAGCTCCGCTTAGTTGACGATGCGGGCCAGACGGTAGCGGCGGGCCTACCCGGTGAGGTCATTGCGCGCGGCTACAACGTGATGAAAGGCTACTATGAAGACCCCGCAGCCACCGCCTTAGCGATCGACCAAGATGGCTGGTTACATACCGGTGATGTCGGCGTCATGGATGCGCAAGGCTTTCTAAAAATCACCGATCGCAAGAAAGACATGTTCATCGTCGGTGGCTTCAATTGCTATCCGGCCGAAATTGAAAATCTGATGAGCGCACATCCGGCAATTGCCCAAGTGGCCGTGGTGGGGGCACCCGATGAGCGCTTAGGCGAAGTGGGTCACGCCTACGTGGTCTTAAGACCAGGGGAGACAGTGGATGCGACCACACTCACCGAGTGGTGTCGCACCAACATGGCTAATTACAAAGTGCCGCGACGCATCCACTTTGTGGAGAGCCTGCCACTCAATGCAGCAGGCAAAGTACAAAAGTTCTCGCTACGCGAAGGACACGCTCGCTGACCCAACACCTGCTAACTCAAGACGAAAGTGATCACCGGGGCGTGCAGGCTCTAAAGGCACCAGTGAGCCGGACAAGATGACATCGCCCGCATTAAGCGTGACGCCATAAGCGCCCAAGGTATTGGCAAGCCAAGCAACCGCTGCCAAAGGCGATCCCTGCACCGCAGACCCCTCGCCTTCCGATAAAAATACCTCGTTTTTGTACACCTTGACCTTAAGCGCTGCCAGATCATGCAAGCGCGGATCAACCCGCGCGGCACCGAGCACAAACACACCGCACGACGCATTGTCCGCTATCGTATCAACGATACGGATATCCCAATTTTGAATACGTGAATCGACAATCTCAAAGCACGGCGCAATGTAATCCGTCGCCGCCAACACATCCGCCGTGGTCACACCCGGGCCTTGCAGCGTGTGTTTTAAAATCAAGGCGATCTCAGCCTCCGCTCTTGGCTGGATCAGATGATCAGCGATGCGCACACAACCGCCATCCTCAATCCACATACGATCAGTTAAAAACCCAAAGTCAGGCTGGTGAACGCCCAACATGTCCTGCACTGCTTTACTGGTGACCCCAATTTTTTTGCCGACGACTTTTTCACCGCTGGCTAAGCGATGTTGCAAGATGCCTAACGAAATCGCATAGGCGTCATCGATCGTCAAATCCAAGGAGCGATCACGCAGCGGTGGCACCATGCGCTGTTCACGTAGCGCTTGATACAACTCCTGTGAGAGTGATTGTTGAATCGCCAAACGCGCAGGACTTACTGTTGAAGGTATCGGTAAGGTCACAATTGAATTCCTCGTCTCGGTAATCGATCGCCAAAGCTGACCCAAAAAAAATAGCCACGATGACTGAGCGGGCACTTGAGCAGCCGCTCAGCGACCCCTCAACGACCCCCCAGTGGCCACTCAGCGGCCACTCAGCGGCCACTCAGCGGCCAGACCCAAACTATAGTCGCATGGGCGGCGACCGGCACCCGCCCGCACACCACCCACCCATCATCCAGCCCCGCCCGCCAGCACCGAACACGGCCAAAAAAGGGAGAAATCAAGGCGGGCACCCGGGTCCACGCCGCCCGACACTCCGGCGAGATTGGGGCGCATGCGTAATTTAACCATATTAAAACTACGAATTTGGTTGCCTGAGCCAAATATGACTCGCTATACTGGGGTCAGAATTAATCCCGTCACGTCCCGCTTCCGAGGTCATCCTATGGCTACCGTATTAGCACCCATCGCGAACCCTTCTCCTGCTGAACTGGTCAAGCGCGCCCGCGCGATGATTCCTGCGCTGAAAGAACGCAATGCTGCAGCGAATGAGCAGCGCACGCTGCCGGCGGAAACCATTCAAGAGATGAAAGCCGCCGGGTTCTTCCGAGTCCTACAGCCAGCCCGCTACGGCGGCTACGAATATGATCCGGGCGTGTTCAGTGACATTCAAATGGCATTGGCCGAAGGCTGCATGTCAACCGCCTGGGTGTACGGCGTTGTCGGTGTGCATCCATTCCAACTCGCCCTATTCGACAAGCGCGCCCAAGAGGACGTGTGGGGTACTGATACCTCCACCCTCGTCTCATCGAGCTATCAACCAGTCGGTCAAGTGGAGCGCGTGGATGGCGGCTTCCTACTGTCGGGCCGTTGGGGGTTCTCCAGTGGTTGCGAGCACTGCAGTTGGGTGCTGTTAGGCTCCATGGTGCCACCGGCGAATGCAGGTGATCCACCGGACATGCGCACCTTCTTGGTACCCCGTGCCGACTATGAAATCGTGCGCGACTGGCACGTCTTTGGCATGCAGGCCACCGGTAGCCACGGCATTATCCTGAACAAAGCATTCGTCCCTGAATACCGCACCCATCGCGCAGTCGATGGGTTCATGGGCACCAACCCAGGCGGTGCCGTCAACACAGCCGCCATCTACAAGTTGCCTTGGGCGCAAGTCTTCGTGCGCGCCGTCTCCACCTCCTCCATCGGCGCACTTCAAGGCGCATTGGATGCTTATAACGTGATCGCAGGCTCGCGTATCTCGACCAACACGGGCAAGGCCACCAAGGTTGATCCAGCGGCACTCAATGCGTCGGCACTCACCCAGTCAGCCATCTATGAAATGAAAACGGTGCTGCACCGCAATTTCGACGAGATGATGAAGCACTTGCGGGCAGGTACCGATATCCCCATGACGGATCGCATCCGCTATCGCTATGAGTCCTCGCAGATCTCACGACGCTGCGCCGCGCTGTGCGACGCCCTGATGCCGCTGTTGGGTGGCCGTGCGATTTATATGGATAGCCCCGTGGTGCGCTATTGGCTAGACCTGAACGCTGCACGCGCGCATGTCGCCAATGACCCAGCCATCGTGGGCACATCCCTCGGCATGATCTACTTAGGTGGAACCGCTCAGGAATTCTTTGTATGACCTCACGGGTCGCCACGAAGCCCGCTGTGAGCCACGATCAGGCCTTGTCCCCGCTTGAGCTGCGCAAGGCCTTTGGTAGCTTCACAACGGGTGTCACGGTGGTGACCGCGGTGGGCCCTGATGGCAGCCCGATTGGCATCACGGCTAACTCAGTGACTTCCGTGTCCTTGGACCCGCCGTTGCTGCTGTGGTGCCTTAGCAACCGCAGCAGCGGCTTAGCAGCCTTTGGGCAGAATGCGCCTTTCGCAGTCCACGTACTGAGCGAGCGTCAAGCGGACATCGCCAGTCACTTTGCAAAATCAGGTCGCCCCAAGTTCGAAGTCGATACGGTATGGCAGGCCAATCCCCAGCCACCGAAGATTGCCGATGTGGTGACGCGCATTGAATGCGTGGTTGATGCCTTACACCCAGGTGGTGATCACACGATTATTGTTGGCCGGGTAACCGGTGTAGAGATGCATGCTTTACCGCCGCTGGCTTTTTACGCCAGCCGATTCGGCCGTTTCCATAAATCGGCGGCCGGTGGCAGCTTTGAATCGTGGGGCAGTCTAGAAGACGGTTGGATGTAAGCCGATCCCCTTAGTTTCGCTCGATCGCGCGCCTTAGCCCAAGGACTGGACCGCGCCACTGGCGATGAAGGGCACCTCCATACGACGCTCCAAAAAGCGCCAGTGCCCATCACGACGCACCAAGCGATCATGATAGCGAATGTACCAATCATGTTTCACATGGCTGCCATCCGCCTGCTTTTCCACGTGGCTCGCCACACAGTTCACAACCCCCTGCGCCGTATCCCCTTGCACCTCATACAGCGGGTTATAGACATTGTGCTGGGTCCACACGAAGCGCTTGTCCAACTCGCTGACGATAATGTCGGCAATGGGACCGGTTAATTCATAGCCGGGACCTACGATCTTGCTCTCTGCCACGAAGCAATCCGCTAAGGCGGCGTGATCACGACGATCTGCGCCAAGCGCGTAGGCGTAAAGCAGCGTCTGAATGTCAGCGGAAGCGGCGGTCGCGGTCATTGTAATCGTCCTTATTCTGTCCATCAAACTCGTACCTCACAGGGCAGCTCATCAGAGACCTGCCCTGCAAGACCTCGGTCAGCGCTTATGATACTGCGCCACCACATCATTGACGGCGTTTTGCACGTCATGACGGCGATAGCCTAATAGCGCCATATCAGCAGGATCAGGCTCATAAGAAACGACATTGCCGCGACCCGTATAGATGGCCACATCCGGTAGCATCGGATGAGACTGATCTAAGGCCGGCACCGGCTGATCATTACCCGCGGCTCGGAAGAACATCCTAAAGTAGTCAGCAAACAGTAGGTTCTCATCGCCCACCAGATAGGCCTTGCCTGACTGCCCGCGCGTCAGTGCCGCGAGAATCGCCTCTGACAGGGATTGCGTTGAGATGAAGTTCGTACCACCCGCTGGGCCGTACGGTGGGATACCGAGCACACCCTCCGCATAGCGCGTATACGCCTCAAACATCGCATTGTGAAAGCCGGGCACAGCACCCACGACAAAGGGAGCATTTACGCTACACACGAAGAACGTGTCGTTCGCCAAGGCACGCGCGCCACTATCGGCTAGATGTCGCGATCGGATATACGCATTGGTTGCGATTAACTCTGGCGCGATTTGCGGATAAAAACTACCCACCACTAAAAATTTACGGACACCCGCTGATCGAGCGAGCGCCGCAAAGCGCGGCACCGCGATACTGTTGGCGCGCTCACAGTGCGCATCAAAATCGGTATCGGCAGGCAAATGTCTTATATCGTTGCCGGCTGCAAACACGATCGCCTCAAAGGGGCTCAATTGGGCAGCGCTAAATCCGTCCTCGACATAATCGCCCTGCAGAAAGGGTAAGGCGGCCAACGCCGATTCGGGCTGCGCCGGTTTGCGTGCCGCCAGGGTCACCTGATGACCATGTGACTGCATATAAAGTGCCGCATGACCACCGATCATGCCCGTGCCACCAACCACTAATATCTTCATGTCATCCCCTTAAAATACATCGTAGGACGCGCATCACCAGCGATCGGTTGCGCGTCGTCTTCAATGACCCTAGCCTGTCATCGCCGTGGGTAGATAGTTGCCCAAAAAGACACTCGACTACCACTCGGTTTAGCCCAAGCCCGATCAGACCCTCAAAACACACCAGAGGCGACCGGTCAGGAGCGGTTCGATTAAGCCATTGGCTTAGGCCAACAAGTACTTCCCTCGCCCGAAAAACCGATCGAATTGATCCGCGTCGGCTTTCTTGAACATGTCCATGTCATTGGGCAAAAAGCGCTCACCCGCCGCAATACCTGCAATCACCGCAGGGCGCGCCAGCACCACCTCTAACCACCGCCTAAGCGAGGGATACTCGCGCAGCGCCGGAGCCTCCTCCGTGGCCTGTAGCCAAGGATACATGGTGCTTAACAGTCGGATCCAAGGCACGGTGGCCATGTCTGCAATCGAGTAGCCATCGGCCAGATACTCGTGCTCCTTCAGTCGGTCATCAAGGACCTGAAGCAGGCGTCTGACTTCACTACGGTAGCGAGAGAGCGAGTAGTCATTGCCAGCTGGAGCGTACCGACTAAAGTGGGTGAGCTGACCACACATCGGACCAATCCCCGTGAGCTGCACCATCAGCCACTGAATCTGGCGTGACCGCGCCAAGGGATCCGCGGACAGGCCGACCCCTGTTTTTTCAGCCAAGTATAAAAGGATCGCACCACTTTCAAATACCGTGTGCGCACCGCCCTGCACGCTCGCATGATCGACCAACACCGGCACCTTGCTATTCGGATTAAGCGCCTTAAAGGATGGACGAAACTGATCACCATCAAATACACCGACATGATGCATGTCATAAGGCAGTAAAGCCTCATGCAACATGATCGTGATCTTGACGACGTTCGGACTACTCATCCCATAAAGATCCATCATGCAACCATTCCCCTCACCCAATAGATAAAACCACAACCGGCTTCATGATCGAAGGTGCCGCTGCGAGACAGCGGCACCAGTCACTCACTGAATCATCCTCGAGCAGTGCGCTTTGATCACTCGGGGATCACATAGCCTTTGGGCAGACTGCCAATCATAATCGTCTGATTGCAGATACGCTCTTGAACGCGCCATCCCGATGGCAGGCGCACCCACTTGTCCACATAGTAGCCCGCGTTATTGATGACTTCCTGCGAGCCATCAGCCTGCATGCGCGCCATCGGCGCCATGAAATAACAACGGGAATCCGCCTGGTCGCCATTCACCTGAACCATGACGTTCGTAATGAAATGCAGGTTGATCGGCCACCCGGCGAGTGCGCGATCCAACCAAGCCAAGGTGGGCTTGTGATGCCCTTTCTTGCCGCCTGTGCTGGTGTAATCGATGGTGGCTTCCGGCGCAAACACCTGATCCATCATTTCCCACTTACGCATATCCACCATCCACGCATAGGTGAATAGCGCCTGTTCGATTGCCCGAATGTCGTCCGCCTGAGATGCCGCCATAAGACCTCCTTATTTATTTTGAAACAATCAAACCCCACTGCATTGGCTCGGTAGAGCCAATGTCCAAAAACAGAACATCGCACCGTCGATGTGCCCGACCGTTACGCAGGCATCCCCCGCTGCAACATCGTGATCAGCCGCGTTTTCATGGGTATCACCCATTGGGCTTTCAAATTCGCATCCAAAAGACCGACAGACTCCAGCTCATCACACAGCGCCATTTGGTGACCCAAATCAAATAAGTCGATCTGTGAACTGAACTTCCCTGATCCACCATAGGTGATAAACGACACGCCATGCGTCTCGTAATGGCTGCCATCGGGGCGCAAACCCGGGCCGCGGTTCATCCAACGGCTGATGATCTGATCGCCATTGATGGCCCAACCCGTGATGGGAAAACTCCAGCCTTTCCAACCCGAACCGACGTCCATATCACGCCCATAGTGGGTCTGACGGATTTCTTCACGGCCGTTGGCAAACACCGGCATGCAACCAGCATAGGGACAGCTATAGACACAGTCCTCGTGGTAGAACTCATCCGCAATCCACGACCAACGGTTCATCTGCTCTGCCTTCTTGAAGGCTTGCGCCAAACCGGCGATCGACTGCTCCACCTCATCGCGTGAATAGGGCATGTGGCGTCTTCCTGTCCATTGACCTGAGTTGATCTAATCCTGCCACGAAACCAGCTGCCCGGCGAGGGCTTCTGAAGGCAGCACCGGGACAGGCGCCTGTGATGTGCAGATCCCAAGGAATCGAGCAGGCGCCGCACCGGCTGTTGCATGCGCTGTTAGCCAGTCGTACGCTAGATCACCCGCAAGAGCGGCTACAATCTGCACACCATCCGAACAAGGACTAGCTCATGGCATCACTCACGGGTAAAACCGCCGTCGTCACGGGCGGTGGCCAAGGGATCGGCCGGGCCTGCGCAGAGGCGCTGGCGGCAGCCGGGGCACGGGTCGCAGTCCTTGACCTGTCATTGGATGCTGCCACAGCGAGCATCGCGCGGTTGGCAAACCCCAGCACCCACCTGGCCCTCGCCTGCAATGTAGCGGACAGTCAGGCGGTCAACGCGAGCTTTAAAGCCATAGACGACGCCTTCGGTCGGGTCGATATTTTGGTGAATAACGCAGGCACCGGTACCGGACCGAATGACGGCACCGCCGAGATGTATGAACGAATGGCCCAACGCAATGCCCAACTTGCACGCGGCGAAACACCGACCGTCCATGTGGAGCAAGCAGTGTTTATGGAAGACGAGGGCTGGCGCAGCGTGCTCGCCGTTAATCTCGATGGTGCATTTTACTGCGCCCGGGCCGCCTTACGATTGATGGCCCGCGATGGCATTGCCGGTTCCATCATCAACATGGCCTCATCCGCCGTTCAAACCGGCGAAGGCCCCCTGCATTACGTCACCAGCAAAGCGGCGTTGATCGGCATGACGCGCGCACTGGCACGCGAAGTGGCTTCTCGTGGCATCCGGGTGAACGCCGTAGCCCCCGGGCCCACCGACACACCCCTGATGCGCTCCATCCCAGACGAGTGGATAACAAGCCTTGCCAAAGCAGTGCCGCTCGGCAGACTCGCTCGTCCTGAGGAAATCGCTGCCAGTGTGTTGTATCTGGCAAGCGCCGACTCATCCTTCATCACAGGCAGCGTACTGGTGAACAATGGTGGAGCGTGCTTCTTCTAAAGTGCCCATCTGACAAGACGATCGACCGCGCTCGCCGCTAGATTGGCTGAGGTCCCAAAATCGCAGCGGCTTCAGCAGTCATCGTGGGTCGCGCCAGCTGCTGTAGGTACTCTGCGCGAGCACTTGCCATTTGCTGAGTCATCGCTGGGTGCGTCGATACCCAAAAATCACCCGCGGCGATGCGCTCAAGAATGATGCTGGCTGCCTGCTTGGCAGGCATGCCGTGCTGCGCCAACATACCCTTCATCACACGCACATGATGATCAACGGAGGCCGCATCTTGACCAATAGACGCATCCTCAAAAATACGCGTCATCACAGGACCCGGGAGTACCGCTGACACCTGCAAATGCGGTGCGACCTGCTGCAACTCGAGCGCTAGGGATTCGGTTAAGGACAACACCGCGTGCTTACTAGCGATATAAGGCGCCTGTTGGGCCATCATGCCAAGACCACCCACGGAGGATAGATTGGCGATGCACGCAGGTTGCTTGCTTTGACACATGGCAGGAACAAAGGCTCGAAGCCCATGAACCACACCCAATACGTTAACCCTAAAGGCGCGCTCCCATACGGCAGGCTCAATATCCCAGATAAAGCCCACCACCTCGATGCCTGCATTGTTAATCAGCAGGCGCACATCCCCATAGCGCTCATGCGTGATGCGGGCAAGTGCTGCCATGGCAGCCGCATCCGTCACGTCGGTGGGGATTGCCAAGGCCTCGCCTCCGGCGTCACGGATCGCACGAGCAACCTGTTCAATTCGTTCGGCCGAGATATCCGCCAGGACGACCCGCATACCTAGGCGCGCAGCCTCCTGCGCTAAGCCCTCACCAATGCCGCTACCAGCGCCTGTAATCACCGCGACGCCGCCGGCCAATTGCACACTCGCACTCATGGGTGCCCCTCCATAGACATCATCGAACAGGACCACTCAGCCCGACTAACCAACTGCATCGGCGGAGGCCAGGTGGTAAGCCTTAAAATCTTCCGGCGTATCAATGTCGCGCTCTAAACCAGGCCGCTTGAGCAACTGAAACGTTAAACCCGCAGCGGTCGCGGCCGCGGCGTGTTTGGCACAGCTGTTAGAACCATAGTGATAAGCGATCCCCTGAGGAAGCATCATCGCCATCGCGTTCGTACCCATCCCCCGCTGATCAGGAGCGACCACCACCGAGGCTGGCTTAAGCGCCTCTGCAAGTGCTTCTAAGTCGGTCGCCTGCACCCACGGCAAATCACAACTGAGCGCGATCACCGCCTCAGCACCCTCCGCCTGCGCCCAAGCCGCACCCTGCGTTAATGCACCATTCAGTGAGGGCGGCGATGTCTCCAGTAGAGTTTGCACACCGAAACCCTGCGCTCTGGCCAACACCTCCTGCGCTGGACTAATGACGATACAGTCCTTGGCCGAAAACACCCTGGTCGCCACACGAAGTGTATGGTCCAAGAAAGATTCATTTAACCGCTGACGGCACTCATCACTCAGCACACCCTCCAGGCGACGTTTGCCGTTAGTGAGTGAGCGCATCGGAATGAGTAGTCGTATGTTCACAGCGTCTGGGCGAACTGCAGCACTTCACGCGCCAGCCGCGCTTGATCCGCGCTATCTCGCATGAGCGTGTCCGTAGCCAACACCTTAACCCCGGTGGGTGGCTCATCTGCTCGATCGATCACGACCGCATCCAACAGACCTTGGTAATAATCCACCAGCCCCGATGAGGTGACCGGTAGCCCCAGCTCTCTAAACATTTTTGCTGCCGGGCCCTTCACGGCTTGTCCACCGATAAAAGGCGATACTGCAATTAACGGCACCGACCGCGCGCGCAGGCGCTCGCGCACACCAGGCAGCGACAGGATAGGTTCGATGCTGAGCATTGGGTTGGATGGGCACACCACGATCGCGGCTAGCTTTGGATTCTGCAAAGCACCCAAAAACCCATCGCTTGGGCGCGCCACTTCAATGCCTTCGAAAGTCACCCCTTTAAGTACTGGCTCACACCGCCTGCGCACAAAGTAATCCTGAAAAGCGAGACGCCCCTGCTCCGTCTCCACCTGCGTGCGAACGGATTGGTCACTCATCGGAACAACGGCGATCCGAATACCAAGCTTGCCACACAGCGCTGTCGTCACCTGAGACAGAGTGTGACCTTTCAATTGCTCAGTGCGTAACAGATGAGTCGCCACATCCTGATCACCCAGTACAAACCAATCCTCGCCATCTAAGCGAGTGAGTGCTTGCATTAGATGACGCGTATCGCCGCGTACACCCCAACCCTGCACAGGGTCATTGAGCGATGCGAGCGTATACATCACCGTGTCTAAATCCGGACAGATGGTTAGACCTAAGTGCTCAAAGTCATCTGCGGTATTGACGATTACCGTCAAATCATCCGCAGACAGACACTGCGCAAGCCCATAGCTTAAGCGGGCTCCACCGACACCACCCGCCAGTGCGATCACATGCGACTTCATGAGCACTTCACTGCTGAGTCTCAATTAAAAAGATCAAGCGACTGCGGCCTTAACAGCTCTGCAGAGACACCGGAGCGGCGCTCATACGGCAAGCCTCGCATCCACACCACCGGCCTCCCTTCGGCTGCTTGTCCCATCAGTAAGGAGGCCGCTGAGGCGACCTCATCAGCCAGCGCCAATTCACTGGTCATCAGCGGTCGCCCATACAAGTCCATTTGTCCGCGCAAGTCCACAAGACCAGGCAAGCCTGCGACACCAATGGCTGTGCCAACGGTACCCGTGCGCCAAGCACGCCCGATGCTATCGATGATCAAAACGGCCACCGGCACACCGGTCGCCGCCTGTAGCCGTGCTTGAATCTCACGACACGAGCGGTCAGGATCGAGCGGCAGTAACAGCACTTGCTCGTGCCCCAACGGCGCCACATTCGACTGATCGATGCCTGCGTTGGCGAGTACCAGGCCTAAACGGTGCCGCACAATGATCACACCCGGGCGCACTCTCATGACCTCGGTCGCCTCCGAGAGCACCAACTCCACCACCCGCGGATCCTTACCGGCTTGCTGAGCCAGTGCCACTGCACGCGCTGAGGGCACCACATCACGTAACGCGACCCGCCTACCTTCTGCTTTAGACACGACCTTCTGTGCGATCACCACCACATCGCCAGGCTTAGGCGACAAGCGAGCCGCACCGAGTGATGCCACGATCAGCGCTGCCAAATCGTCCCCCGCCTCCACCAGTGGAAAGGCTGGCAGCGCAGTCAGCGATAAAGCAGCCAGAGGCGACTCCGTCATCAGACAGCGCCGCTTCGACCCAGGCCCGTGATGCGTATACCTGAACTCGGCACTTTGTAGCGCTTGTTAATTGCAATAAGCACCGAGGTCAGCATCTCAGACACCACCGAGTTCGCAAGCACACCCGCATCATAGGCCTGCAAGCCGAGCGCCTGCGCAAGACCCACCACCGTCTCTGCGGCCGCACGATCATCACTACAGACTAAGACATCACATTCGATCGTCTGTGATAGATCCTTGAGATAGTGCGCCGAGACATTTTGAAACGCCGACACCACCCGCACCTCTGCACCGAGCAGACGCTGCATCGCAGCGACCGCGGACCCACCTTCCGGAACCTGCGCTTGCGCTACCTTCGGCGGCACCAGTGGCACCGTCACATCGATTAAAATCTTGCCTTGCAAGGCCTCACGCACCTCACTCAGCGTGGATGCTTGCGCCGCATACGGTACGGTGAGCACCACAATGTCACTGGCCGCCGTTGCCTCTTGGTTAGACCCACCGCGGACGCCATCGCGTCCTAATAGCGCATTCAGCTCCTTAGCAACCTCTGCGGCCTTCTGAGGGTCACGACTACCAATCGTCACCACATAACCGGCGTGCGCCCAGCGCAAGGCCAAGCCGCCACCCTCTTTACCAGTGCCCCCCAACAGTCCAATACTCGGCAATGTTTCAGCACTCATCGTCTCTCTCCTAATCAATAGAATGGGCAAGCGAAGCCGCGCGACGCACGACGCGTGGCGGGGTCAATATCATTGGAGCTAAAGTTGCAGGCTCCAGGCCACGATCTTGGCGTTGCGCCGTCACATCGCCATAGAGCGTGCTGCGCTGCCGAGGCGATCGACCACTATCTAAAATAAGCGCTCGCATGGCTTGCGGTGGAAACTCCTGACCATGCTCTGTGCCCGCGGCGCGTGAGATACTCTCGTTCATCAAGGTGCCACCTAAGTCATTGACACCCGCATCGAGCACAGCACGAATGCCCGCAGCACCGAGCTTCACCCAGGACGCCTGAATATTGGGAATCAATGGATGCAACACGAGCCGTGCTACCGCGTGCATCAGAAGCACTTCACGAAAAGTGGGTCCCAGGCGCGTCAAGCCTTTGCGGTAAAGCGGCGCTTCCATATGCACGAACGGTAGCGGCACAAATTCTGTGATTCCACCGGTTTTGGCCTGCAAGGCTCGTACGTGCAATAAATGCCGCGCCCAATGGATGGGTTGCTCCACGTGTCCGAACATAATCGTCGACGTCGTCCGAAGCCCAACCTCGTGCGCGGTGGCCAATACCTCAAGCCATTGGGCGGTGTTGAGCTTATCGGGGCATATGATCTCGCGCACCTCATCATCGAGAATCTCAGCCGCGGTACCGGGCAAAGTCGAGAGCCCGGCATCTTTTAGCTGCAATAGAAAATCACGAACACTGATCCCCAGTGTGGCCGCCCCTTGTCTGATCTCGAGCGGCGAAAATGCATGGATGTGCATCTCAGGCACCGCCGCCTTGATGGCGCGACAAATCGATAAATACGTCTCACCGGTGTAGTGCGGATGAATACCGCCCTGCAAACACACCTCAGTTGCGCCGCGCGCGTCCGCTTCCGTCGCTCGCCTCACGATCTCCTCGAGATCTAAGTCATAGGGTTTGCCGCGATAGCGCTCATCCGTACTGCCCTTAGCAAACGCACAGAAACCACAGCGGTAACTGCAGATGTTGGTGTAATTGATGTTCCGATTGACCACGAAACTCACGGTGTCGCCACACAGGGTCTGCCGCAAGGCATTAGCGGCGCCGAGTACGCGCGCCACATCCGTACCGCGCGCTTCAAAAAGCGTCACAATCTGCTCTGCCGTCAGTATCCGTCCTTGCGAGGCCTCATCCAAGAGAGGGGCAAGCGCTGGATTACCCACCGTCTGGGGCATATTCCGCACGAGTGCCGGTGGGCTGAGTAGGCCTGGGGACCAAGCGTCATCACGCGCCCAGCCCGTGGCATCGGCGTGGTGTCGCAGGGCAGTCGCCATGGCAGGATCCTGCCAGCGATGAAGCGCTTGCATATAGGCAGGATAGACCGGCAAGCGCGCAATCAAGACGCGTCCCGAGGCAGCACTGACCTCAGCCAAGCGCGCCACCTCAGGCCACGGCGCCTCGGGATTGACATGATCCACAGTCACCGGTGACACGCCACCCCAGTCATTAATACCCGCAGACAGCAACGACGGCAGCGCCCCGGCACTCAAATTAGGCGGCGCTTGAATATTCATACGAGGCCCAAACAAGATGCGAGCCGCCGCAATGGTCCACACCAACTCATCCACCGTAGGCTCCGCTGCCGCCGCCATCGGTGTGTTCGCCTTGGCGCGAAAATTCTGAATGATGATTTCTTGGATGTGTCCGTACTGGTCGTGCAGACGTTTTAAGTCCTCAAGCGCCTCCAGACGCTCCGCTCGCGTCTCACCGATACCAATCAACAGACCACTGGTGAAAGGAATGGATAGCTCGCCCGCCAATCGAGTGGTCTCAAGCCTTACCGCCGGATCCTTGTCAGGCGAACGATAATGGGGGCCGCCTTTGTCACTGAGCCGAATGGCTGAGGACTCGAGCATCAATCCCTGCGACACCGACACACGCCGAAGGCTCAGCATCTCATCTCGGCTCATCGTGCCCGCGTTGACATGCGGCAGCAAACCCGTTTCCTGAATAACCGCCTCACACATCGCCACCAGATACTCGATCGTGCTCGCATACCCCATCTCAGCCAACGCATCACGCGCAACCGCATAGCGAAGCTCTGGCTTATCTCCGAGGGTAAACAAGGCCTCGGTGCACCCCGCCGCACGACCAGCTCGCGCGATGGCTAACACCTGCTCTTTGGTCAAATAGGCTGCTTGCTTGGGCGACTGGCGCCGAGAGAAGGTGCAGTAATGACAGCGATCACGACATAACTGGGTGAGCGGTATGAATACCTTTCTGGAATAACTCTGTAGATGGCCATGCCCCTCGATACGCAGGGCATTGGCTTCCCGCATGAGCGCAGACAGATCCTCGTCCAACAGCTGTCGTGCACGCACGGATAAGCGCCCTACAGTCGCCTCATCACTCGTCCGATTGATTACGCTTGCCACGGTTTACTTAGCCTTTACCAGACAAAGCCACAGCAGCCGCGCCTACGCCCGCCGCACCCATGCCGCCAGCGACATAGCCATCCACCGTCACTTTGCGATAGCTGAACAACCATCGACCGTCAGAACACTCATAGTCGTCCGTGTAGCGCCCCCAATGATCAAGCCCATGGGGCATGAGCACTGAGTAATAACACCGACCTTTCGCATGACCCTCATCCAGCACATCAATCTGATGGGTGGCCGTGTAATGTCGCAGGTACGCCGACTGACCACCCGAGTCGATGTTTTTAATCATCGACTGGGTGTCGGTGAGCATCTGGCTGATCTGATGGCGACCCTCGCATCGCGCGCCAGGCACATCAAACACGGCATGCTCTACGAATAGCTCAAGCACCTGCGCAAAGCGACCAGAGTCGCCATTGGCGTTGTAGCGAATGACCAGGTCGCGAATTGATTCGCGCGCCGTCAGTTCCCACCCTTCCATCGCGCATTCCTTATGGCCAACCGCTGATCCGACTAGTAAACCTCGAACAACCCCGCCGCGCCCATGCCGGCAGCCACACACATGGTGACCACCACATAACGTACACCGCGCCTACGCCCCTCAATGAGGGCGTGTCCCACCATGCGCGCACCACTCATACCAAAGGGGTGCCCGATGGCAATCGCCCCACCATCGACGTTAAAGAGCTCCGGATCAATCCCTAAGCGATCCCGGCAGTACAGGGCCTGCACCGCAAATGCCTCGTTGAGCTCCCAAAGACCAATGTCCTTGACCGTGAGACCGTATCGCTTGAGCAATTTAGGCACAGCAAACACGGGGCCTATGCCCATCTCGTCTGGCGCACAGCCAGCCACCGCCATCCCACGATAAGCGCCTAAGGGTTTTAAACCGCGCTGCTCTGCCAGCACGCTATCCATGATCACCGCCGCTGCCGCACCATCAGAGAGTTGCGAGGCATTGCCTGCGGTAATGGACTCGCCGCGACTAATCACCGTGCCATCCTTCCACACGGGCTCAAGCTTGGTCAGACCCGCAAGCGTGGTATCCGCGCGAAAGCCTTCGTCTTGAGCCAACAGCACGTCTTGATAAGTCGTCTGACCACTTTCCTTGTCAACGATCGCCTTACGGGTAGACAAGGGTGCCAGTTCTGCCGCGTAGCGACCGGCCGCATAAGCCGCCGCAGTGCGCTGCTGACTCGTGAAGGAATACTGGTCGGCGAGCTCGCGGCCAATGCCATAACGCTTAGCCACCACCTCCGCCGTCTCAATCATCGGCATGTACATATGCGGTGAGGCCGCAAGCACGCACTCCGACTGCGCACGAAACGTATTGAGATGTTTATTCTGTGTGAGACTAATTGATTCGATACCACCGGCCACCACTACTGGCATGTGATCCTCAGTGACCTGTTTGGCCGCCGTGGCGATCGCCATTAGACCGGATGCGCATTTCCGATCAATGGTCATGCCGGCGACCGAGTCAGGAAGCCCAGACGCGGCGACCGTTAATCGAGCGATGTTATAACCCTGCGCGCCTTGTTGCGTGGCGCACCCTAAAATCAGATCCTCCACTTCAGCGGGGTCAACGCCACTGCGCTTGACAGCTTCAGCGACGACATGACCGGCGAGCTTAGGCGCCTCCGTATCGTTAAAAGCGCCCCGAAAAGCTTTCGCGATGGGGGTTCTGGCCACCGATACAATCACAGCCTCGCGCATAGTCATCCTTACATCACGTAGTAAATCGATACTGAATAAAATAATTTACAAAACTAAAAGTAAAAACGGCTCAGTGTGTCGACCACACAAGCAGGCTTTGAAGCCCCCCTCCACCTCGATCGACACTCGCACCTTCACCTGCACACCATCCGTGACATCCTCCACACTGACCATCTCAGCGTGAGCGCGAATACGAGCGCCGGCACGCACCACACCCGGGAAGCGCAGTCGATCAACGCCGTAATTAATGCCCATCTTGGCATTCGGTACAGATACCAAATCGGGCAGAAAAAGGTTCACGAGGCTTAAGATTAAGTAGCCATGGGCAATGGTGCCACCATACGGCCCACTCTTGGCCCGTTCGACATCAACATGAATCCACTGGTCATCGCCCGTGGTCGATGCAAAAGCATCGATACGCGACTGCTCAACCACTAGCCAGTCGGTTGGCCCAAAACTTTGACCAACCGCTGCTCGTAGCGCGTCCGCAGACTGAAATGTCGCCATCAAAACCTCCTATCACAGGTCATCGAGCTCACGCCGCCAGAGATACTGACTAGGGGTGCTGACTCGAGACGCTGATCACTTCACCGGTCATGTAACTGGCCAAAGGACTCGCCAGGAAGACAATCACATTGGCCACTTCCCAGGTCTCAGCGGTACGACCAAAGGCCTCACGTCGACGCAGATCGGTCAGCAACTCATCGCTGGTCACGCGATTCAAAAACTCATGCATTGCGATGCTGGGTGCCACCGCATTGATACGCACACCCTGCTCAGCGGCTTCAACCGCCGAACAGCGTGTAAAGGCCATCACACCGGCTTTAGCAGCCGCATAGTGCGACTGCAGGGCCTGCGCACGCCAGCCAAGCACCGAGGCATTATTCACGATCACCCCACTGCCACGCGCATACATGTGCGGGAGAACTGCACGGGTCATACGAAAGACACTGGTCAGTGAGACATCGAGTACACGCGACCATTGCTCATCGGTCATCTCGACCACGGACGCTGAGCCGCCTAAGCCCGCGTTATTGACCAATACATCTAGCTGTCCGAACGCGGTGACCGCCGCATCGACTAACGCACGAACATCTTGGTCGCGGGTGACATCGCAGACTTTAGAGTGCACATCCGCACCCGGCAGCGCGCGCAGACGCTCACAGGCCTCACCGAGCCTACGCTCATGGATGTCACTGATCATGACCCGCGCACCTTCCTCGATGCAGCGCTTGGCCGTCGCAAAACCAATACCGGTGCCAGCAGCAGCGGTGATCAGCACGGTCTTCCGGGCCAATAGTTGATGACCAGCCGGATAGCTCGGAACGTTAGGAACACCAGCCATAGTCAAATTCCTCGAGGTTCTTTTGGCAGGCCCAGGGCGCGCTCAGCAATCTGGTTACGCTGAATTTGGCTGGTGCCACCGTAAATGGTGTCGGAACGGGAAAACAAAAACATATGCTGCAAGTCGTGGATGGCTGGCACGTCGGAGTGCGCATACTCACCCGCAGGACCCAACACATCCATCGCAAGCTCACCCAGCTTCTTACGCCACACGCCCCAGTACAAACGATAGGTATAGGCCTCATGGCTTAACGCGCCACTCTCGGCGTTGGTCAGCATCCGAAGCGCGCTGTAGCGCATCACAGCCAGTCCGATCGATGCCTCAGCGATACGCTGGCGGATGACAGGATCTAAGGCCTGCCCGTTTGCTTGGGCCGCCGCCACCAAGGTATCGAACTCATTGGTAAAATCCATCTGCTGCGCGAGTGTCGAGACACCCCGTTCAAACGCCAAGGTGGCCATGGCCACCTTCCAGCCTTCACCGGGTGCACCGACAATGTTGGCAGCAGCCGTACGCGCACCGGTAAAGAAAGTCTCGTTGAACTCCGCATGCCCTGTCATCTCTCTGATCGGTCGCACCGTGATGCCAGGTTGATTCATGGGCACCAACAGATAAGACAGACCGCGGTTACCCCGGCTGCCCTCTTCGGTTCGGCACAGCACAAAGATCCAATCGGAGAAAGCGGCCAGTGAGGTCCAAATCTTCTGACCATCAATGACCCACTCATCGCCATTTGGCCCTGACTCCAAACGTGCCCGCGTCGCCACATTCGCCAAATCCGATCCGGCATTCGGTTCGCTATAACCCTGACACCAAATCTCTTTGCCCATCAAAATGGGTTCGAGAAAACGCTGTTTCTGCGCTTCGGTGCCATACGTAAGTAGGGTCGGCGCCAACAGCTCAACGCCTAAGTGATTCAAACGAGCGGGCGCTTTGGCGCGGGCGTATTCCTCAGCGAAAATCACTTGCTCCGCCAAAGAGGCACCACGGCCGCCCCATTCGACAGGCCAGCCCACGCTACTTAAGCGCGCGCGCCCCAGTTCCGCCTCCCACACGCGACGCCGCTCAACCATGGCCGTGTGCGAGGACACGCCGCGTAAATCCGCATAGGGCCCGGCCAACTGCTCCGTGAGCCAAGTAGCCACTTCATGACGAAACTGTTCTTGTGCGGGGGTAAATCCAATTTTCATAGTGAGTTTAAAACTGCAGCGCCGATGAGATCGAACCAAGCCCAAGACCGCACGCCACCCGTTCTCGGTGCCACGCAGGGCTACCTAGCAGCATGGACGATGCCCGGGCACGCTTAAAATACAAGTGCGCATGGTGATCCCATGTAAAGCCGATTCCCCCATGCAACTGAATCGCATTGGCGGCGACCGCATTAAAGGCATCGGCACAACAGGACTTAGCCTGTGAGGCTGCCATAGCCAAATCCTGATCAGTCGATTCATCGGCAGCACAGGCGGCATACCAAGCCATCGACTTAGCGGCTTCCACCAGCACCATGCTATCCGCCAAGCGATGTTTGATGGCTTGGAAACTACCAATCGCCCGGCCAAACTGCACGCGTTCCTTGACGTACGCGGTCACCGCCTCTAACGAGTACTCAGCACCGCCCACCGCCTCAGCTGAAAGCACCACGCGCGCCTGATCAAGCGCACGCTGAAGACCCGCGCTTGCATCCACATCTAAACCCAACAGCGCGTCTGCCCTCACGGCGACTTGATCGAAGGCCACACTTGACATGGGTCGAGTGACATCCAGCATCTCAGTCATCTGTAAGCGCACACCCGACGCCTTTGGTGAGACGGCAACGACCCGCACACTCGGCGCGACTGCCGTCTCCTTGACACCCGTCTCTTGCACGCGAGCCACCACCAGCAGCAGATCAGCATCCGCGGCACTCACCACAAAATGCGCCTCACCCGAGAGCACCCAGTCAGCGCCTGAGCGCGTGAGCGTACTGGCCACACGTCCAATATCGGCATGACCCGCTTGATTGCTCAGCGCAAGAGCCGCCTTTAGACTGCCGCCCGCAATCGCTGATAGCCACTGCGCTTTCTGTTCCTCACGCCCTAGCTGCATGATCACAGGCGCCGCAAGGCACACAGTCGCAAAGAAAGGCGATGGCAACAAGCGTCGCCCCTGCTCGTGCGCCAAAATAGCAAGCTCCACAAAGCCAAGACCCGCGCCGCCATACACTTCAGGAATAGCGATCGCTGACCAACCCAGCTCTTGGGTCATCTGCTGCCACAGGTGCGCGTCGTAGCCAAACGAGGTCGCACTCACCGCACGCACCGCAGGCAACGCCGCTTCTGCATCAAGGAAGGTACGCGCTGATTCGCGAATCATCAGCTGCTCGTCGGTAAATGCGAACTGCATGGCGTTAATCAGGTCCCGTAAACTTTTTTAGGTGCGCTACGTTTTTTGAGCAGGCCATCCACTGCAGCGCCCACCTCAGAGGGTAACCAGCGCCGGCCAATATCAACGCGCACACCATCGCGCCAGCCCTCATCAATCATGATGGCGCCGCCCTCCAACTCAAACACGCAACCCGTGACGTGTTTGGACTGCGCACTGCCTAGCCACACGACGGTCGGTGCGATGTTGTCCGGATCCTGACGATCAAATCCTTCCTCCGGTTTTTTCATCATGTCGGCAAAGGCCTGCTCTGTCATGCGCGTCCGCGCGGCAGGCGCTAAGGCATTGGCCGTGATGCCGTAGCGACCAAGCTCAGCAGCCTGCACCAAGGTTAGGCTAGCAATGCCGCCCTTGGCAGCGGAGTACGCACTTTGTGCCATGCTGCCATTGAGCCCCGCACCTGAACTGGTATTGATGATGCGCGCATCGACGGGATGCCCTAATTTACTTTGGCCTCGCCAGTACTCGACCGCATGACGCGCCACACAGTAGTGGCCACGTAGGTGGACGCGCAACACCGCATCCCACTCATCCACCGTACTGCTGACAAACATGCGATCACGCACGAAGCCTGCGTTATTAACCACGACATCCAAGCCACCGAAATGATCGACAGCCGTTTTGATAATGCGCCCAGCACCGTCCCAGTCGGACACATCGTCGCCATTCACCACGGCCTCGCCACCCATGGCTCGGATCTCATCGACGACCGCTTGCGCGGCGGAGAGATCACGCCCATGACCACCGAGATCGGTGCCTAGATCATTGACCACAACCTTAGCGCCCTGCTCTGCAAAGGCGAGCGCATAGCCTCGTCCGAGACCGCGCGCGGCGCCAGTGATAATGACCACTCGACCCTGACAGATACCACTCATACAGTTCCTCGCAACCCCATAGGGGTTTAACTAATTCAGACGCTCAATAATCGTCACATTCGCTTGGCCACCACCCTCACACATGGTCTGTAGCCCAAAGCGCTCACCGCGCCGCTCAAGCTCATGCAACATCGTGGTCATCAATCGCGCGCCGGTCGCACCGAGCGGATGACCTAAGGCGATGGCACCGCCATTGACATTGACGCGGCTCAGATCCCACTTCAATTCTTTAGACCACGCGAGCACCACTGAGGCGAAGGCCTCATTGATCTCAACCAAAGCAATGTCCTCGGGGCGCATGCCGATTTTTGCCAAGGCATGCTGAGTCGCCGGAATCGGTGCGGTCAACATCCATACAGGATCCGCCGCCCGTACCGACAGATGATGAATGCGCGCACGTGGCTTAAGCCCATAGCGCTTGACCGCATCGCCAGAGGCAATCAGCAGCGCCGCAGCCGCATCGCCAATCTGACTGGCCACACCCGCCGTGATCGATCCATTAGGCTCGATGGGTGGTAACGTCGCCATCTTCTCAAGCGAGGTTCCCTGACGAGGCGTCTCATCGTGACGAACGTCACCTGTTGCGACAATTTCCCGATCAAAGTAACGCGCCTGAATGGCATGAATCGCCCGACGGTTACTCTCCAGCGCGAACTCCTCCATCTCGCGGCGCGAAATCTTCCAGTGCGCCGCGATCATCTCAGCGGACTTAAACTGCGACAAGGGTTCATCCCCATAGCGCGCGCGCCAACCAATCGACCCCAAAAAAGGATCGGGGTGGCCATACTCACGGCCAGCAGCCATGGCGGCACTGATGGGGATCTGGTTCATCACCTGAACGCCACCTGCCACCACTAAATCCTGCGTACCACTCATCACACCCTGTGCTGCAAAGTGAATAGCCTGTTGGGACGAACCGCACTGGCGATCCACCGTGGTGCCGGGCACATGCTCCGGAAGACCCGCAGCCAGCCACGCGGTGCGTGCGATATCCCCGGCCAATGGACCGATGGTGTCCACACAACCAAACACCACATCGTCGACGAGCCCTGGATCAATGCCAGAGCGGGCCACTAATTCCTTCAGCACATGGCCACCTAAGTCAGCCGGATGCCACGTGGCTAATCCGCCTTTTTTCTTGCCGACTGGCGTGCGTACCGCATCAATAATGTAAGCGTCATTCATAAATTAAAGACTCATAGCGGGTAAAGCACTCGAGCCAAACAAGGCATCGGGGCCCACGTCCAAGTGTTGTGTAAATAATTGGTGTTGGGCGCGACGCATGTGAAAACTGCGATCACCCCACATGCCGGTCAGACCCAAAGCACGCTTTAAGTAAAAGTGCACATCCACTTCCCACGAGTAGCCCATAGCACCGTGCACTTGCACGGCGGTACGTCCGGCCAGATCCACCGCATCGGTTGAGGCCAGCTTGGCATGAGAGACGGCAAATTGAGAGCGCGTCGTGAGCGCATCCGCTTGGGTTGCAGCCGCGTACAGCACGGGACGCGCAAACTCTAGCTTGACTTGCACGTTGGCCAGCTGATGTTTGATCGCCTGGTAAGAGCCAATTTTCTTGCCAAACTGCGTTCGTTCCGAGGCATAGCTCACCCCTAAGCCTATCAACGCCTCACACAGGCCGGCACACTCAGCTGCCGTTAACAAAGCACCGCGCTCAAACGCACGCGCAGCGGCCGCTACCGCCTCAGCTCCGCGCGCGATGCAGGTGGACGCTCCAAGCGACCCTGTGACCCGCGACAAGGACCGAAGCGCATCAATAGAGCGGTGCGACTCGAGCGATACCGCATCACGCGTCAACAGATGAATCTCCTGATCACCCACCATCAACACATGGCTTGCCTCTAAGGCACCCAGTGCAAACGGGTTGGATGTATGGTTGATCGCTACTCGGGCATCGCCAGACGCCGCCGCCTGAAGTACTGAGGCGACTCGCGCATCCGCCGAGAACTCAGACAGCAACGGCACGGCAATGCCAGCATGCTCAACCAAAGTCTCTGGCAGTGCCGCCCGACCAGCCGCCTCGGCGATCAAAATAAAATCAGCGAGGTTAAGCCCCATACCACCGACCGACTCCGGCGCCAGCATGCCAGGAAGACCCAGCTCCGCAAGGCGCTGCCAGCGCTCAGAGGCGTGATCACTTCGACCCTCAAACGCTGCGCGCAAGGCAGTCGCTGAGCACAGATCATCCGCAAGCTCGCGAAAGGCGCTGACCATCATCTGCTGTTCTTCAGTGAAGGTGAAATCCACGCTCAACCCCTAGGAAGTCCGAGCAATCGCTCGGCAATGATATTGCGTTGAATCTCATTGGTGCCCGCATAGATAGGACCCGCCAATGAGAAGATAAAACCATCTAGCCATGCATCCGAGCCCACCACCGCAGGATCGCCCGCGGCAAGCTCCGCAAAACCACCCAACAGACTTAAGGCACAGCGATGAATGTGCACATCAAGCTCAGACCAGAATATTTTATTGAGGCTAGCCTCCACGCCGATCTTGCCACCGGCGATCAAGCGGGTAGCGGTCGCGTAGGTGCTCAGTGCATAAGCCTCGGCATCCATGACCGCTTGCGCCACCGCACTCGCCAAGGCGGGTTCCGCGGTCTCGGCGTGCGTCTCGTATAAGCGAACCAAGCGCTGTGCAGCGACTTGAAAGCGTGCGGGGCTTCGCAGCATCAACCCGCGCTCAAAGCCGGCTGTGGCCATCGCGATATTCCAGCCCTCACCGTCCGCACCTAAGCGCCACGCGACGGGTACGCGCACATCCTCAAAAAAGATCTCCGCAAAACCAGGCTCGCCATGCATTTGCCGGATGCCGCGCACGCGAACACCCGGATGCGTGAGGGGAACCAAGAAAAAAGTCAGACCCTTATGCCGCTCGGAGGCTGGATCGGTACGGAAAATCCCAAAACACCAATCGGCAAAAGTGGCACGCGATGACCAGATCTTATGGCCACGCAACACATACTCATCCCCCTCGCGGGTGGCGGTCGAGCGAAGTGCCGCCAGATCCGATCCGGCTTGCGGCTCAGACCAGGCTTGCGCCCAGACTTCCTCACCCGCCGCCATTTGAGGGAGAAAGCGCGCCTTCTGCTCCTCGCTACCGAACTCCATCAAGGTCGGACCCAACAGAAAAATACCGTTTTGGTTGACGCGCAGCGGCGCATTCGCACGGTAGTACTCTTCCTCGAAGATAAGCCATTCAATCAGGCTCGCGCCACGACCACCGTACTCGCGTGGCCAAGTGATCATGCCCCAATCACCCGCTGCGAGTGTTTTTTCCCACTCACGGTGCAGCGCGAACCCCACTTCTCCCTCGAGCGTCGGCAGCGGCTCTTTCGGCACATGCGTCTGCATCCAAGCACGCACCTCGGCCCTAAAGCGCTGCTCATCGGCTGTGTAGTTGAGATCTAATGCCATGGATCAGTACTTCGCTGTGCCTTTGTTGG
>CAIYVA010000036.1 GCA_903929455.1 uncultured Pseudomonadota bacterium | reverse complement strand
GAGTCAGTCTCATGCGGCCTTAAAGACCTCTCGTGCGCGTGCCGACTGGATCGGCTTCACTACCATTGTGCGCCGCGAATTTACCCGCATCATTCGTATTTGGGGCCAAACGATCTTGCCCTCTGGCGTAACCGCTACGCTCTATTTTGTGATTTTCGGATCGCTCATCGGTGCGCGCATCGGCAAAATGGGCGGCTATGACTATATGCAGTACATCGCGCCTGGGTTAATCATGATGTCGGTGATTACTAACTCCTACGCAAACGTGGTCGCTAGTTTTTTTGGTGCGCGCTTCGGTAAGCATATTGAGGAATTGCTGGTATCGCCCTTACCGAATTGGTTGATTGTAGCGGGCTACGTCGCTGGCGGTATGGTGCGCGGACTGTTGGTTGGTCTGATTGTCACGTTGGTTGCGATGTTTTTTACCCACCTTCACGTGAATCATGTGGCTTTGATCGTGAGTTCCGTGCTGTTGACGTCGATTGTGTTCTCGTTAGGTGGATTTATTAACGGGGTGTTCGCCAAGAACTTTGATCATGTCTCTTGGTTTCCTACTTTTATATTGACGCCGCTCACCTATTTTGGCGGTGTCTTTTATTCGATATCACTTTTGCCTAACTGGGCACAGATGCTGTCGCACGCGAACCCGGTGCTCTATATGGTGAATGCCTTTCGCTATGGCTTTTTGGGTGTTGCGGATGTGGACGTCGCTCTATCATTTTCGATCATGGCCGGCTTTGCCGTCTTACTGTATGGAGTGGCAGTTTGGCTCATGTATAAAGGCATCGGCATTCGTGAATAAGGGTGTTAACGGTTGTAGCACAGGTTGTGGTGATCACCGGCAGCGATACCGCTTGTGAGTGACGGTGGCGCGCAGCCGCACATAGCGAATACCTCATTTACGCCCTCGTGGCTCTTTAGAAGCGGCCATTTGCAGTCGATTCTCTCCGCGATGATTCCACGGCGATGGTTGGTGCAAGTTCGCGCCCGGGCCGTGTTGGCGGCGAGTGAGGAAGTGCTGCTGGATTGCGGTGAGGGGGTGCGCTTATTGGGGCATTACGCTCGCTCCCCTCGTAGCAATGGTCGGCTGGTAGTGTTGTTGCATGGTTGGGAGGGCAACGCTAATTCTGTCTATGTGCTGTCGTGCGCTGCTTTTCTGTATGAGCAAGGCTGTGATATTTTTCGTCTAAATTTTAGAGATCACGGTCCCACCCATCAGTTAAATTCAGACATCTTTCATTCCTGTCGTTTGCCTGAGGTCTTGGGTGCGATTCAGTCGATTGGTCGTCGCTACCCCCACCAGTCGATGTCACTGGTCGGCTATTCGCTTGGCGGTAACTTTGCGCTTAGAGTGGCTGCGGTAGCGCCCACGCATGGCCTTGCACTCACGCAGGTGATTGCGATGTGTCCAGTGCTAGATCCTGCGCGCACGATGCATCAGCTCAATAACTCGTTTGTGATTTATCGCTACTACTTTATTCGCAAGTGGCGCCGCTCTTTGCTGAAAAAGCTGCGGGCGTGGCCCACGCTTTATCAAACAGAGGATCTGCTGAAGCGTCGTAGCCTAACGGAAATGATTGAGCACTTAGTCGTTCGGTATACGTCGTATGAGAGTTCCATCGCTTATCTCAATGACTACGCGCTGGTCGGGACACGCTTGGCAGACTTGAGTGTCAACAGCCACATTTATATGGCGATGGATGACCCGATTATTGATGTACAGGACGTGTCCCGCCTGGCGCAGTCCCCACACTTGGCCGTCACGATTGCGCGTCATGGCGGGCACTGCGGCTTCTTAGACGGCATCCAACGAGAAAGTTGGGCTGATCGGCAAGTGGCACGCCTGTTGTGCGTCGATTCGGTCACAAACGCAACCACCGGCGGAGACTAGGGATGGAATGGCGTATAATTAGCCATCCCCTTTAGAGTCTTCGCCCGTGAATGAACCTCAATCGATTGACTCCTTAACCGAAAAGACCAGCGATGCGCTATCGCTCGGGGGTCTGCCACGGCGCTACGTCATCATGGGCGCGGCCTTGATCGTGATCGTGCTATTGGTGACCGCCTTCCTACATCGTCACGCCAAAATAGCCACCCTGACCGAATTAGAGAGTGCGCCACTGGTGACAGCGCTCCCTCCGGGGCGCACGCCGTTTACGATGACAGCCACGTTTACGGGCGCCATCGTCGCTCGCTATGACATGCCCATTGGTGTTGATAGTGAGAGCGGCCGGATTTCTGCCATCTTGGTCGAAGTGGGCGATGTGGTGCGTCGTGGGCAGGTGCTTGCGCGCCTCGATCCAGCGGTGGTTGGCGCACAAGTAGCCAGTCTGCATGCCTCATTAGAGCAGGCGCGCGCGGAAGCGGCGCTCGCTGAAGCGGACTATCGACGAGCGGCGGCCATCGCTAATTCTGTGGGGGCACTGTCAAAAGAAGAAGTCGATCGCCGTCACGCGCAGGTCGCGACCACGACCGCGCGCGTGAAATCAGCCGAAGCTCAAGTGGCGGAAGTTGAGGCACGCTTAGGTCGAACAGAGATTCGTGCGCCAGCGGATGGTTTGGTGTTGACCCGTACTGCTGAGGTCGGCCAAGCGGTAACGCCGGGTGCGATGCCGCTCTTTCGACTGGCGCGCGGTGGCGACGTGGAGATGCGCGCACAAATTGCCGAACAGGACTTACCTAAACTCCAAGTGGGTCAGGAGACCCAAGTGCGCGTGACCGGTGTCGACGCGGCATTTAAGGGGGTGGTGCGTCTGCTCGCGGCGGTGATTGATCCGCAAACTCGCCTAGGCGAGGTCAGAATTTCATTGCCGCATGATAAGAATCTTAAGCCAGGCGCCTTTGCGAGAGGCGAGGTGACGGTCGGTAGCGATGTGCGTCCGATCATTCCGCAGACGGCTTTGATGTCAGATGCAAAGGGCAATTACGTATTGATCGTAGGCGCTGATCAACGTGTCTTACGACGTAATGTGAAGGTCGGTGGCACACAGCCAAGTGGCATTGTAATTGTCGATGGGCTTGATGGTAAGGAGCGAGTCGTCACCTTAGCGGGTGCTTTCTTGCGGGTAGGCCAGCTTGTGCGCTTGGTAGCCAGCAAAGACGCGGCATGAAAAACATTTCGGCTTGGGCAATCAAGCACCCGATCTTTCCGCTCGTTTTATTTATGGTGCTGATGTTTGTTGGCGTTGTTGCCTTCATACGCCTGCCGATTAATCTAAATCCAGACATCGCCTTCCCCATGGTGCACGTGCAAGTATCCCAGCCGGGTGCTGCGCCGAGTGAAATGGAAGCGCAGATTTTGCAGAAGATCGAGGGAAGTGTTGCCAGCATCGGCAACGTTCACAACATCACGTCACGTGCTGTGGAAGGGTCTGCCAGTATCTGGATTGAATTTCAGATTGGCACGCCGATTGATCGTGCTGTTAACGATGTGCGCGATGCTGTGGCGCGCGTCCGGGGCGAGTTACCTGAAGGTATTCAGGAGCCATCCGTTTCCCGCATAGATGCCGACGGTGGTGCGATTGCTTACTACGCAGTCAGTACCAGCGCGCTGACTGAAGAACAGCTGAGTTGGTTTGTTGATAACACCATGACGAAGCGGTTGCTGGCCGTGCAGGGGGTTGCTCAGGTGACCCGTGGTGGTGGCGTGACCAGAGAGATCCGTATCGATCTGGATCCTGCCCGTATGCAAGCGTTAGGCCTGACGGCAGCGCAGGTGAATCAGCAGCTTCGCACGCTCAACCTTGATCCGCCGGGCGGTCGCGCGCAGGTCGGTGGTGGGGAACAGTCGATTCGTGTGCTAGGCGGTGCACGCAGTTCCGCACAGTTAGGCGCTACCCGCATCGAGATTGCAGGCGGCCGCGTGGCCCGTTTGGATGACATCGCGGATGTCCGTGATGGGGTCGGCGAGGTACGCAATCTGTCACGCTTAAATGGCGTGCCTGCGACTACGTTCGGTGTGTTTCGCGCGAAGGGTGGATCCGACGTTGCGGTATTGGCGGCGGTTGAGCGTGAAGTGGGCAAGGTCATTAAAGAGACCCCTGAGGTATCCATACAGATGGTGTTCACCACCGTGGATTCGACCAAGCGCACGTATCGATCAGCGATTGAGGCTTTGCTCGAGGGATCTGCCTTGGCGGTGTTAGTCGTTTGGCTCTTTTTGCGAGAGTGGCGTGCGACCGCTATTTCTGCCTTAGCCATTCCGCTGTCAGCGATTCCTACGTTCGCTGTGATGTCCTATTTGGATTTCACTTTGAACCAAGTCAGTCTGTTGGCCTTGTCTTTGGTGGCGGGTGTTCTAGTTGATGATGCTATTGTTGAAATTGAGAACATCATGCGTCACATCCGCATGGGGAAAACCCCTTATCAAGCGGCACTGGATGCGGCAGATGAGATTGGCTTGGCGGTTGTGGCAACCTCGGCGACCATCATCGCGGTGTTCGTGCCGGTCAGCTTCATGAGCGGCATCAGCGGTCAGTATTTCAAGCAATTTGGTTTGACCGTGGCTGCGGCCGTGTTCATGTCTCTTTTGGTGGCGCGATTGATCACGCCTGTGATGGCCGCATTTGGTTTGCAGGCGAGGCCTGAGGCGCCGCACTTAGATGGCCGCTGGATGGCCGCTTATCTGGTCTGGCTGCGTCGTTGCATCGCACATCGTCGCTTGACCTTAGGTGTAGGCGCTGCTTTCTTCGTGGCCTCGTTGGCGGGCCTTGGGATGATGTCTAAAACCTTTGCGCCGCCAGCAGATGTGGCGAGCAGCATGGTGACCATTGAGTTGCCGCCTGGCGTGCAATTGGATCAAACCGCCTCCGTATCGGCAGCCGCTACCGCCTTGCTAAAGCGTCACAAAGAAGTGACCAATATCGTTGAGACGATCGGATCAGATGAAGACGGACAAGTGCGCAACGCCACACTCTATGTGTCGTTGGTGCCGCGCGAGCAACGCCCAATGACCCAGAAGCAATGGGAAGATGCGGTGCTGCCTGAGTTGCGTACCATTCCGGATGCTCGCGTGCAGTTTGCTTCGGAAGGCGGCGGCGGCGGCTTCGGCGGTGGGCGTGATTACATGCTGTATATGACGGGCGATGACCCCGTTGCAGTGGATGAGGGTGCTCGTCTGCTGGTTGAGCAGATGCGTGGCCTTAAAGAGTTGCGTGATCCACGAATTAATGGTGATTTGCCACGCCCGGAGTTAGTGATTAAGCCGCGACTGGATCTGGCGGCGGAGTTGGGTGTCACCGTACAGGCGATCGGGCAGACCATTCGGATTGCAACGCTCGGCGATATTCCGCAGAACGACGCGAAGTTCTCGTTGGTTGACCGACAGGTACCTATTCGAGTGAGTTTGAAAGAGTCCTCGCGGCAAGATTTGTCGACTATTGAAAATCTACCCGTGCCGACCGCAACGGGTGCGAGTGTTCCCTTGAAGGCGGTAGCTGATATCAGTTTCGGCCAAGGTCCTGCCACGGTTAGACGTTACAATCAGAGTCGCCGCTTGATGATCGATGCTGATTTGGCGCCGGGCGTTCAGTTTGGAGACGCGCAGAAAAAGATTGATGCGTTACCGGCCTTCAAGAGGTTGCCAGCGGGGGTGCGGCCGGTCTCGGTAGGCACTGGCGAGTTCATGCGAGAGTTGTTCACTAACTTTGCGCTCGCCATTGGCGCCGGCGTATTGCTGGTGTTTTCGGTGTTGGTCTTGTTGTTCGCGCGGTTTTTCCAACCGCTGACTATTTTGTCCGCCCTGCCGTTGGCTTTGGGGGGTGCGGTAGTTGCCTTGCTCGTGCTGGGGATCCCCTTTTCGATGGCGGTTGTCATCGGCATTTTAATGTTGATGGGCATTGTTGCTAAGAACTCAATCTTGTTGGTCGATTTCGCGATTGAAGAAATGCGCGCAGGCAAAGATCGCGTCACCGCGTTGTTAGAGGCGGGTCACAAGCGGGCACAGCCGATCGTGATGACCAGTATCGCGATGATTGCGGGCATGCTGCCGAGCGCGTTGGGTCTTGGTGAGGGTGACGAGTTTCGTCAGCCGATGGCGGTGGCCGTCATTGGCGGCATCGTCACCTCGACTTTCCTGACCCTAGTGATGGTGCCAGCCATGTTCACCGTGGTGGATGACTGGGAGCGGTGGTTGGCGCCTAAAGCCGGCAAGTGGATCACCGGAGCGCCCACCGCCTAACGCCCTGATCAGGGAATAATGTTGCGATGCAACATCAATGCTGCTATGCAGCATTGACCTAGGGCGCTGGGATCGTCATAGTCGCCGTCCAAATTAAAGCGGCCCATTGGTGGGTCGCGAGGGCGCGCAGATGGATCACAGTCAAGCGACAAAACGACCGTTGCCAACCAGTGCGGCGGCACTGATGCATGGTGGCCACGATGCGGCGGGTCTTTACGACCCCACTTATGAGCGAGACAGCTGCGGCTTTGGCCTGATTGCCAATCTCGACGACAAGCCCAGTCACTGGTTAGTCGAAACCGCGATTGGCTCCCTTAACCGATTGACCCATCGAGGCGCGGTCGCTGCCGATGGCAAGACGGGTGACGGGTGCGGCTTGCTGCTCAAAAAGCCTGACGCTTTCTTGCGGGCGATCGCCGACGAGGCGGGCATTCGCTTAGGGCTTCGCATCGCCAGTGGCATCGCTTTTCTGTCACGTTACGACGAGGTAGCGACCCGCGCTAAGCAGACCCTGGAGTCGCAGTTAGTGCGCGAGGGTCTGGTGGTGTCGGGCTGGCGTGTCCTACCCATCTGTACCGATGTGTGCGGAGCGGAAGCGCTGCGCACCTTGCCTAGGCTCGAGCAGGTGTTCGTGAGCTGCCCGGACGACATTGACGAGGCGAGCTTTAACCGCCGCCTGTTCTTGGCTCGTCGCCGCACTGAAAAAGCGCTTGAGCAAAAAGACCCACTTTTTTATATGCCGTCGCTGTCAGCGAGTACCCTGGTGTACAAGGCCATGGTTATGCCGCAGTACCTAGCGGAATTTTATCTTGATCTCAAAGATCCGCGCCTTGAAAGCTCGGTCGCCGTTTTTCATCAGCGTTTTTCCACCAACACCATGCCGCAATGGCGCTTGGCTCACCCGTACCGTTACCTTGCGCATAACGGTGAGATCAACGCGATTCAGGGTAACCGTCAGTGGGCCGTGGCTCGCGGGCCAATCTTTCGCTCACCGGTACTGCCGGATCTGAGTGACATTCAGCCGTTGGTGTCGTTGACCGGCTCCGACTCTCAAACCCTCGACAACATGCTCGAGGTCCTGCTCATGGGTGGCCTAGATGTATTGCATGCCATGCGCCTACTGGTGCCACCGGCCTGGCAGACGATCGACAGCATCGATCCTGACTTGCGTGCGTTCTATGAATTTTACGGTCCGCACATGGAGCCCTGGGATGGTCCGGCTGGCATCGTGCTGACGGATGGTCGTTATGCGGCATGTACGCTCGATCGTAATGGTCTCAGGCCAGCACGCTGGGTCATCACGCGTGATCGTCATCTGACCATCGCGTCGGAAATCGGTGTGTGGCCTTATCGACCAGAAGACGTGGTCAAGAAAGGAAAAATGGGCCCTGGCGAAATGCTCGCGCTTGACCTGCAAACAGGAGAGCTGCTGAATTCAGAGCGCATCGACTCTATTTTAAAGGTTCGTCACCCATATAAGGCATGGCTTAAAAAAGGTGTTCGTTACTTAGAAAGCGATTTAATTGACGCGCGACTCGCCGCTGAGCCTATGGAATCTGCGACGCTCGATCGATACCGTAAAATGTTCAACATCACCCAAGAAGAGCGCGATGAAATTATTCGCGTGTTGGCGGTGGATGAGAGCGAAGCGATAGGCTCCATGGGCGATGACACGCCGATGCCAGTTTTGTCGCATAAAATTCGAAGCCTATATGATTACTTTAGGCAACAATTCGCTCAGGTAACCAATCCACCGATTGATTCGCTACGCGAATCCATCGTCATGAGCCTGCAGACGCAGATTGGGCCTGAGTGCAACGTATTCTCGCCGTCACCTGAGCATGCCAAGCAAATTGTGTTGAACTCGCCGGTTCTCTCGCAACGCAAGTTGCGGCAGATTCTTGCACAGACCGAACTGGGCGTGACTCATGAGTTCATTGATTTGCAGCATCCTGCTGATGAGAGCCTAAAAGCAGGCATTCAGCGCATTGCAGATCAAGCTGAGGCTGCAG
>CAIYVA010000035.1 GCA_903929455.1 uncultured Pseudomonadota bacterium | reverse complement strand
GGGATATGCGTGAGACGGACCGCTGAATCTGTTTTGTTCACGTGCTGGCCGCCGGCGCCAGAGGATCGATAGGTGTCGACGCGCAAATCGGCATCCGCAATGGTCACATCTTCTACTGCATCGAGTTCCGGCAGGATCGCCACGGTGCAGGTCGAGGTGTGCACTCGGCCCTGCGCCTCTGTTGCGGGCACGCGCTGTACGCGGTGAGTGCCTGACTCAAACTTCAAACGCGAGTAGGCGCCTTGACCGACTAGGCGGCAAATCACCTCTCGGTAACCGCCATGCTCGCCACGGCTCTCAGACAGAATTTCGGCCTTCCACCCTTGGCTATCGGCATAGCGGGTGTACATGCGAAATAAATCACCGGCGAAGATAGCTGCTTCATCGCCGCCAGCGCCTGCTCTGATTTCAATAAAGATGTTGCCGTCATCATGCGGGTCTTTCGGAATGAGTAAGCGCTGTAGCGCTTCCTCTTCATTGTTTAATTGCTGCGCCAAGTGCGCTTCCTCTTCTTCTGCCATGGCGCGCATGTCGGGATCTGCGTCCTTAGCCATCTCCGCCGTTAGACGCGCATTGTCCTCGAGCGCCATGAACGAGCGAAAACGCAACGCGATGGCTTCGAGTCGTGCGTATTCCATCGACAGTTCACGAAAGCGATCGCTGCGTCCAGATAGTGACGCATCGCCTAGCATGCGACCGACTTCTTCATAGCGGTCCGCTAAACGCTCGAGACGACGGCGGATGGAGTCCCTCATTCGATTTCACCGTCAAGGTGAAAAAGACGGCGCGCTGCCGCGACTAATGCGTCATCGTCCGCCTCACCGGCCTGTCGCAGTTCGTGCGTGGGCGCATGAATCAAGCGGTGGGTAAGCGTATCGGCAAGGTAAGTCATGGCTTCCTGAGGCGAGCGGCCTGTTCCGAGCAATTTGAGTGCTTGGTCCAGCGTCTGAGTGCGCACCTGCAGTGCGGTCGATCTGAGATCGCGAATGGTAGGCACGGCTTGTTGGATGCGCAAGCCCGATAAAAAACGGGCGACCTCTTCGTGTATCAGCAGGCGTGCCTCACGCGCGCCTTCTTCGCGGGCTTTTAAGTTGTCGCTGACGACCCCTTGTAGGTCGTCAATCGTATACAGATAAATGTCTTCAAATTGCGCGACCGTCGGTTCAATGTCCCTGGGAACTGCCAAGTCAATCATTAGCATGGGTCGATGGCGTCGTTCTGCTAGCGCCTCCGCCACCTGAGATGTGGTGATGATAGCCTGCGGGCTTGCGGTTGAGCACACCACAATGTCGGCTTGCGCCAGATGATGCGGTGTCGCGTCTAGGGGGATGGCCAGCGCGTTGAACTCACTCGCCAACAGTTGTGCACGGTTGAGACTGCGGTTGGCAATGATCATGCGCTTGAGTCCGTGCGCATGCAGATGGCGCGCAGCCAGTGCAATGGTGTCACCCGCACCCACCAGCAGGGCCGTGTGCTGGCCTAGGCCTGCAAAGATCTGTTTGGCGAGACTGACGGCCGCGTAGGCGACCGACACTGCATGTGCGCCGATTTGGGTTTCGGTGCGAATGCGCTTGGCCACTGAAAAGGTCGCTTGAAATAGGCGATTTAATACTGGGCCCGCCGTGCCCTCGCTGTGCGCGCATCGATAGGCGTCTTTCAGTTGGCCTAAAATTTGTGGTTCACCCAAGACCATGGAGTCAAGGCCAGCCGCCACTGAAAACGCATGCTCAATGGCTTTCTCATCTTCGTGCATATACACGCAATCGCTCAGGCTGTTATCCGCGCCGTGATAACGCTGTAGCCAGTCGCTGACCGACTGCGAGGAGCTGGCAACGCAGTACACCTCAGTGCGGTTGCAGGTCGAGACGATGATGCTTTCCTCAGCAATGCCGCAGGCGAGCGCGCGCAGCGCATCCGGCAACTGGGTCGCACTGAAGACAACGAGTTCGCGCAACGCCAGAGGCGCGGTGCGGTGATTGATACCGACAACAACGAGGGGCATGCGTGGCCTGAGTCAAACTAGGGTGAGATTGTCGGTTAACGAGCCGTTGCGGGGCAAGCCGCTTCGGGAATGGCGATCCTATGCGATATAGTGGCTGCATGTGGCAACGATTCTCGAATGGGCTGTTTTTGGCGCTGCTGGGCGTGGCCGGGCTGTTGTCAGGCTGTGCAGGTGCCGGTCAGGCCAATGATCATATGGTGTGGGCTGAGGTGGCCCTCGAGCGTGGTCAGGCGGCGGTCGCCAGCCGCCACTATCGAGAGGCCGCGACCTTAAGTCCGGATGCGGCACTGGCTGAGCGGGCGGCGCGGGTGGCTTTTGAGCAGAGTCAGTATCGTGATTTGGTATCCATTGCCACGCTTTGGCTGAGTCGGGACCCCAAAAGCGAGAGCGCGCGGCGGTTTTTGGCGGTGGCGCTTTTGGAATTGGATGATCGAGTCGCGGCTAAGGCGCAGATCCGACTGCTGATTCAGTCGGCGTATCCCTCGCCGGCAGAGGCCTTTGATGGGCTTGCCCGATCGTTGGCCGAGTTACATAACGAGACGGGCGTGGCGTCGGTGATGCGCGCGCTGGCCGCTGATTACGCCAATGTGCCGGCAGCGCAGTTCGCGGCCGCCAGTCTTTCCTTGCAAGCGGGTGATCTGAGTGAAGCCCAGGCAGCAGCTCAGCGTGCGCTTAGATTGCGTCCGGTGTGGGTGGAGGCGCGTTCCTTGCTCGCGCGTGCGCAAGTGGCTTTGGGTCATTGTGCCGAAGGCTTGCCGTCGTCGGCCTTACTCGCCGCGGAAGGTGGCGATCGAGATCGTTTGGTGTACGCCTGGTTGTTGGTGCGTTGTGATCATCCGGCGGAGGCGCGGCCCTACTTGTCGGATCTCGTTCGCAGCCGTTCCTTTCGAGCGGACGCACTCGAAGCGCTCGGTGGATTGGATTTGGATGCACGCCGTTTTGATGACGCCACTGCGCGTTACAACGATTTGCTGGCGCTGGGTCGCAATAGCGAGGCTGCAACCTATGGGTTAGCGCTCGTCGCTGATCGTCGCGGCGATGTGGAGCGCGCCGTGTCTTTATACCGGCGAGTGCTGACCGGTTCGCGCGCAGTGCCTGCGCAGTTGCGTGCCTATCGATTGGCGTTAGAGCAAGGCCACGCAGCGATTGCTGCGCGGGCGCTCGATGTCTTTGTTGTGAATTCACCCGATGATCGCGTGGCGGTGACCGCGGGGCGCGCAGATATTTTAGCCGATCGTGGACAGACGGCGTTGGCTTTGGCGTTGTTAAGTCGAGTGATGCCACAGTACCCGGATCGCGAGGAGTTGGGTTTTGCTCGGGCAACTGTGCTTGAGAAAGACGGTCAGGTGAGTGCGGCGATCAGTCAATTAAGGGCGATTTTAGCCCAACGCCCAACGGATGCAGCCGCACAAAATGCTTTGGGATTTACCCTGGCAGATCATCATCTGCACTTAGAAGAGGCGGAGCGACTGATCCGATCGGCTCTGCATGAACGCCCAGACAGTGGCGCCATGAAGGACAGCTTAGGTTGGGTGTTGTACCAGCGTGGTCGCTTCGCAGAGGCATTGCGATCGCTGACCGAAGCCTATGCGTTGGATGCAGATCCTGAGATCGCCTTGCACTTAGGATGGGTACATTGGGCGATGGGTGATCAGGCAGAGGCCCTGCGTACGTGGCGTGATGCCTTAAGTAAATCGCCAAACGAGAAGCGATTGCGCGCGGTAGTTGAGCAACATTCCGAGTCGCTGTGATGGAGCGGATGACGCGTATTGTCTTAAGTGGGCTGCTCGTGGCATTGCTTGGTGCCTGTGCCATCGATCGTCCACGGCCGGTAAGTCCAGAGTCAGTCAGTGCGGCAATGGTTGCGCTACCAGAGCAATGGCATGCGGTAGGGCGAGTGGCGGTGAAACAGGCGAGTGAGGGTTGGAGTGCGGGCTTTGATTGGCAACAGCGAGCGACACGCGCGGACATTCAGGTGCGAGGCCCCTTAGGGATCGGCGCCGTGGTGATCGTGTTAACGCCGAGCCATCTGCGCATTGAATCCGGCCAGCGGCCGCTACTCGAGTTAGATGCGCCCTTTGATGCCATGGACTCCGTGTTGCAACAGCGGCTTGGTGTGGCGGTGCCGCTCCCTATGTTGCGTTACTGGATGTTAGGGGTGCCTGATCCTTCGGCCCCCTCGGTCGAGCGTGCGGGGGGCTTTGAGCAGCTCGAGTGGCAGGTGACGCCTACCGAGCGGGCGGCGGTTGTGGGTCTAGCGGGTGCTTTGCCTACCCGGCTCGATATCCGTCATGGCGACACGCGCGTGCGTTGGGTGATCGACCAGTGGCAAGTGGGTGTGCCGTGAACGAGCCGGTCTGGCCGGCTCCGGCTAAATTAAATCTATTTTTGCACGTGACGGGCCGTCGGTCAGATGGCTATCATGAGCTGCAAACAGTCTTTCAACTAATTGATCTAATTGATGAATTATCCTTTTCGGTCAACCAGAGTGGGCAGATTAGCCGGGTGGTGGGCCCTAAGACCATCGCGCCTGCCGATGATCTGGTGGTGCGGGCAGCTCAGGCGCTTCGCCAGGCGGCTGGGCGCGCGGATCTTGGGGTAGACATTCAATTGAACAAGCGCATTCCCATCGGGGCGGGCCTTGGGGGTGGCAGTTCGGATGCTGCTACGGTGTTGGTAGCGTTGAATGCGCTGTGGGGTCTTGACTGGCCTTTAGAGCGCCTTTTAGCCCTCGGATTGACGCTCGGGGCCGATGTGCCCTTTTTTATCGGCGGGCAAAATGCGTGGGGGGCGGGTGTGGGTGAGCAACTCACCCCCGTTTCCTTGCCCGTCAGAGCCTATTCGGTGGTCTTTCCAGGGGTTGCCGTGTCGACCGCCGACATCTTCCAGGCTTCTGAATTGACACGAAATTCCCCCGCGATCACAATAGGCGGCTCGGTCTTTGCCACAGCAACTACCCTCGCTTTGCCCGGTCGTAACGATCTAGAGCCTGTCGTGGTCAATCGTTATCCTGCGGTAGAAGCGGCGTTGCGGTGGTTAACGGAGCGCGCGCCGGCGCGCATGACAGGTTCGGGAGCGAGTGTGTTTTCCGTGTGTCTGACGCGGCAGGCAGCACAGGTGGTCTTACAAGGACTGCCGGCTGACTGGCTGGGGTTTGCAGTCGACGGATTAACGCACTCGCCACTGATGGAGCGACTCGCGGTTGAGCGAGCGCTGACAGGTGCGATTGGGGCGTAGCCAAGTGGTACGGCAGCGGATTTTGATTCCGCCATGCGAAGGTTCGAATCCTTCCGCCCCAGCCATTTTATGATTGAACGACCTCGGGTTGGTGGAGAGCGCGCAGTGTCCGAGTCACAGATGGCTGTATTTGCAGGGAATGCCAATCCCACCCTTGCCTTAGACATAGCGAAGCACTTAATGCTGCCGCTGGGTCGAGCGCATGTGGGACATTTCAGTGATGGCGAAGTCACGGTCGAGTTGATGGATAACGTCCGCGGTCGTGACGTTTTCATCGTGCAACCCACGTGTCCGCCAGGCACCAATGATCATTTGATGGAATTGCTGCTGATGGCAGATGCCTGTAAGCGCGCAAGCGCCGGGCGCATTACGGCGGTCGTTCCGTATTTCGGTTACGCACGTCAAGATCGCCGACCACGGGCGACGCGTGTGGCAATTACCGCCAAGTTGGTGGCTAACATGATCGCCGGTGCGGGCGTCAGTCGAGTCCTCACGGTTGACCTACATGCCGATCAAATCCAAGGATTTTTCGATATTCCCGTCGATAACGTCTATGCCTCACCGGTGCTGCTCGGTGATGCGTGGAAGCAGAAGTACGAGAATATGATTGTGGTATCGCCCGATGTCGGCGGTGTCGTGCGCGCACGCGCGTTGGCTAAGCGCTTGGATGATGCAGATTTAGCCATCATCGATAAGCGCCGTCCGCGTGCCAATGAGTCCAAAGTGATGAACATCATTGGTGATGTGGCCGGTAAGACCTGCGTGATGATTGATGACATGGTGGATACCGCTGGCACCTTGTGTCACGCGGCGGCCGCTTTGAAAGAAGAGGGTGCTGTGCGTGTCGTCGCTTACATCACACACGCCGTGCTATCAGGGGATGCGGTTTCCAAGATCGATCGCTCGGTGCTTGATGAGTTAGTGGTGACCGATACCATCCCATTGAGTGCGCAGGCGGCACAGTCTTCCAAGATCAGACAATTATCAGTTGCTGGATTGCTCGCTGAAACAATGCGACGCATTCGCGATGAAGAATCAGTGAGCTCACTGTATATCGATTAGTGATTTAACCCGCGGCATGGTGCCGTGGGTCTACGAAGCTGCAGTGCGCTTGGTCGCGGGGTGCTGCAGGTTCTTGCGTTAAGGAGATGATGATGAAGACCTCTTTTGAATTGATCGCGGAGCCACGCGAAGACCAGGGGAAGGGTGCGAGCCGCCGCCTGCGTCACGCTGGGCGCGTTCCCGCGATTTTGTATGGTGGAGAGCAGACGCCTTTGGCGTTGTCGCTCGACCACACAAAATTGCAGTTAGCGATGGAAAGTGAAAAGTTTTATTCCGCCATTACCCAGATCAAGGTGAATGGCGGCGTACAGCAGGCTATTTTGCGCGATGTGCAGCGCCATCCTTGGAAAAACCTCGTTGTGCACGTGGATTTCCAGCGCGTCGAAGAAAATCAGTTGCTGCGCGTGTTGGTGCCCTTGCACTTCACGGGTGAGGCCATTGCGCCGGGCGTTAAGACGCAAGGTGGCATGATGTCGCACTTGCGTAACGACTTGGTGGTGGAGTGCTTACCTAAGCACTTGCCTGAGTTCATCGTCGTGGACGTCTCTGGCTTAAGCCTCAATCAATCCTTACATCTGTCGGATGTGGTGCTGCCTGAAGGGGTGGTGTCGATTGAGTTGAAAAGCGGCAAAGATGCGTCGATTGTCGCGGTCCATGCGCAGCGCGCTGAAGAAGCGGAGTCGCCGATTGCAGCCGCCGCGGGTGCTGCTTCGGGTGCTGCGGGTGCTGCTGCACCTGCTGCTGCCGCCGCCAAACCTGCTGCGGGTGTTAAGGCCGCAGAGGGCGCCAAGAAGGACGCGAAGAAGTAGCGCCAGCTCTCTAGAGTCGGCGCGCGGTGTCTGTTGCCTTAGATCGGTTGCGATCTAAGGCAATAGGATCGCTCATCGCTCTGAGCCGGTGTTGTCATGGCGGGTCTTGCCATCAAGTTGATCGTCGGGCTGGGTAATCCAGGCCCTGAGCACGCCGCGACGCGTCACAACGCGGGGTTTTGGTGTGTCGATCTGTTGGCTCGCCAGATGGGTGCGAGCTGGCGAGCGCATGCGCGTTACCAGGGTGAGGTGGCACGTGGCGTGTTGGCGGGGCAAGAGCTTTGGCTTTTGAAGCCCATGACGTATATGAATCGCAGTGGCCTGTCCGTGCAGGCGATGGCGGAGTATTTTCAGATTGATCCGGCCCAGGTGTTGACGGTGCACGATGATTTGGATCTGCCGCTCGGCGCTTTGCGTTTGAAGCAAGGCGGTGGTGCCGGTGGCCACAACGGTCTGAAGGATCTGATTAGTCACTTAGGCGACTCTTTTTGGCGATTGCGGGTGGGTATCGGCCATCCGGGTCAACGTCAGCAGGTGATTGATTACGTGTTACAGCGCGCCTCTAAAGCGGAGCAGGCTTGCTTAGATGAGGCCATCGATGCGGCCACGCAGATCGTGCCGGATTTATTAAGCAACGGTGCGGAAAAGGTCATGAACAAGTTGCATCGGCGTGTGCCGGCAGCTGCAGGGGAACTCAGTGGGAATTAAGTGTGGCATCGTCGGTCTTCCTAACGTCGGTAAATCGACGTTATTCAATGCGCTCACGCGCGCGCAGATCGCGGCAGAAAATTATCCGTTTTGCACCATTGATCCTAACGTCGGTGTGGTGCCGGTACCGGATCCGCGTCTAACCGCGTTAGCAGAGATTGCGAAGTCTGAAAAGATATTGCCGGCAACCATTGAATTCGTGGACATCGCAGGCATCGTCAAGGGTGCATCACAAGGTGAGGGTTTAGGTAATAAGTTCTTAGCCAACATCCGCGAAGTGGATGCCATTGGACACGTGGTTCGCTGTTTCGAGGATGACGACATCATTCATGTGGCGGGTAAGGTCAATCCGTTGTCTGATATTGAGACGATTAATACCGAGTTGGCGCTGGCTGACTTGGAGACGGCCGAAAAGGGCCTGCAGCGCGCTGAAAAAGCGGCGAAAGCGCAGGACAAAGAGGCGATGCGGGTACGCGATGTGATCCGCCGGGTGCGCGATGCACTCAATCAAGGGCAGCCGGCACGTGCCATCCCCTTGGATGAGCAGGAGCGATTGATCGTCCGTGATTTACAGCTATTGACCATGAAGCCGGTGCTGTATATCGCCAACGTGGCTGATGATGGCTTTAAGAACAATGAGTTACTGGCTGCTGTCGAGACATTAGCCGCCTCTGAAGGGGCAGGTGTTGTGGCGGTGTGCGCATCGATTGAGGCCGAGATTGCCCAGTTGGAAGACGCGGATCGTGCTGAGTTTTTAAAGGAACTTACGCTGGATGAACCGGGTCTTAATCGGGTGATCCGCGGCGGCTACGCGCTTTTGGGGCTACAGACTTATTTTACGGTGGGGCCGAAAGAGGCGCGCGCGTGGACCATTAAGAAAGGGTGTACTGCCCCGCAGGCGGCCGGCGTCATTCATACTGACTTCGAGCGCGGCTTTATTCGCGCTGAGGTGATTGGCTATGACGACTATGTCGCGCACCGAGGCGAAGCCGGCGCCCGCGAGACCGGGAAGATGAGGCTAGAAGGCAAGGAGTACATCGTCCGTGAAGGCGATGTGATGCATTTTAGATTTAACGTGTGATGAGTCTGACCCGTGTGGAGGCTTGTCCACTTACCGATGGCTGCGAGGAATCCCAGTGAAGAATTCAGTCTTGATTAGATGCCTGGTGACGTTGCTTGCGCTACTGGTGGTGGCCGGGTGCGGCGGTGGCAGCAG
>CAIYVA010000034.1 GCA_903929455.1 uncultured Pseudomonadota bacterium | reverse complement strand
TTACGAATTCGCTATAGAGACCCTTGCGTTGACGACGCGGCCATTTCAAAAAAAATATCCGTATTACGCCTTAATCGAAGTCGAAGCGACTGACCCTACGTATGACGCCGAGCGCTTTGAATTACTTTTGGCACAATGCATTGATCAGGGGCAGGCCTCTGATGTGGTGCTGGCGCGCTCAGCCACTGAGTCGCTCAGTCTTTGGCGGCCGCGAGATGCCGCAGGTGAGTTTATCTCGCGCTATCGGAATGGCATTTCTTATGATGTGTCCTTACCCATCGCAGCGATGCCTCGTTTTATAGAACAGGTGGTGGTTGATGCGCGGGCGTTGATGGGGGAGGAGGCGCTGCATCTGTTTGGACACCTGGGTGACGGCAATCTACATTTGGTGGGCGAGTTGGGGAACGTGGAATCGGCCGCCCTTGATCGGGTCATTTACGGGGCTTTGGCGGGCGTCGGCTCAGTGTCTGCGGAGCACGGCATTGGCACCTTAAAGCGTGGTTGGCTGCATGCGTCGCGCAGTGATAGTGAGATTGAGTTAATGCGCTTATTAAAGCGCTCCCTCGATCCGCGCAACATCTTAAATCCAGGTCGGATTCTGTAGATTAGGCTGAGGTTTGCCGGCCGTTGGAGTGGGCTTTTTAGTTTTAATGATAAACACGTGAACTTAATTTAATAGCAGTGATCTGCTTCCTCTTAAGGAGAACCCCATGAGTCGATTGGTTGCGCTGATTGTTTTGATAGGCACTCTAGTGTCGACGGCTGTTGCCGATGTGGTCGTAGTGACTGCAGACCATATGATCGACGTCAACTCTGGACGCACGGTAGATCGCCCGCAGATCACGATCCAGGATGGGCGCATTCAGTCTATAGGCACGCAAGGCGCCCCGGTTGCCTCGGATGCGCGTCGCGTCGATCTCGGTCATGTCACCCTGATGCCGGGCTTCATTGACATGCACGTGCATCTTACTTCTGACCCAAGTTTGGGTGGCTATAAGTCACTGGCATTTACAGATAATTTCTGGACTGTCGTCGGTGTTGCGAATGCCAAGAAAACGTTGGAGGCTGGTTTTACCAGCGTTCGAAACGTCGGTTCACAAAACTATGATGATGTGGCGATCAAGCAGGGTATTGACGGTGGTTATATTATCGGCCCGCGCATCGTACCTGCTACTTACGCGATTGGTGCCACCGGCGGGCATTGTGATGCCACAGAGTTTCCACCTTCTATGGTGGTCCCGGCACCGGCTGTGGCAGATGGACCCGATGCGATTCGTGCCACAGTTCGTAAGCTGAGAAAATACGGTGCAGAGGTCATTAAATTCTGTGGCACTGGCGGGGTGTTCTCAAAGACAGATTCAGTGAGTGGGCAGCAGTATTCACTTATGGAAATGACTGCCTTGGTACAGGAAGCGCACATGTTAGGGCTCAAAGTGGCGGTGCACGCGCATGGTGCTGCGGGCATTAAGGATGCGATTCGCGCAGGCGTCGATACGATTGAGCACGCGAGTTTGGCGGACCCGGAATCCTTCGCGCTGGCGCGTAGTCATGGCACCTACTTCTCGATGGATATTTATGACGACGACTATATTTTGGCGGAAGGTGTGCGTAATGGCACGTTTGCGGAGTCATTAGAAAAAGAAAGACAAATTGGCCGTAAGCAACGCGAGGCCTTTAAGGCTGCGACGGCAGCGGGTGTCAAGATGATTTTTGGAACGGACGGTGGCGTGTATCCGAATGGGGACAATGCGAAGCAGTTTGTCACTATGGTCACTTGGGGTATGACGCCGCTTCAGGCGATTCAGTCAGCGACCATCACGGCAGCCGAAGCATTGGGCCGTTCGTCTGACGTGGGTTCAATTGAGGTCGGTCGTTACGGTGACTTAGTGGGTGTGATCGGTGATCCTTTGACTGACATCAGTTGCCTGCAAACCATCGCTTTTGTGATGAAAGGTGGCGAAGTAATTAAAAATACCATTACTGCCACGCGATAGATTTCGGTTAGGGTGAGCGCATGACGCGACGTCGAATTTTGATTACCGGCGCCAGTGCCGGGCTCGGTCGCGGTATGGCATTGCAGTTTGCTGCGCGTGGGCGGCATTTGGCACTCTGTGCCCGTCGTCTACATGAGTTGGAATCACTACGGACAGAAATCGTAACCCGCTATCCTGAAGTGACTGTGGTGATTCGCGAGTTAGATGTGACGGACACCGCGCGCGTGTTCTCGGTATTTGAGGAATTACGCGCGGCTCTCGGCGGCCTTGACCGCATTATTGTGAACGCTGGCATTGGACGTGGCGTTTCTGTGGGTGAAGGTGGTTTAGCGCGTAATCTGGAGTTAGTGAGGACTAATTTCACTGCCGCACTTGTTCAATGCGAGGCGGCCGTTGCCATTTTCAAGCGTCAGAACGCCGGGCATCTAGTGACGATGGCATCGGTGGCGGCCATTCGCGGCTTGCCGGGTGGTCAGACCGTGTACGCAGCCACCAAAGCAGGTCTCGCTTCTTTGTCTGAGGGCATTCGCACTGATCTGTGGCAAACGCCGATCCGGGTCACGGCACTGTATCCTGGATACATTGAGTCAGAGATCGGGGCGGGTGCCCGTAGGCGACCGTTCTTGGTTGATACGCAAACGGGCTGTCGCGCATTGGTTAGGGCGATCGAAAGTGAGCGTGCTCGGTCGATTGTGCCGTACTGGCCTTGGGCTTCAGTGGTATGGTTAATGCGGCACATGCCATTTAGTCTGCTGGTTAGGTTGCTTTAATCTATGCGAAATCTAGGTAGTCCTGATTTGAGTTCAGATTCTGATGCGCATTCATACGTCAAGGATGAGCAGGTAACCGTTGAGTTTGCGACACGGGCAGGCTCGCTTGAAAGCGCTGTCGGCGTGAACCACTATGAGATAGGCGACGCATTGATTCAGGGCTCAACGGGTGATCGCTGGTGCGTGTCGCGTGATCGCTTTGATGCAAAGTATTTGCCGTGCGATGGGGTCGATGCAGGGATGCCAGGAACTTATCGGAATAAGCCGATGCCGGTACTTGCCAAGCAGGTACATGAGTCCTTTAGTATCGCGCGCGTCGCGGGGGGCGACTTATTAAAGGGACTGCCGGGCGATTGGCTGGTGGAGTACAGTCCCGGCGACTACGGGTTAGTGGATCGTTTGCGCTTTGGGCGCGTTTATCGTCCACTGTAACTAATTCGATATAGCGGTCGTGGCATTGACTGCCACAACCGCCTAGTTTTTAACGACGATAAGTAAAGGTCAGGCCAATCGTGCGTGGCCGAAACGTCCAGTTGCGCTGTAGACGGCTAGCGTCAGTGCCTGAATCGATCGTGAAAGCGTAGTTGGTGACGGTGTGCGCATCCAGTAGATTGTCGACGTACGCTGCGATTTGCCAACTACCGACGGTGACGCCTGCGCGGGCTGTCACAAAATGCGTGGCATCCAAGGTGTAGTTGGCGGGGTCGTATTGGAGTGAATTCGCATCTTGTCCAGGAGATGCCCACTTAGCACGTCCTTGATACTCATAGTCGGCACGTACGAACTCATCGTGGCCCCACGCGCTGAAGCGATATTCCATGCCGAGTGAAGCCGTCACAGGCGGCGCAGGTTGACCACTTTGGCCGCTAATCGCATCACCTGATGCAGCCACTGGGCTTACGGCGCTGTTGTTGCCTACATAGCTGGATTGTGAGTAGCGAGCGTCGGTGTAACCCACGGCCAGTTCCGTGGTGAGATGGTCAGTGACGGCGAACTCTGCTTGTACATCTGCGCCTTTGGCGATCGCCCCGCCTAAATTTTGGATCCAAGATATCTGACAGATCGGTGGTACGACGGTCTGTTGAATGTTGTTCCATTTAATATAGTAGATGCTGCTGGCGATCCTAACGCGATTGTCGAAGCTGTTCTTCGTGCCAATTTCGTAGCTTTGCACCGTATCTGACTTGTAGGTGCCGGGTGCCGTGTCGACGCCGAAGTTGGAAAAGTCAGTCGAGCAAGCGTCAAAGGGTACGGGGTTGTTAGCGCCGCCCGGTCTAAATCCTTTCGAATACGTGGCGTAGAACAAATTACTAGGATCATGCTGATAAGCGAGGCTCACCTTCGGTGTAAATGAATTCTCCTGCTGACTGCCACTGCCGCTTGCATTTGGTCCAAAGAGTTGTGGGCCACCGGTTAATGTATTAAACGAGAATTTATTGTTCGCGAAGCGTGCGCCGACGGTTGCTTTTAAGGTGTCTGTTAAAGCGTAGGTGGCTTCGCCGAACCAGGCCACTTGCTGATCAGTTGCTTCGGTGTGCAAGAAATAAGAATCATTTGGATACGCGGGGTCGAAAGGGACCCCTTCGCTGTTCAAGTCATAAAACCAAGCAGTATAGGGTTGCCCTGTGAGTGCGAGAGATAGCTGATTCAGCATAGGGTCATGGATCTGCTCAAGGTAGCTCTGTCTGTTCTTTGAGAAAAACAATCCGGTGGTCCACGTCAATGGCGCACTGGGATTACTGGACTGCAGTCGCACTTCCTGCGTGAAGTTCTGCTGACCATTATTGACTGAGGCAGGGGATTGGTAGTTGGCGACACTGCTGGGTAGATGTATGCCGTTACCATCGAGTAAAGGAAATTGAACCCCTGGCAAGAGAGCGTCTTGCGGAAACACAGGGTACTCGCCTTGCGCTTGGTAGAACCCTAAGTTGTACAGCGTGCCGTCATAGCCCGTTTCTTCTTGGCGGTGATAGTAGGAGGTATTAGAAATGACATGAAAAGAGTCAAAGTCACCATCGATCTTGAGAGCGGGCAAGTAGAACTTATCCGGTGATGGGCGCGCAGCAGGATTTGCGCTGACGTAGCGATCGCTGCTTGGATTAGAGTAGACCGACCAATAATTAGAAGCGTCGCCTACTTTTCGATCTTGGTAGTAAATGCTCGGTGTAACACTCCAGCGTGCATTTGGTGCCCAAATGGCAGCTAAGCGAACTAAAGTGGTGTGCTGACTATTGGCGTTTTTGGCCACCACGTTGTGCGGTGGATTATCCGTGGGGCTTACTCGGTCAATCCAGCCACCGTCGTTTTGATACCAGACAGTGGCGCGCACGCCTAAGACGTTATCGATGAGCGGTCCGCCGGCGGCCACACCGGTTTCGACGCTCATAGCACCACCCTGTGTAAATGATAATTCGTTGCGGCTGTAAACGCTGTTGGTGGTTAGGCTCGGTTGTGTGGTGATGTAGCGGATCGTACCGCCTTCAGAGCCTGCACCGAATAGGGTGCCTTGTGGGCCGCGCAGTACCTCAACACGATCGACATCGAAGGTTTTGGGTAGGGTTTCATCTGGATTGAAAGCGAGTGCGCGCATTTGAATGGGCGTGTCATCCACATAAATGCCGGTGGTGCCGGCGCCGCCGGTCGATGCGATACCCCGGATGGAAATGTTATTGGTGCCAGTGTTGTCGATGTTGACACCAGGCGTAAAGCGCGCGAGATCTTGAATATCTTTGATGCCACGTATGTCGATACTTTCTTGACTCAATGCTGTGACGCTTAACGGAACGCGGCTGAGATTCTCTTCATGGCGTGTGGCGGTGACGACGATCTCTTGTAGCCTGCCGCCGGTGGCATCGCCACTCGTCTGCGCGTGGCCGATCTGGGCACAGAGACTGATGCCGATGCAGAGGGCGCCCCAACGAGTGCGTGAGGCGCGACGCTGAGGTGAGGAGATCGCATTCATAGGTGGTACTACCATTAAGCTACAGTGACTAGAATTCAAACTATTGATATCGCTCAGTTTTTCGATCACCCCACGCGGCGTGATGAACATGCCCCTTAAATCTTCCGCTAGTCCACTATCTAAGACAACCTCAATCTGAGATCTCAGATTTGACGGTGCAGCAGGCGGCGGGTAGCGTGTGATGGGCAGCAATGGTCGTTCGATGGTCACAGCGTGCACCGCTACCCAAAGGATAAATAGTATGCAACGTGGGCGGAATAAGGACTTATCCGATCGCGCGCTCGGTATGGGGCGCACCATTTCTCGGCGCGACTTTGTACAAGGCGTGGCTGTTGGTGTGGCGGGGGTGCTGTCCGCTTCGAGTCTGCCCAGTTGGGGTGCGCCCCAGACCATCGACGCACTGTCTGCGCAAGACCTTCCAGGCTACTACCCGCCGCGCCTGACGGGTCTCAGGGGCTCTCATGTGGGGTCCTTTGAGGTGGCCCATGCGCTTCGCGATGGTCAGACATTTGCAGCCCCGACGGTATTAAACGAATCATATGATCTTGTGGTGGTGGGTGCTGGTATTAGTGGGTTAGCGGCTGCGCACTTTTACCGACTTCAGTATCCGACGGCGCGCGTATTGCTACTAGATAATCATGATGATTTCGGTGGTCATGCGAAGCGTAACGAATTCGAGATTAACGGCCAAATGCACCTTCTCAACGGCGGCACTTTGGCGATTGAAAGTCCACGTCCCTACAGCGCGATCGCTGATGGCGTTCTGCAATCGATTGGCATTGATGCCGCTCGTCTATCCAAGCGTGTAGGGCATGCAGAAGTGTATGCCAGCATGGGCATGAAAGACGCCGTGTTTTTTGATCGCGAAACTTTTGGTGCAGATCATCTTGCCGTTGGATACAAAAGTAAGCCGCTGTCTCGGTTTTTGATGGGCGCGCCGCTCTCTAACAAAGCAAAAAAAGATATACGTCGTGTAGAGACTGCCAGCACTGACTACTTCCCGAGTCTTCGCTCACTAGAGAAAAAGCGCATCTTGATGAAGATGAGTTACGCCGACTATCTCAAAAACATTGTGAAGATAGATCCTTCCGCACTCGCCTTCTACCAGTCACGAACCAAAGGCGAGTGGGGAGTGGGCATTGACGCAGTGTCTGCTCTCGATTGCTGGGCCTTGGGTATGCCTGGGTTCTTAGGTCTACGCTTGGCGCCAGGGTCTATACCCGGGATGGGTTTTACACCCGCCGGTTACGCTGATACGGGTGGTTCCGAATGGTTACATTTTCCTGACGGCAATGCGACCGTTGCACGAGGTTTGGTGCGTCAACTCATCCCACAGGCGGTGCCGGGTCAGTCGATCGATGACTTAGTCACCGCGCGGGTAGACTACGCCGCGCTTGATCATCCAGATCATTTAATTCGCTTACGGCTCAACAGTACTGCGATGGCCGTCCGTCACGTAGGCGATGTCAGTACGGCCAAACACATCCAAGTGAGCTACCTGCGCGATGGACGCGTCTTTGAGGTCAGCGCCCGACACTGTGTCATGGCTTGCTACAACATGATGATTCCGCACTTAGTTCCCGAACTACCAGCGCCACAAAAGGCGGCTCTGCACAGTTTGGTCAAGACGCCCTTGGTCTATACCAGTGTGGCGATCCGTAACTGGCATGCCTTTGCAAAGCTCGGTGTGCGAGAAATCATGGCGCCGGGTGGATATTACAGCTCTATTCGACTTAATTTCACATCGGATATTGGTGCCTATCGCAGTCCTCGTCATCCTGATGAGCCTAACCTGTTGTGGTTAACGCGCACGCCGTGTCAGGCGGGACTTACCGAGCATGAGCAAAACAGGGCCGGCCGCGCTGAGCTGCTGGCAACGTCGTTTGAAGAGTTCGAGCGTAAGACGCGCGATCAGTTGCAGCGTATGTTGGTGGGTGGCGGCTTTAATGCGGCCGATGACATTGTGGCAATCACGGTTAATCGCTGGCCGCATGGCTATGCGCCAGAACATAACTCCCTATTCGATCCCGACGTTCCAGAAGATCAGCAGCCTCACGTCGTGGGGCGTGCGCGCTTTGGTCGGATTGCAATTGCCAATTCAGACGCGGGTGGTGGTGCTTATACCGATGTTGCGATTGAGCAGGCGCATCGTGCAGTCTCTGAGCTGTTGAGCGTCTGATCAAGTCATTAATATTTTTTTGAGAGGTTTTGATCATGACACGTAAGTCAATGACGGCTGCCGAAGTCGCTGAGCTGCGTCGCCTGGATGTGGCGCATCACTTGCCCGCACAGAGTGACTATAAATTACAGTCTGAGCTCGGTGGCAGTCGCATCATCGTGCGCGCGGATGGTTGTACGATTCATGATGCAGATGGTCATGCCATCCTAGATGGGATGGCAGGTCTTTGGTGCGTGAATGCAGGCTATGGTCGTCAGGAGCTAGCTGATGCGGCATACGCACAGATGTTGGAGCTGCCGTACTACACCACCTTTTTTAAGACAGCTACGGCGCCTGCTGTGCATCTGGCGGCTGCGATCGCCGAGCGTTTGGGGCATGATTTAACCCATATTTTCTTCAATTCATCAGGCTCTGAGGCGAATGACACGGTCTTTCGCTTGGTGCGTCATTACTGGGCGCTAAAGGGTCAGCCGAAGCGGCAGATTTTCATCAGTCGTTGGAATGCGTATCACGGCTCCACGGTGGCTGGTATCAGCCTGGGCGGTATGCAATTCATGCACGAACAAGGCAATCTTCCGGTGCCAGGTATTGAGCATGTGATGCAGCCGTATCAATTTAATGACGGGTTTGGTGAAGCGACGGATGCCTTTAGTGCGCGTGCAGCATCGGCCATTGAAGAGCGCATCTTGGCGGTGGGGCCTGAAAACGTCGCTGCCTTTATTGGGGAGCCGGTGCAAGGCGCCGGCGGCGTCATTATCCCACCTGCAGGATATTGGAAGCGAGTGGAGGCAATCTGCCGCAAATACGGGATCCTCTTGGTCAGTGATGAGGTGATTTGTGGTTTTGGTCGATTAGGAAAGTGGTTTGGCTTTCAACACTTTGGTATTAAGCCGGACATGGTGTCCATGGCCAAAGGGCTATCATCAGGCTACTTACCCATATCGGCCACTGCCGTCTCTGCCTCGATAGTCGCGACACTGCGAGAGGCAGGCGGCGAGTTTTCACATGGGTACACCTATTCTGGACACCCCACCTGTGCTGCGGTTGCGCTCAAAAATATCGAGATCCTAACGCGCGAGGCGCTAGTAGAGCGCACGGCAGAAGATACCGGGCCTTATCTCGAAAAGGCACTCGAGCGTTTGCGCAGCCATCCTTTGGTGGGTGAGGCCCGCTCGCTCGGCTTGATCGGCGCCGTTGAGATTGTGGCAAAGCCAGGTACCAACCACCGCTTCACTGGGAAAGAAGGGGCCGCAGGTCCTATTGTCCGTGATATCTGCATCCGGCGTGGGGTGATGGTGCGTGGTATTCGTGATTCTTTGGTCTTCTGTCCGCCCTTGATTGTGACGCACGCTGAGATCGACCGTCTCGTCGATACGATGAAGGCGGCGTTGGATGAGGCGGCCCCCATACTGCGTGCCTTGCCATCGGCTGCTTGACATGATGTCCATGTCAGCGCCTGATTCCCTGCTACGCACGGGCGTACACGACGAGCTTCGACGTCGCTTTTTGACAGGTAAGGTTGTGCCAGGCAGTTCGCTCTCTACGCGTCGGCTAGCGCTTGAAATGGGTGTGAGCCAGATGCCGGTGCGCGAGGCCTTAAGTCGTATGGCCGCCGAAGGTGCGGTTGAGATTCACTCAAAAAAACGCGTCCTTGTGCCGGCCATGACGGAGACTAGATTCCGTGATGTTCTACGCTGTCGTGAGCTACTTGAGCCAGAGGCGGCGGTCACCTCGCTAGGCCATATGGGCGCTATCGACATTCGTCGTCTCAAGGACATCGACCAAGCGCTGGGCGATGCGCTGGAGCGCGGCGACGTCGAGGGGTATATGGAGTGCAATTATGAATTTCACTTCTTAATCTATCGTGCACAGCCAAGCCCAACACTCACACATTTGATAGAGACGCTCTGGCTGCAATTTGGTCCGCATATGCGCGCTGTCTACGGCCGTGTCGGTACAGCCAATTTAGTTGACCAACACCAGCTCGCTATTAGCGCCATTGAATCTAATAGCCCGGCGCGACTAAGGCGAGCCGTGCTTGCCGATATACGCGATGGCATGAGTCTTATTGGGAATGTCGGCTTTGAGGCGGTGGCGTAGCTGATGCGCCGCTATGATTCCACGGATGCCCTTGCGCCTTCCGCACACCATGCGCCCTCGTACTATGCAGCAACCATCCGTGAGCAGGCGCCGACTTGCGTACTGCAAGGTGAGATCAGTGTCGATGTCTGTGTCGTGGGTGGCGGCTACACAGGACTGGCGACCGCCTTGCATTTGGCGCGCCGCGGCGTCCACGTGGCCGTCCTTGAGCAAAGCAGTCTGGGTTGGGGTGCGTCTGGTCGAAACGGTGGCCAAGTGCATGTGGGTATGCGGCGTGATCAGCAGTGGCTTGAGGCGAAGGTGGGTCAAGCGGATGCGCATGGTTTGTGGTCATTGGCGACTCAGGCGAGAGAGCACTTGGACTGGTTAGTGTCTCACTACGAAATTGATTGCGATCTGCGTCTGGGGCTTTTGCACGTCAATCACAAGGCGCGTTACACGGCAGAGTCAGAGCGACATGTCGCACATATGCGCCAACACTACGGCTACGACCATATTCACTTTGTAGCCGAACAGGCGCTGCGCGGTATGTTGGCGAGTGATCAGTATCACAGTGGAACCTTGGACGACCGTGGCGGCCATCTGCACGCGCTTAATTTTGCACTCGGTATCGCGCGCGCCGCTGCTAGTCACGGTGCTTACTTGTATGAAGGCTGTGAAGTGCAAAGCATCAACCGCGTGGGCCAGCGCTTTCATGTGCGTAGCGCGCAGGGCGTCGTTAATGCGTCGCAAGTCGTGCTTGCCTGTAATGGATACCTTCGTGGATTGTCGCAGGATGTCCACAAGCACGTGATGCCGATTAATAATTTTATTGCCGTGACGGAGCCGCTCGGCGCGCTGGCGACTCGCCTGATTGCCTCCCAGCGTGCGGTGTCAGATTCGCGCTTCGTCGTTCGGTATTTTCGTATGACCCCTGATCACAGGCTTCTATTTGGGGGTGGTGAGAACTACAGCTATCAGTTTCCAAAAGACATTGGCTCTTTAGTGCGACCGCACTTGGAAGCAGTATTCCCGCAACTCAAGTCAGTGCGATTTGACTACGCTTGGGGCGGCACACTGGCGATTACGCCCACGCGTATGCCGTGGGTGCGAGAAGTCGAGCCGGGCGTTATCAACGCCAGTGGTTTTTCGGGCCTTGGTGTCGTGTTAGCTCCTTACACAGGCAAACTAGTGGCCGATGCCTTGCTCGGTGATCGGTTGGGTCTTGATCTATTAGGGTGCGTCCCGGTGCCTGCGTTTCCGGGTGGACCTGCGTTGCGATGGCCAACACTGGTAGCAGGAATGAGTTTTTCGGCGCTTAGGGACTTCCTCTAAGCGCACTATATAAGGCGAGGGCATCATGCATGAGCAGCAGATCAATCAAGCAGACTTACTGAACGAGTGGCGGACTTTCTTGGTCGCCAATCCAGATATTGAATACATTGATGCTTTTGTTATCGACGTGAGTGGTCATACGTCGGGCAAGCGGATACCCGCTGCAGATGCAGAGTCTCTCTACCAAAATGGTATTCAGTTCTCGGCCTCTTGCTTCGTCGCTGACTGCCGTGGACTGGGTCACGATGCTGGTGGCTTAGGCAAATCAGATGGTGATCCTGATGGCACCGCTAAGCCGATTGCGGGTACTTTGTGTCGCGTGCCTTGGTCATCGGTGCCGACAGCGCAGGTGCTCTGCCATATGACGGATGTCACTGAGGGTAAGCCACTGCCAGTTGACCCGCGAGTGATCCTGAGTGATGTCGTTAGTCAATGTAGAGCCGCGGGTATCCATCCCGTCGTCGCGTGTGAAATTGAATTTTATCTGATCTCACAGCGCCGCACGGATAACGGTGGCATTGAGGTGGCGTCCTTGCCGGGGCGTAGCGCTGCAAGGCGCGCTGCGAATTTGTCGTTGGAGGCAGTAGATGAGGCAGCTGTCTTTTTAAACCGAGTGATGGACGCTGCGCGCGCGCAGGGATTGCCGGTATCCAGCGTGGTCGCTGAGTACGGCGTAGGCCAATACGAAGTGAATCTTAGGCATGTCGCAGATCCGCTGTTGGCCTGTGACCAATCGGCTCTGTTAATGCGCTTAGTCAAAGGCGTGGCGCGCTCCATGGACATGGATGCGACTTTCATGGCGAAGCCGTTTATGGATCAGCCGGGGAATGGTCTGCACATACACGTGAGCATTGTTGATGATCAGGGCCGCAATCGCTTTGGCGGCATCGGTGGAGAGGTGTTGCTGCACCAGGCAATCGCTGGAATGCAGGCCTTGTTGTACGACTCATTTGCGATCTTTGCACCTAACTTTAACTCGCAAAGGCGTTATCTCGGGTCTTTCGTCCCAACGTCGCGGGCGTGGGCGAACAATAATCGCAGCGTAGCTTTCCGCGTCCCGGTGTCCCACGGTGAGGCGCGTCGCATAGAGCACCGAGTGGCGGGATCAGATGCTGGCCCTCATCTGACGATGGCCGCAGTACTGGCAGGCCTACTGCACGGCATCACACACCAGTTGCAGGCGACGGAACCTGTTGATGGGCGTGCTGCTGAGGGTGGGGATGCAGAATTCCCAGCTGACCTGATGGTGGCGCTCAATCGTATGGAGTCTTCTCAGTTTCTGACCCGATACATACCGGTCGCGTTTTTAAAGATATTTGCAGACAGTAAGCGCGGTGAGTATCTCGATCTGATTAAGGATATATTTCCGCAAGAGTACGACTTTTATGTCTAGTAATGGGCGTTCCGATGCTACGCACGTGCGCGGTGTCTGCCGTGATCGCTTAGCTGCCTTCATGCAATCCGAGCGGGCGGCTTATGCGTGTGTTCGGCCGCGTTCCGCAAAGCTCCATGCCCAAGGCCCCAATGGCTATTACGCCGGTGCCCCGATGCACTGGATGCTCGATTGGCCGACACCGTTCCCGATGGTGATCGCGACTGCAAAAGAAGCGCGTCTCACGGACATTGATGGCATCACGCTCGCCGATTTTTGTTTGGGTGATACAGGCTCTATGTTTGGGCACTCACCTGAGCCCGTCGTACGGGCGATTGAGCGACAGCTGCGTCAGGGATTGACCTACATGCTGCCCACAGAAGAGGCATTGCAAGTAGGGTCGCTGCTAGCGGAGCGGTTTTCGTTGCCTCACTGGCAGGTGGCTACGACGGCATCAGATGCAAATCGCTTCGCCTTGCGTGTGGCGCGTGCGGTCACCGGGCGTTCTAAGGTACTGGTGATGCATGGCTGTTACCACGGCGCAGTGGATGAGACATATGTAGCGCTTGAGCAGGGTAGAGCAGTCAATCGTGCGGGGCTCATTGGCCAGACGATTGACTTAACGACAGACACGAAGATCGTTGAGTTTAATGACGTCGACGCATTGACGTATGCATTAGCCGACTGTGATGTGGCCTGCGTGATCACGGAGCCCGTGCTGACTAATTGTGGCATGGTGTTGCCTGCACCTGGTTACCATGACGCATTACGTCGTCTGACTCGGGCCACTGGGACTTTGCTGCTGATCGATGAGACACATACCATATCGACCGGCCCGGGTGGTTATACGCGTGCGCATCAGTTGCAACCGGATCTGTTCGTGCTTGGTAAGCCGATTGCAGGGGGCATTCCCGCGAGTGTCTGGGGCTTCACAAGCGATGTCGCAGCGCGCTGGGATCAAATCCGTCGTCACAAGGCGGAGGGACATTCAGGCTTGGGTACGACACTATCAGCCAATGCACTGGCTATGGCGGCTATGTATGCGGTCCTAACAGAAGTCATGACTGATGAAGCTTATGCGCATATGGAGTCGTTGGCTGAGCGGCTAGCAACTGGGCTCTCCGCAGTTATTTCGCAGCATCAGGCGCCTTGGCACGTGGTGCGTGTCGGTGCGCGTATTGAGTTTGTGTGCGCGCCTGGGCCACTTAAGAATGGCAGTGAAGCGCTACGCGCGCATGCGCCTGAGCTCGAGCAAGCGATTCACCTAGGGCTTCTTAATCGTGGCTGCTTAGTGGCGCCTTTCCACAACATGATGCTGACTTGCCCTAGAACCACCACTCATCAGGTGGATGCGCTGATTGCCGCATTCAGTAACGTAACTGAGCAGTTAATCGCCTAATTAGACTCATTGCGGCGGTCACCTTTGCGCATCAGCGTCAGTGCCAGTACCGCTGATGCGAGCATCAGAAAAAGACTGACCGCATTCAGGACAGGTGTGGCCCCTTCGCGCATACGGCCATACATCATGATCGTGAGGGGCGAATTCGCACCAACCAGCATGAGTGTGGTGTTGAAATTCTCAAATGACATCAAGAAAGACACGGCTGCTGAGCCTACAAGCGCGGGTTTGAGATAAGGCAGAATGATGGTTTGTAGCGTGGCTAGCCGGGAGGCGCCCAGATTGAGTGCAGCCTCTTCGAGCGTACGGTCAAAGCGGCGCAGACGAGCCGAAATAGTGAGCGTCGCGATAGCGGCTATATAGGAAAACTGTCCCAGAACAACCAGTGGCAAGCCGGGTCTTAGAAACTCGAACTCAATACCCATGTAATCGTTGAAGAACTCTGCCAGACGGCTTGCGAACGCCAAAATAGAGATACCCAAAATCACTCCTGGGATCACCAGTGGCACCAGCATGAGCACGGCAAGCAGACCCTTAGCGCGGAACTCGAAGCGTTCCATTAAAAAAGCATTGCATAGGCCGATCAGAACTGACAGTGATGTGACCCATAAAGCGACCACCACACTAGTGCCTAAGCTACCGAGGAGCTCGCTATCACTAAAAAGTCCTGTGCGCCGATGATCCGCCGAACCAAAGAACCAGTCGAGTGTAAATCCATGCCAGGGCGGTGCAGGGTAAGGCGCATCGTTGAAAGCAAACAGCGCGACGGTCAGTAGAGGTAGGAATAGGAATGTCAGGAAGCACAGAAGATAGACGCGAGTAAGTGCGCCCGACCACCACGTATTGGGTAGTGAAGGAATCATGCGCGGCGCATCACGTCAGAAAAGCGTTGACCACTGAGTTTGAGTCCGGCCCACACCAATAGCGTTGATAGTGCCAATAACAAGAAGCCCAGTGCCGCTCCTTGTTCCCAATTAAAACGCGTGATGAACTGTGTATAGATCTGCTCAGTAAACCACTGCGAGTTTTTGCCGCCGAGTAAGGTGGGTGTGAGGTAGTTGCCTAGTGTCAACATAAATACGACGATACAGCCCGCGGTCATGCCGGGCGCGGCATGAGGGATAATGATTTTCGTTAGGATAGCGCGACTACTTGCACCCAAATCAGAGGCCGCTTCAATCAAGCTATTGTCTAAGCTCTCGAAGCTACCCACCAGCGGCACCACCATGAACAGAAGAGAGGTGTACACGAGACCAACTAGAATAGTCGCATCGTGATACAGCATTTCGATGGGCTGCTGAGTAAGCCCCAAAAGAACCAGCACGTGCGGCAAAACCCCCGACTCCCGCAGCAAAATCATCCAACCTAAAGTACGCACAGTCTCGCTGATCCAGAAAGGAATCAAGCAAATCACAAATAACAGACTGCTGGCGCGGCCACTCAGTACTTTGGCAATGATCCATGCAACCGGGAAGGCAAGTAGTAAAGTGAGCCCTGTTGCAACGATAGACATGATGGCTGTGCGCACAAAGATATGCCAGTACAGTGGCTCAGCAAAAAACGTTTTATATTGAGCGACGCTCACGCTGTATTGACGCGGCCCGATGCGTTCGCGCAATGACAATACGGCCAAATCGAGATGTGGGATTAGGATGAGAGCCGATAGCCAAAGGACGGCTGGGGCTAATAGTAGGAAAAGTGACAAGCGTGTCACCCAGCGTGCAGATTGAACTCCGTCATTCATGCGCAGTGGTAAAACAGACTGCTTGAGTCGGGTCAAATGCAAAGAATAAAGCTTCACCTGGTCGCAGGTCGGCGAAAGCGCCCGTTTGTGGTAGCGCCAAGCGCAGTGATTGGCCGCTCGACTCTTTCACGAGCACTGCTGAATTGGCGCCATCAAACAGAAGGCTTTCAACGACCGCTTGGTGGGCAGGCCACGCGGTCGGCAAATCGGCTGCGTGGCGGGCCAACACGACGGCTTCAGGACGTATGAATACCGTAGCCTCACGCCCCACCGTGACTGGCGCGTTGCTTTTGCCGCGGACAGTCCACCCAAAGGCGCTTTTCACTGTGACGATATGCGCATCCACTGCTACGACCTGTCCATGAACGGCATTGTTGTTGCCGACAAAGCCGGCGACGAATGGGGTTTTCGGTGAGTAGTAAAGTTCTTGTGGGGTCCCTACTTGTTCGAATCGCCCTTGATTCATGACGGCGACTTGGTCTGAGAGCACCAACGCTTCTGATTGGTCATGTGTGATGTAGACAAATGTCGTGCCGAACGCAGCCTGTAGCTGCTTGAGTTCGACCTTCATGTGCTCGCGCAGTTTCAGATCGAGTGCGCCTAAAGGCTCATCAAGCAATAGTAAAGTGGGCTCTAACACGAGACTACGAGCGATTGCCACCCGCTGTCGCTGCCCGCCGGACATCTCATCAACGCGCTTTTGGCCGCTACCGCCTAATCCGACGCGTTCCAGCATGGCCTCTGCGCGATGTTGGCGCTCGGCCCGAGCCATCCCGCGGCGAGCCAGACCAAAGGCGACATTATCGGCCACGGACATCATTGGAAACAGAGCCAATTGCTGGAAGACCATATTGACTGGACGTCGGTTTGGCGCAACGTCCCGCATATTTAGGCCGCCAATTTCGATGTCGCCACTGTCAGCGGCAATGAAGCCTGCGATCATGCGTAGCAGCGTGGTCTTGCCACAGCCAGATGGTCCTAAGATAGAAAAAAATTGGCCTCGAGATACGGCGACGGAAAGTTGATTCACCGCCGTGTGCGCGCCGAAGCGCTTGACCAGTGAGCGGAGCTCTAGGTCATGGACCGATGAAAGTGGAGCGGCTAAGGACATGGTGATTAGTTAGCTGCCTTAATGCGGTCAAGAATGCGGCCTTCAATTTCTTCGAAGCCAGCGGGGATCGCAGGATACCACTTCACATTTTTAAAGCCATCGGGAAAGCTCGCATTGAATTGTGCTCTCATTAGCGGATCCATTAACTCATCGGAGCCTTTTGAGGCCGTGAAGTTGCCGATTGATTTGCCAATTTTGGCCGCCTCTGCTGGTCGCATAGTAAAGTTGATCCATGCGTAGGCACCCGCGTCGTTTTTTCCTTTGGCTGGCAAGGTGAAGGTATCCATCCAAGCGATCGCACCCGACTTTGGGTTTACAAAGTGAATGTCTGGATTTTCACGATTGAGGGCCCATGCGCCCGCGTCCCATACCATGGCGGCTGAGATTTCTCCGGAGCGAAGTCCGTTGAGCAGTTGGTCCTTATTGTCATAGAAAAAGCGGAAGTTAGCCTTACACGCAGTTAAGCGGCGGCCGACTTCTTCCATCAGTTCGGTGTAGGCTTTGGTGTCGCCGTAGAGTGCAAAGGGGTCTTTGCCCATGGCGAGCGCGAAAGCCATGAGGGCGGGGCGCTTGAGGCGGACCGAGGTTTTGCCTTTCAATTCTGGTTTGCACAAATCGGTATAGTCAACAATATGTGCCTGCTTGCTGTTTTCTACCAAACCTTCAGCGCCCCACACGTAAGGCAGGGCGTACAGTTTTCCGCCGATGGTGGCGTTGCGCTTCACCGTTTCTAGTAGCTCTGGCACAAATTGACTGGTATCAATCTTGGTCAAATCGATGGGCTTGTAGATCGCGAATTCTTGTTGCGGGCCGCTGATGCGATCTTGCGATGGTTGGGCTAGGTCAAATCCTGCACCCCCGGTTGCACGCAGCTTCGAAATCATTTCCTCGTTATTCGACAGAGTCACTTCAACTTGGATGCCCGTTTCTTTTTTGAAATCCGCAATCACCTCAGCTGGTGCGTAGTCGGACCAAGTGATAATCCGTAAGCGCTTGCTGTCATCCTCATTTGCGCCTTGGCCAGGCGTCGCTTGATGGGGTGTGCGCTGGGTACAGCTCATGACGGTCAGGCAAGTAACCAGAAGGAGCGGGAGGGTGCGATTCATGTAAGCATCCGGTGCGCCCGCGTGGGCGGGATTAGAGCCTAAGCTTACCCCGCGCGCCGGTTCGCGTCACGTGCGCCTCTGGGTCAGCCAAGCCGCTAGCCTCGCCTTAAGCCCGGCCTATGTTTTATAATCCAAGCCATGAAAATTGCTCGACCTATTTTGATGGTGACGACACCCTTAGGCATGGTGCTGGGGCTGCGAGAGGCCTGGCGCTTTCATGCCTGGCTCGCAGTTTTAATGGGGGTATTGATGGCTGTCGTCGCCGGTTTCTTTTTGCTAACGCTGCGGCGTATTCGACAGGAACAGAACCGCTGAGGTGCCACCCCTTATAGGATCTCCTCGCGAATGGCATCGGGTTGTTGGACATTGTGAACTTCAGAGTTGAAGCCAATGAGTAC
>CAIYVA010000033.1 GCA_903929455.1 uncultured Pseudomonadota bacterium | reverse complement strand
TTCGAGGCGATCTAGGTGGCCTGCCTGCTCAAACACCTCGGCATACAGCTCAATGCCCGCATGGGAGGAATAGATGCCGGCGCAACCACAGGCGTTTTCTTTGGTGTGCTGGGCGTGGGGCGCGCTGTCGGTACCCAGGAAAAATTTCGGACTGCCGCTGGTGGCTGCCTCGATCAGTGCGTCACGGTGTTGTGCGCGCTTTAAAACCGGTAAGCAGTAGTGATGCGGGCGGATGCCGCCATCAAACAGCGCATTGCGATCCAGTAGCAGATGCTGCGGTGTGATGGTCGCGGCCACAGTGGCGGGCTGACTTTTAACGAAGTCGACCGCCTGTTGCGTCGTGATGTGCTCAAAGACCACGCGCAGAGCTGGAAATCGCTGTGTCACCTGTGTCAGCACTCGATCAATGAAGACCGCTTCACGATCAAATATGTCGACCGAGCGATCTGTGACTTCCCCGTGCACGAGTAAAGGCAGATCGCTCTCTTCCATGGCGGCCAACGCGGAGAAGGTCTTATCCAGTGCCGTGACGCCGGCGTCCGCATGGGTGGTCGCACCCGCTGGGTAGTACTTGATGGCGTGCACAAAGCCGCTTTGTTTGGCGCGATGCACTTCGCTTGGGGACGTGTTATCGGTGAGATACAGCGTCATCAGTGGCTCAAAGCGTGACGGTGCGGGTAGGGCGGCCATAATGCGCGCGCGATACTGGCCGGCTAACTCTGTGGTGGTGATCGCGGGTTTAAGATTCGGCATCACGATCGCTCGACCAAAGCGTTCGGCGGTGTGTGCAAGGACCGCGCTTAAAGCGGCGCCATCGCGCAGATGCAGGTGCCAATCATCCGGGCGGAGCAGGCTTATTTTCATCGACGGGCCGGCCTTTGGTGAATGCGTTGCGTGAATTGTGGATCGGCGAGCAGGGTCGTGGCAAAGCGGACGCCAAAGCCGGTCACGGCGTGACCGATGTGCGCTAATCCGCCACTGCGCTCAGCTGCTGATAGATCCACATGTATCCAAGGAATGTCTGGGTTCACAAAGTGTGACAGGAAGCGGGTGGCGTAGATATGGTCTGCCTTGCCATCGATCAAACACTGCATGACATCCGCGATGGGGCTTTGCAGATCCTCATCAAAGTCCTCTGGCATCGGCAGTGCCCAGACCCGCTCGCCGGATGCATGACCTGCCGCTTCTAAGGTGTCGCGTAGCGCGGGCCGGTTGGTGAATACCCCGGATAACCGATCGCCCAAAGCCACGACGCACGCGCCGGTTAAAGTGGCAAAATCAAGTATGCAGGCGGGCTTGGTGCGAGAGGCAATGGCCAATGTGTCGGCCAGTACCATGCGACCCTCCGCATCAGTGTGCACCACTTGGATGCTGGTGCCATTGGCGGCGGTGACCACATCTTGCTGCGTATACGCATCGGGTCCTACGCGATTTTCAGCCAGTGCCAGCCACGCATCGACGGGTTCTGGATGCTTGGCTTGGGTGAGCGCTAATAGCGTACCTAAGGCCACCGCACTGCCGCCCATATCGCCGTGCATCGATAACATCGATTTGGCTGACTTAATATTGAGTCCGCCGGTATCGAAGCACAAACCTTTGCCAACCAACGCAATCGGTGCGCGTGATGGTGTGGCGCCGGTGCGGCGCGGTCGATAGCTTAGATGCACCAAGGCGGCATCGCGTCGAGCACTGCCTTGTGACACCGCGAGGAAAGCGCCCGCGCCTTGCTTCTTTAATGCGCGCTCGTCATAGATTTGGATTCCCCATCCGTGCTGCTTGGCGAGTGTGCTGAGTGCACGTCGGTAGGTGGTTGGGGTCAGTATGTTTGGCGGCAGTTGCGTGAGCCAACGCGCCAAGTGTGCGCCTGACTCGACGGCCAGCGTCTGCGCTGGCTGCGCATGACCTGCCACCGTCAAGCGTTGTGGCTGCCACGTGGGTCCTCGCACGCGCTTATGCTGCGGCTTGGGTTCGATTTCAGCGAGCACTGCAGCCAAGAGCCAATCTGCGCGCTCAGAGGTGGCAGGTGAGTGCAGAGGGGCCCAAAGCCCCACGCGCTCGGGTCGGTGGCGTGCCGCCTCGCGCGCCACCCGCCCGGCTACGGTTAAAGCCTGAAACGCATCCGCGTTCGGCGCTAACACGCCAATAATGACACCCAGCGTCTGGGGAGTGGACAGGGTGCTACTGAACACAGCGCCCGGTCCTGGTTTGAGGCGACTGAACTCGCGCAGGGCCGCCGTGCTGGCCGGCAACTGCTTCAGTCGAGCAGGCACATCGGCTGCAGGGACAAGCAGTAGCAGGCGATCGAGGCCCTTAAGCCAAGTGGCGCTGGGCGCGCCTTTGACGTTGGTGACCTTGGGGGGATTGTATACCGGTAGGGTTTTCATGCCGTTTAGGTCTCGACCGTCGTTGAGTCTGCGCAAATCATAGCGAAGTCTTATACTAAGCGCCTGTTTCTTCGACGGTGTGAGGTTGCATGACTGATCTGCCGAATCTGGGCGATGTAGATGCCCTAGAAACCCAAGAATGGTTAGAGGCGATTGATTCCGTGTTGAAGGCCCACGGCCCGGAGCGCGCTCACTTCTTGTTGGAGCGCTTAATTGACCACACGCGCCGCGCTGGCGCCTACTTGCCGTTTAAGCCCAATACGGCCTACGTCAATTCGATCAGTGCGGCTCACGAGCAGCCTTACCCTGGAAATCGTGCGCTGGAGCGACGCCTAGAGGCCTACATTCGTTGGAATGCCATGGCCATGGTGGTGGCGGCTAATCGTGAAAATTCTGAGTACGGCGGGCACATTGCGACCTATGCGTCGTCGGCTACTTTGTATGAAGTGGGCTTCCATCATTTTTGGCGAGCAGCGAACGCTGAGCACTTAGGTGATCTGGTCTTTATGCAAGGCCATTCGAGCCCTGGCATTTATGCGCGAGCCTACCTTGAAGGGCGCCTAAGCGAAGAGCAGTTGCGCCATTTTAGGCGTGAGGCGACCGGCCGTGATGTGGGCTTGTCCTCCTATCCCCACCCGTGGTTGATGCCTGATTTTTGGCAATTCCCCACCGTATCGATGGGCTTAGGTCCGATGATGGCGATTTTTCAGGCGCGCTTTCTGCGGTACCTGGAGCACCGTGGCCTCACGCCGCCATCCGATCGCAAAGTGTGGGCGTTTTTAGGCGATGGTGAGATGGATGAGCCGGAATCCATGGGCGCGCTCACTATGCCTGTGCGCGAGAAGCTCGATAATTTGGTGTTTGTGATCAACTGTAATTTGCAGCGCCTCGATGGCCCTGTGCGCGGCAACGGAAAAATCATTCAAGAGTTAGAAGCCGCCTTCCTAGGTGCCGGCTGGAATGTGATTAAAGTGGTGTGGGGCTCTCGCTGGGATCCTTTGTTGGCGCGTGATCAGCACGGACTGCTTAGGCGCTTGATGGAAGAGTGCGTGGACGGTGAGTATCAGAACTTCAAAGCCAAGGGTGGTGCTTATACGCGCGAGCACTTTTTCGGTAAGTACCCCGAGCTTCGGGAGTTGGTTGCCAATCTGTCGGATGACGAGATTTGGCGCTTAAATCGCGGTGGGCATGATGCTGGTAAAGTATGGAATGCCTACGCCCAGGCCATGGCCACTAAGGGGCAGCCGACGGTGATCTTGGCCAAAACCGTCAAGGGTTTTGGGCTGGGTAAGGCCGGTGAGGCGATGAACCCCGCGCATCAGCAGAAAAAATTGGACGACGCTGGCTTAAAAGCCTTCCGCGATCGCTTTAACATTCCCATCTCCGACGAAGAGATCGCCAAGCTGCCCTTCAAGCGCCCGGCTGAAGACAGTGATGAGATGCGCTATTTGCGTGAGCGCCGGCAAGTGCTCGGCGGCTATCTGCCGTCGCGCCGCCCAGATGCGCCACCGTTGTTGGTGCCGCCACTGGCTTCCTTTGACACGCTGCTGCAGTCATCGGGTGATCGCGAGATCTCAACGACCATGGCCTTCGTGCGCTTGCTCGGTGTGCTCCTGAAGGATAAAAACATCGGCAAGAACATCGTGCCGATCGTACCGGATGAGGCGCGCACCTTTGGTATGGAGGGGCTGTTCCGTCAGATCGGTATTTATTCCTCCGTCGGACAGTTGTATACGCCGCAGGACGCCGATCAGTTGCTGTCTTATCGTGAGGACATCAAAGGACAGATCTTAGAGGAAGGCATCAATGAGGCAGGTGCGATGTGTTCGTGGATTGCCGCTGCCACGAGCTATTCCAACCACGGTACGTATATGGTGCCGTTTTATATTTACTACTCGATGTTTGGTTTCCAGCGGGTCGGTGATTTCATGTGGGCTGCCGGCGATCTGCGTGCACGCGGGTTCCTGCTGGGTGCAACCGCCGGGCGAACCACGTTGGCTGGTGAAGGCTTGCAGCACCAAGATGGGCACTCCCAGCTCACCATGAGTTTGATCCCAAACTGCGTGTCGTATGATCCGTGTTACGCCTATGAGCTTGCTGTCATTGTTCAGGATGGCTTGCGACGCATGTATGCCGAGCAGGAGAGCGTGTTCTATTACTTAACGGTGATGAACGAGAACTATCTGCAGCCTGCGATGCCGGCGGGGGTTGAGGCGGGCATTGTGAAGGGTATGTACGCGTTGCGTACGCGCACAGGCGCGCTGCGCGCGACACTGTTGGGATCGGGCACGATCTTGCGTGAGTGCGAGGCGGCTGCCCAGCTATTAGAGGCGGAGTTTGGCGTAGCGGTTGACGTACTCAGCGTCACCAGTTTCTCTGAGTTGCGTCGTGAGGCGCTTGATCTCAGTCGCAGCGATCGCTTGCATGCGGGCGATGCGGCACAGGTGTCTTATGTGGCGGCGTGCCTTGCTGAGCATCCGGGTCCTTATGTGGCCGCCACTGACTACGTCAAGGCAGTGCCTGACATGATTCGTGAGTGGGTGCCCGGTCGATACGTGGTGCTTGGTACCGATGGTTTCGGTCGATCTGATGGACGTGCGGCCTTACGCGAGCACTTTGAAGTCAACAGTCATCACATTGTGATCGCCACCTTAAAAGCGTTGGCGGATGAGGGCAGGCTCGATGTCAGTCGCGTACAAGACGCCATGCGCAGCCTAGGGATTGACGCTGATCGGCCTAATCCGGCGATGGCTTAACCATGAGTACGCTCACGACGGTTGTGGTGCCAGATTTAGGTGACGCCAAGTCAGTGGATGTCATTGAGATCCTAGTGCAAGTCAATGATGTGGTGATGGTGGATGCACCCCTCATCACAGTGGAGACCGAAAAAGCCACCATGGATGTGCCTTGCACGGTCGCGGGCACCGTGGTTGCGCTGTTGGTTAAAAAAGGCGACAAGGTATCGGCAGGCGCGCCGGTCGCACACATAGCGGTCAGTGAGGCGCCTTCTGTTGTGATCGCAGCGACGACCGCGCCGGTGGTCTCGACGCCAGCGGTGGCGCCGATGTCTCAGCCTGTATCCGTGAGTCCGATCGTGGCGCCCGTCGCTGCCGTGGTGTCGTCAGTCGCTGCCTCACGACGTGTGGTGGCGATCAGTGAAGTGGGCTTTGCAAGAGCCTATGCGGGGCCGTCGGTGCGTTTGTTGGCGCGTGAACTGGGAGTTGATCTTGGGCGGGTGCAGGGCACAGGCCTCAAGCAACGCATCACCCATGCCGATGTGAAAGCGTGGGTGAAGCGCACCTTATCGGAAGGTGCTGGCGCTGCCTCGCTGCCCGCTGTCCCGAGCGTTGACTTTGCGCGCTTTGGTGCCATCGACATCGTGCCGTTGAGTCGGATACAGAAAATATCAGGACGTCGCTTGCATGCCGCTTGGGTCAATCTGCCGCATGTCACGCAGTTTGATGTGGCGGATATCACTGCGCTGGAGGCCAAGCGTTTGAGCTTAAAGGAGCATGCAGGCGCGCAAGGCATTAAGCTCACGGTCTTGTCCTTTGTGTTGAAGGCGTGTGCACTCGTGTTGGCTAAGTACCCACGTTTCGCGGCCTCGCTAGATGAGAGTGGCGAGAACTTGGTGATGAAAAAATATCTGCACCTGGGGTTTGCTGCCGACACACCGAATGGTTTGATGGTGCCGGTACTGAGGGATGCCAATCAAAAAAACGTGTTTGAGATCGCGCGTGAGCTGGCTAGCCTGAGCGAGAAGGGGCGTGTGGGTAAGTTAACTGCCTCTGAGATGCAAGGTGGATGCTTCACGGTCTCAAGCTTAGGTGGCGTGGGAGGTACCGCGTTCACCCCGATTATTAACGCTCCCGAAGTGGCTATCTTGGGCGTGTCACGCGCGAGCATGCAGCCGGTGTATCAAGGCAATGCCTTTGTGCCGCGCCTGATGCTGCCGCTGTCGCTGTCTTACGATCATCGCGTGATCGATGGGGCAGAAGCGGCGCGCTTTACCACCGCATTGGCGCAGGCCTTGTCGGATGTGGCGGTTTTGACTGAGGGCATTTCATGAGTGCGACGCCTGAGTTGCGCGAGGTGCTGATTCCGGATCTGGCGGATGTCAAAGACACGCGGGTGATTGAGGTTTTGGTGTCGGTCGGCAGCGTGGTATCTGAACACGATTCGTTGCTGACGCTGGAAAGCGAGAAGGCGACGATGGATGTGCCATCGCCTTTTGCCGGGGTGGTGCGTGAGGTGCTAGTGGCGGTGGGGGATGCGGTAGAGACGGGTCGTTTAGTCATGCGTTTGGAGGTGATGGCTCAAGCGTCCTCTACGATCTCTGTACCTGCGTCAGCATCGTCTGTACCGCCGTCTTCACAGTCATCCCCCGCCCTAGTTAAGCCGGCAGCGGCAGCGTCTTCAGCGATCGATGAGCCAGTGGCCGATATCTGGCTGCCTCTGGTGGTGTTGGGTGCTGGGCCCGGCGGCTATACCGCTGCCTTTCGTGCAGCTGATTTAGGCCTTGAAGTGGGTCTCATCGAGCGCGGTGCGACGTTGGGCGGTGTCTGTCTCAATGTGGGTTGCATTCCCTCTAAGGCGCTGTTGCATGCCGCCAAGGTGATTGAGGATGCGGAGTCGATGGGTGCTCTGGGCGTGTCCTTTGGTCCACCACAGATTGATATGCCGCAATTACAGGCCTGGAAAAATCGCGTCGTTGGACGTTTGACGCACGGCTTAAGCGGACTCGCCAAACAGCGCAAGGTGCGCGTGTTATCTGGTGAGGCGCGCTTCGTGTCACCGCATCGCTTAGAGTTGAATGGGCCCGAGGGTCGGCAGGTCATTGGCTTTGAGCAGTGCATCATCGCGGCAGGTTCGGAGCCTGTGCGCTTACCCGGTGCCCCACAAGACCCTCGCATTATCGACTCGACCGGTGCGCTCGCACTTGATCAGATACCGGCAAGCATGCTGGTCATCGGCGGCGGCATCATCGGTCTTGAGATGGCCAGTGTATATAGCGCCTTAGGGACGCGCATCACGGTGGTCGAGTTAGGTGCCGCTTTAATGCCCGGATGTGATCGGGACTTGGTTAGGCCACTAGAGAAGCGACTGCGAGCGCGCTTTGAGGCGATCTACACCAGCACCCAAGTCGTTAGTCTGTCTGCGGAGCCAGCAGGCATTGCAGTGACCTTTAAAGGCGCCGATGCGCCGACAGAGCCACAGCGCTTTGATGTCGTGTTGGTCGCCATCGGGCGTCGCCCCAATGGTCGATCGATTGGGGTGGACGCTGCGGGTCTTACGCCAGATGAGCGTGGCTTTATTCGCGTCGATCGCACACAGCGCACCGAGGTGCCTCATCTTTTCGCGATTGGTGATCTGGTCGGCAACCCGATGCTTGCGCACAAGGCCAGCCACGAAGGCAAGGTGGCAGCAGAGGTGGCAGCGGGACGTAAGCGCGCCTTTGATGCGCGAGTGATCCCGTCGGTGGCCTATACCGATCCTGAGGTCGCCTGGGTGGGTCTCACAGAAACCGATGCGAAGGCGCAGGGGATTGAGGTCGGTAAGGGTGTGTTCCCGTGGGCAGCCTCTGGGCGATCCTTGGCACTCAATCGCGACGAGGGGTTTACTAAGTTGCTGTTTGATCCGACCACGCACCGCGTACTCGGTGCTGGCATTGTCGGCTCCAATGCGGGGGATTTGATCTCTGAGGTGGCGTTAGCCATTGAGATGGGTGCTGATGCGCATGATCTAGGCCTAACCATTCACCCACATCCGACCCTCTCTGAGACGGTGGGTTTCGCGGCTGAGGCCTTTGAAGGCACGTTGACCGATCTGTATATCCCGCGTAAGTCCTAAGAGGCGATGATTGCCACAGGATGCAACGCTTAGTCGTTGGTCAGTGGTATCGACAGTGACAGGGCAAGCCCTGGGTTCGCATCCTGCAGATTAAGCTCTGCCTGATGCAAGCGAGCAACGGCTGCCACCAAAGACAGTCCTAAGCCTGAGCCAGGCAAGCCAGAACTGCCGGGCAGCCGTCTAAAGCGTTGCTTGGCCCATTCCCGTTGCTCTGCTGGGATGCCAGGGCCCTGATCGCGGATGGTGAGGATGGCCTGTTGTTCGTCGCGACTTAGATTAATCGAGACCTTGCTGCCCTGACCGTACTTTAAGGCGTTATCTAATACATTGGACAAGGCTTGAGTGAGCAGTTGTCGATGGCCGCGCACCCAGAGGCCAGGTTCAATGTGAGTATGTAGCTGATCGAGGCCGGCGACCGGTTGATAGAACTCGACCAGATCGGTGGTCATCGCGCTTAAATCAACCCGTTCTAAGGGAACCGTTCCAGATTCTGCGAGTGCGATGCGCAGTAAGCCCTGTAAGGTCTCGCTCAAGCGATCGATTTCTGTGAGCACCAGTGCGACGGCGCTGACCTCATCCGCAGAGGTGGCTTTGAGGCTTGCTTCCTGGGCTGCGCCGCGAATGCGGTTGAGATGACCACGCAGATCATGCGCTGTGCTATCCAACACAGCGCGAAGCGTGGTGGTCAGTGTGTCTACACGGGTGAGTAGCTCATTGAATTGACTGACCAGGGTGTCGATCTCATCGCCGTTGCCACTTAAGGGTAAGCGCTCGGTGAGATTACCAAGGGCGATGCGTGCAGCACTGCTGCTAATGGCCTTGGCAGTACGTGAGATGCGCCGGCCCAGCCACCATCCGCCAGCGACACCAAATAGCAGTGTTGCCAGTACCGCCCAGATAACGCTCTGTAGCATCACCGTCTTGAAGGCGCGCCGATCCTGCACATCATGCCCGACCAGCAGGCGATAGCCGTCGCCTAAATCCTCCACTTTGGCGCGAATTTGTCGGCTGATGTCTGCTTCATTGTTGGCATCGGCGACTTCGAACTCGGTCCATACGCCCGAGGCTACTTTCAGATCGGACAGCACCACGACATTGCCCGCCAGAAAATTGCCTCTAGGCCCATGCAGTTCATACACGCCGCCGCGGATCCAAGGATCGTCCGCGCGTTCGATCACGGCGGCGATGAACGCATCCGTGTCCATTTTTTTAAATGAGTCAGTCAGGTTTTGGGTTTCGACAGAGATCAGTTGATCGCCTTCATTGGCGATCAAGCGATCGGTTGCGATATAGACGCCGCTTAATACCGCCATCATGGCCGCGGCCAGCACTAAGCCGTGCAAAACGGCGACGCGAGCAATCGATGAGCGAAGGAGATGGACCAAGCCCACGGGTGCCTTAAGGGTCTTCGGAGAGTGTGTAGCCTGCGCCGCGTATGGTGTGCAGAAGCTGGATAGTGAAGTCTTTATCAATGGCCTGTCTTAGGCGGCTGATATGCACGTCAATCACGTTGGTCTTTGGGTCAAAGTGATAATCCCAGACGCCTTCGAGGATCATGGTGCGCGTCACCACTTGGCGGGCGTGGCGCATCAGAAATTCCAGCAACTGGAACTCACGGGTGGTTAGATCAATCTTTTTGCCACCACGGGTCACTTTCCGTGCGCGGGCATCCAGTTCGAGATCCGCAAACTTGAGCCGATCGCTCAGCGGGGATGCACCTTTGCGGCGGGTTAAGGCCTCGAGGCGTGCGGTCAGCTCTTCCAAGTGATAGGGCTTCGCCAAATAATCATCGCCACCCGCGCGTAGTCCCTGGACCCGCTCATCGACCTGATCGAGAGCGCTCAAGATAAGGGTGGGTGTGTCATTGCCGATCCCACGCAGGCGCTTGACGAGCTCAAGGCCATCGAGTTTCGGCAGCATGCGATCGAGGAGTAGTACGTCGTACAGGCCGCTCATGGCGGCTTTAAGACCCGATTCACCATCGAAGCTTTGCTCCACGCTGTGGCCAAGCGCCCTCAGCCCTTGGCTTAGGAGGTCACTGGCCCGACGGTCGTCTTCAACGAGGAGGATTTTCATGATGGTCTCTGACTACTCAGGATACGTCAGATTGGACGTTTTGACAGCGACAACCTTAAGGAGTCTTAACGCTGCCTTGCGCCACTTGGCCACTCATCGGGCTAATCTTAGTGGGTGACCTACCTGAGCCCTCTGTCTGCGCCTGGCCGATGCCTGCCCCTGTGGCGGGTGCTGGCTGTGGTTTGGGCCATCGCTGGGGTGATGTGTGTGGGTAAGAGCCAAGCGCAGGCCGTGGCTGAGGCGTCGGTCAGTCAGGCGCGCAACCCAGCCGCCAGTCACTGTCGACATCTGATCGCGCAGTTTGATGTGGCTTGGCCTACGCACCAAAAAGCGGCGCATGCGGCGCGCGGCCATAAGAGTCGTGACCTCGGGGAGACGCAATGCAATGCGGGTCATTATGCCGAGGGTGTGCGCACTCTAAAACAGGCGCTACATGATATCGGCGTGAAAGCGGTTAGGACGTCGCCCGCCCACTAGTCGGCGCCGATTGATTTCTCATGCGGGCACTAGGTCTGCGGCGTATTGTTGTGCCGCCTTGGCGTGATCTTGCGCCACCTCTTGGCGTAATTGCCGTGGTGCCACGACCTCCACCTCCGAGCCAAAGCGCAGCACATCCATTTTAAGCTCGCGTGTCTGCCGATAAGGCACTGTGAGCTCAAGACTGCCATCAGCATGATGCCGTTGGGTTTGGTCTCGATGCCATTCTTCAAGCGCGACTCGCTTGGCGGCTTTGGGTGAAAAACGTAGCACCGCATGATCCGATGGTTCACCCAGATCGATTCCATAAGCAGCCTCGACGGCCTTGCTGAGTTCATCGTGATGGATGGGTCGGCACGGGGTGGCGGTCATGTCCGTGACCTTGATGCGTTCTGCCGCCAGTATTTTTAAGGTATGGTCCTGATGGCACCAGCCGGCCAAGTGCCAATTATTGCGATATAAAATTAAACGGTAAGGCGATACGGTGTGTGAGGCTCCGCGTGAGCCGCCGAGCTCGCGATAATAGATGGTGATACGAATTTGATCGCGCAATGCAACCACCAAATCCGCAAAATCCTGGGGACTCACTGTGCGTTTCTGCGGTGCAATCACGCAGACGCGATCACTCAGATCATTGAGTTTTTTTGCCTTCGCACCAAGTGACTGGCGTAATTGATTGCGTATCGATTCGCCGGTGCAGTTGAATAGGTTGGGAACCAGTTTCTCAGCGATCAGACAAGTCGTGAATAGGTCGGAGATCTCTTTGGAATTATGGAGCGGGCCTATTGCATGACGAGTGCTGCGCTCATCGGTGGCTATGCGGTAGCCGCCATGCTCTGAGTCAAACACGATATTCATCTGTAGGTCGTGACGTAGAAAGGAAATCAAACGCTTGATCGTTGCAGGGGAGGTGTCGAGGCTTTCGCACAGCTGCGTCAGGGGGATTGCTTGTCGTGAACTGGTCATCACCTGATATAACTGCGCGACGCGCTGATAACTTGGCATTCAGTAACCCCTTAAGCTACTTTCGCATTAATCGCATTAATCGCATTAATCGACTATTTTTACTACGCAAAATACGCAGCTGATTGGTCAGCGTGCGCTGTTTGCATCATTCTTGTGGGCTAGTTGATCATAGCTTAGGCTCAGCCGGTGATCCCCCGTGCGGCAAACAATAACTAATCTTTTGGTGAGCGGGTAGCCGAGCGAGTGTTGGGTCCTCTACCCCCCCCTAGGTGTCTTTAGAGGCAGCGCGGACTCAATAGGGTGATGCGGCTGGATGCTACTGGCGTCTGCGGCGTGTGACGCGCTCAGTGGTATCGAGGGAGGGATCCGGTGTTTTTGTTTTAAAGCCGCATTCAGCGTAGACCGGGCAGCGCCAACACTCTGGCTTTCTGGCCTTGCAGGTGTAGCGTCCGAGCAAAATAAGCCAGTGATGCGCATGCGTCAGATAGGCATTCGGCACCGCTTTGAGTAAGCGTTTTTCCACCGCTAAAACGGTTTTGCCGCGTGCTAAGCCTGTGCGGTTAGCCACTCTAAAAATATGTGTGTCGACCGCAATGGTCGGTTCGGAAAAGACACAGTTGAGTACCACGTTGGCCGTTTTTCTGCCCACGCCAGGTAATGACTCTAGCGCATTGCGGTCACGCGGCACGAGACCTTGGTGTAAGGCCAACAAGCGCTCCGCGGTGGCCAGTACGTTTTTCGCCTTGGTGTTGAAAAGACCAATGGTCTTGATGTGTTCTTTAATGCCCTCGAGGCCAAGGGCCACCATTGTCTGAGGTGTGTTGGCTACTTTGAACAGTGTTCGCGTAGCGATGTTGACGCTCTTGTCAGTCGCTTGCGCCGACAGAATGACTGCGATCAATAGCTCGAAAGGGCTGCGCCAGATCAATTCTGTGGTCGGCGCAGGGTTGAGGGTCTGCAGGTGTTTAAAGAAGGCCTGCCGATGCGCGGGTGTCATGGAGCGCTCGGCGAATGACGCGCCAGGCGTCGGTTGCGTTCCTGTAATCGCTTCGTGTGTCGGCTTTGGTGCGCGCTGTAGCGGCTGCGGTACTGCGCTTGGCGCGTGTGCAACGCGTCCGCTGTGAGTGGGACAGATGCGGTCTCAACCATGGTGATGCAGTCCACCGGGCAGGCCGGCAGACACAGTTCGCAGCCGGAGCAATCCGCAGCCACTACGGTATGCAGGTGTTTGCGTGCACCGACAATGGCATCCACTGGGCACGGTGGCAGGCATTTGGCGCAGCCAATGCAGATGCTCTCATCAATGACCGCAACACGGGGTGGACCTTCCATGCCATAGCGCGGGTCGATGGGCTTGTACGGTCGGCCTAAAAAATCAGCCAAGGCGCGTGCGGTGTGCGCGCCACCTGGCGGGCACTGGTCGGTGTCGGCGTCGCCACAGGCGATGGCCGTGGCGTACGGTAAGCACCCGCTGTATCCACAACGCGTGCACTGGGTCTGTGGCAGCAGTGCGTCGATTGCCTCCGCGGAGACCACAGGGGCAGTCAATTATTTGACCTGCATGCCCGCCGCGCCGCCCTGGTCAGGACTCACCAGATAGACGCCGTCTCCCTCACCACTGGCCGCGAGTACCATGCCTTGTGAGATGCCAAAGCGCATCTTGCGCGGCTTGAGATTGGCGACCACGACCACGTGGCGGTCGAGCATTTGTTCGGGGGTGTACGCGTTTTGAATGCCTGAAAAAATGGTGCGCTGCTCACTGCCTAAGTCGATCGTGAGTTTTAACAGTTTGTCGGATCCTTCCACCCGTTCAGCGGCCAGTACTCGACCGATGCGCAGATCAATTTTTGCCAAATCGTCGATGGTGATTTCTGTCGGTGCGCCGCTGGCAGGGGGTGTCGCGGCCCCACTCGGTGTGGTGGCGGCGGGTTGGTCTGTGTTCACGGGTGCTGTGCTCTTTGGTTTGGCTTTGGCAGGTGATGGGGTGCCTGGGCCTTCGGTTGCTGCCGTCTCGGGGCCTTCGGCGTCGATCAGACTCGCCACGACCTTAGGATCCAGGCGCGTGGCTAAGGGCGTATAGGCTTCTAGTGTGGTGCCTAGTAGTGGCGTTTCGATCTCATCCCAGTGGGTGAAGGGCCGGCCTAGGAAGACACCGGCCTGATCGGCCATCGATGGCAACACGGGCTTTAAATAACTGATCAGCACTCGGAATAGGTTGATGCCCTGTGTGCAGATGGCCACGACCTCAGCGGTCCGGCTGGGGTCTTTCGCCACGTTCCATGGTTTTTGGCCATCGATGTATTGATTGGCGCGATCAGCCAGTGCGGCCATCTCGCGGATGGCTTGGGCGAAGTCGCGCGCTTCGTAGTGCTGGGCGATCGATTCGCGCGCGGCGGCGAACTCGGCATATAGCGCAGGTTCCGGCAAGCTGGCGGCTAATGTGCCACCTGCACGTGCAATAAATCCGGCGCAGCGACTGGCGATGTTGACCAACTTGCCGACCACATCGGCGTTAAAGCGATTAACAAAGTCGGTGAGCGACAAATCCATGTCATCGATGCCAGGGCCCAGTTTGGCGGCAAAGTAATAGCGCAGTGCTTCGGGCGGGAGCTTATCTAGATAGCGTCGGCCGGTGATGAAGGTGCCGCGCGACTTAGACATTTTCTGTCCATTCACGGTCAAGAATCCGTGCGCGTGCACGGCGGTCGGCCGGCGAAAGCCCGAGCCGGTGAGTACCGCAGGCCAAAACAGCGTGTGGAAGTAAAGAATGTCTTTACCAATAAAATGGTGAAGTTCAGCCGTGCTGTCTGC